>NZ_BAABWK010000001.1:1235910-1564321 GCF_040362765.1 Pyruvatibacter sp. HU-CL02332
CGATAAGGTCCGCGCCCTGCTCGACCACTACGTGCGCTTTGCGCTCGACAACGACCGTCTGTTCCGAAGCGCTTTCCTGCTGGTGCGCGACAAAAGCAGCAGCCCGCCGGACCAGGCAGACCTCAACGAGGAGACCTTCTACAGAAATCTCTGCGCAGCTTTCCGCGAAGGTCAGGAAGCAGGCCTCTTCAAGCCCTTCGACCCGCACATGATGGCGCAGATTTTCTGGGCTGGCATCCACGGCAGCCTCGCCCTGCCCATCAATCTGGACCGATACAAATTTGAAGCCCCCAAGGTGCTGGCCGCCCGGATGGTTGATGCATTGATGGAGCTTGTGAAAACCGACATACCGGAGAGTTGATCTCCCGCCCCCTATCGGTGGGGCCGGGTGTTCAGCTTCATACAAAATCGCCCGAAGAACTCAAGCACTCACCCCTAGGAGACACACATGACCGACGCCCCCTTTGTCGCCACCCAGCTGGACGCAGTGCGCGTCATCTCCATCAATGACGCGCCTTACAATCGCATGTCACTGGCCTTCATGGACGAATTGGAAAGGGAGGTCGAGGCTATTGCCGATGACGATGCGACACGCGCCGTCGTCATTACCGGCGAGGGGACGGAGAACTTTTCCGTTGGAATGAACCTCAAGGAGCTTGGCGCGGGCATGGCCGAACGGGGCGGCCCGGACGCCATATTCGATCAGCGCCTGAAAGTACTCGGTGCCATCGAGAATATGGGAAAACCATGGGTGGCAACACTCTACGGATATTGTCTCGGCGGCGGTCTTGAACTGCCATTTGCCTGCCACTTCCGGGTTGCTGCAGAAACCGGCGCCCAAATCGGGTTGCCGGAAGCTGATCTGGGGTCAGTGCCTGCATGGGGCGGCAGCGCCCGCCTGTGCAAACAGGTCGGCAGCACCAATGCCCTCGACATGATCCTCCGGGCCAAGAAGATTTCAGGCCCGGAAGCCTTCCGCATTGGCCTCGTCAACGAGGTTTGGCCCATGGACAAGCTGAAGGACAAGGCGGTTGCATTGGCGCAGGAACTCGCAGCTGCGCCGCGCATGACTGTCCGGACCATGATGAACAATCTGGTGCATGGCGACGAGAAGAGTCTGGATGAACTTATCCGAATGGAGCGCGAAGCCATCCACGCCTGCAACGGCACACCCGATGCCAAAGAGGGAATCCTAGCGTTCTTGGAAAAACGCGAGCCTGTCTTCAACCAGAACTAGGCGCATCCGCAATCAGAGCCACGTGAGGGCCACCAGCAGAAGAATGACCGTAAGAGTCGCCGCGATGGTGCGAAAGGTATTCCAACGCACCCAGCGCCTCTTGAAAGCCTCCGCGGTCTCGACAATCTCGGATTCTGCCACAGCGTCGAGATCCAGAGACTGAAGACGATTGTTGAGCGGTATGTTGAAGGCGATCGTTGGAACCTGGACGCAAAAAATGTAGAGCGCGCAGGCAATGATCAGCAGGCCCCCGTCTGGTCCGTCCAGTTGCAAGGCACCCAGTGCGGCCGCTGCGATCAACACAAGCGCGGACCCAAGCCAGACCAGAATGAAAACCGGTGGGTTGTTCTGAATGATCCCGTCCATAGCCTTGAATGACCTGAGAAAGTCCCGGTCGCCCAAGGTCCTGATCCCCGGCATAACCACGACCGAAAAGCAGAATACAAACCCCGCCACCAGCGAACAAAGCAAGGCCGATACAAGCACCAGAATCTGAATGAGTTCCAAAGGTGTCGCCTCCTGGCCATTGTCCCAACGTCTGCACGCCCTTGAACATTACCACCAATTGCAGACTATTGGCGATCCGTATTCGGACGGACTTTGGCAGACTGAATTGGCGGAGAGGGAGGGATTCGAACCCTCGGTACGCTTGCGCGCACAACGGTTTTCGAGACCGCCCCGTTCGACCACTCCGGCACCTCTCCGCGGGGCTTGCATGCACTCAACCCAAAGCAAATGATAGCGCACTGACGAACGGGGGCCTGTCGGCACACAGGCTGGAACCAACAGGAGACATACTATGAGGCTAGCGCTGCCAACAGCGGTCGTTTCGGGTATCGGCTATTGGGTATTCATGACCCAGGACCGCTGTGCATTTGGCTTCTATGTGAGTGTCGTAATCGGACTAACAATCGCTCTCGTCTTGCTTTGGTATCGAAGCACAGCATTGTCAGCCAATCCACATACTACAAAACCGACTGACCAACTATACAACGATCCCCCGCTGAATAGCCGAACGAAGAGCCTGTTGAAGTCAATTGGTTCGATTACCGTCCTCGCACTCTTCTGGATGGCCATAGTTGTTGGATTCTCGCTTTCGGACCACACGATCACAAGAGCAGTCTTCTTTGGTTGTTTCTTTGGTTACATAGTTTTTTTCCACGATTACGTGTTCTACCGCCGCTGTAGTCCAACCTGATCGGTTGTTCCACAACTTACGTGAAGTGCCGTGTGTCAATGAGAATGGAGCTTTGTCATTGGCGGAGAGGGAGGGATTCGAACCCTCGGTACGCTTGCGCGCACAACGGTTTTCGAGACCGCCCCGTTCGACCACTCCGGCACCTCTCCGCGGGGCATGGGCTGATGGCGCATTACGTGCCAAGCCCACTGGTCAACAGGGCGCGGACAATAGACGCGCGGTGGCGTGATCTGCAAGCGGCGGGGCTTGGAAATCCGTTGAGGCTGGTGGCCCCACCTACAAGCATCATGGTCGGACAGGTGCGGGTGGACCCCGGGTCAAGCCCGGGGATACGGAGCTGGGTGTGGGGGTCGGTGCGTCATCACCGTGTCCCCGGGCTTGGCCCGGGGCCTACTCGCTTTGGTACCAACCGCAAATTTGGAAATGCCGGTGTAGGCCGGCCACGCCAAGGCGACCTCGACACCGCCTGAAAGCGACTACCCGTCCGTGATTGCATCCCATAGGGCTGACAGGAAATCTGACAGCCAGTCGATCACGGGATCAGCCACATCAAAGAACGGGATGTAGTCCTCCAGCACATCGCGGATGTCGCTATCCAGCGCGGCTGCGAAAAGCGCGATGAGCACTGCCCAGAAGATGATGATGAGAAGTCCGCGAAACAGCGATCCCATGGGGGAGTCCCTTTGGTGTGCGACGTTGGAAGATCTAGTCGCTTAGAGAGTAGTCCACTGTCGCCACAACGCGAACCGTCTTTTCAAGCTGGCTTTCCTGACTGACACCGCCGGTATTATCCCGCGGGCGAATGACGATGACGCCTTGATTGGCGCGCAGAATGCCGCCCAGCTTCGAGCCTGAATTGTCGGCAAATTCCTGGGCACCCGTCCGCGCAGCGGCTGTCGCCTGCGCAATCAGCTCCGGCTTGATCGCGTTGAGACCATTGAAGGAGTAGGTCGGCCCGCCAAGGTCTGCCAGCACCACGCCACGGCGCACCAGCTCGCCCGTGTCGCGGCCCAGCTCATCCAACAGTTGAACATTCGTCGTCCGCAGCAGCAGGTTCTGCGCAATGATGTAGCGCGCCTGACCGATGCCGCCGGAGCGGTAAGCCTGCGCCAGGAGGTCTGTCACCTCGAGGCGTTCAAGACTGATTTCCTCTGCCTTGACGCTGCGCGACATCAAGAACTCGCGAATGGTGTCCGTATTGCCGTCAATCTCGGCCTGCACCTGCGTGAGGTCACTGCCTGCCGCTGTATAGCGCAAACGCCACATGGCGAGGTCAGCGGTTACATCCCGCTCTGCCAGCCCTTTGACGGTGACATAGCGCTCAGCCTTGCGGCCTTCAAAAAAGCCTGTGCCCACCTGCCACCCGGCAAATGCAACGCCGACCGCCAGCACCACGGCGCCCAGAAATCCAAAAGGTCCGCTATTCATTGATCCCGCTCCCACCGCCAATTGCCGGTTATGACGTACCTGCCCTCGAGGCACCTGCTATTGTTATGCGACTTTGATGATCCACGAATCGAGCAACAACATGGCAACAGTGCCACCCGACCACGCGCCTGACGAGACTTTCACGGCCTTTGACCGCCAGCGCGCATGGGCGATTCATGCCTTTACAGCGTCCGGCGCCATTATTGCCATGCTCGCACTGACCGCCGTCACCAATGGCGACCCGCAGGCCGCATTTTTGTGGCTGGGCCTGGCTTTTGTGGTGGATGGGCTCGATGGACCTCTGGCCCGTCGCTACCGGGTTCTGGAGGTTTTGCCCCGGATTTCCGGAGAAACCCTCGATCTGGTGGTGGACTACCTGACCTATGTGGTGGTGCCCGCCCTGATGCTGGCGAGCCTCGGCCTGCTGCCCGAAGGCTGGGGCGCTGCCACCGCCGGCGTGGTTCTGGCCGTGTCGCTCTATACCTTCGCCAATCGCGACATGAAGACCGATGACAACTACTTTGAGGGCTTTCCAGCCGTCTGGAATGTGCTGGTGCTCTATATGTGGGTGCTGGAAACAGACCCTTGGGCGAATCTGGCTGTGATTGCCGTGTGTGCGGTGCTCACCTTCACCCGGTTGAAGTTCACCCATCCCATGCGGGTGGTGAAATTACGGCTGGTTACCTTGGTTTTCACAGCCCTTTGGGCCGCATTGAGCCTGGTCATGGTGATGACCTATCCAGCCCCGCCCATGTGGGCTGTGGTCATCTGGATCGCGCTCATAGCCTATTTTCTGGGTCTGACGGCGCATAGGAGCCTTGTTTCAGGCAGTTAAGCGCCCCAAACGGCCAGAGGCGGCTTGACTTGAGGCCCTCAAAAAGTATGATCCGCGCCCAATCGCCGGGTATCTTTCGATCTCCGGCGGATTTTCTTTTGACCAAGGGCATCTTTGGCGCGGAACGTGTCCGCCGCCTTTCCTCGTGCCCTTCATTATATGGACGACGCTCATGTTCGCGGTCATCCGCACCGGCGGTAAGCAGTACAAAGTGGCTCAGGACGATGTCCTGTCAGTTGAAAAGCTACTTGGCGAGCCCGGCGACAAGATTGAAATTTCAGAAGTGCTGATGGTCGGTGGCGACGGTGCCCCGAAAGTCGGCGCTCCGCTTCTAGAAGGCGCTAAGGTTTCTGCCGAAGTTGTCGGCCAGAGCCGTGACCGCAAGGTACGCATCTTCAAGAAGGTCCGTCGGCACACCTATCGCCGCACGAAGGGCCACCGTCAGCACAAGACACAGATCAAGATCACTGGCATCAGCGCGTAGCACGCAGCCGACCGGTATTTTAAAGACATACGGAGACAAACAAGATGGCACATAAAAAAGCAGGCGGCTCATCCCGCAACGGTCGCGACTCAGCCGGCCGTCGTCTTGGTATCAAGAAGTACGGCGGCGAAGCCGTAATCCCAGGCAACATTATTCTGCGTCAGCGCGGTACCAAGTGGCACCCGGGCGACAATGTCGGCATGGGCAAGGACCACACGATTTTTGCAAAGGTCGAAGGCAACGTGTCCTTCCGCACCCGCGCAGGCGACCGCACCTATGTATCAGTGGTACCGGCAACCCCGGCATCAGCGGCAGCTGAATAAGAACACGGTGGACCAATTGCCACCGTTTGGTGGCAATCCATTCATGAGGCAATAGCCAACCGGGAGGGAGATGGATCGCCATCTCCCTTTTGTTTTGCTCTCTCGCCATCATGAAAGGACGTCCCATGCGGGCGCAGATGAAGACACAACGCCTACTGCTGCGGTGGTTGGAACCAGAAGACGCCAAAGCCGTGCAGGCAGGATGTAACAACTGGAACGTGGCCCGGATGCTGGCCGTGGTCCCGCATCCTTATCCTGACGGTCTGGCCGAAGAGTGGATTGCCGGACACGCCAACCAGCGCGCACGCGGCCTGGGCTCAGCCTTTGCCATCACGCTTGAAGGCACATTGATTGGTGTCGTGGGGATCGACAACCAGAAGACAGGCGAGTTCGAGCTTGGATACTGGCTGGGCGAAACTTACTGGGGCAAAGGCTTTGCGACAGAAGCAGCGCAGGCCGCCGTTACCATCGGATTTGCCGATCTCGGCGTGGGACATCTCACATCCGGCTACTTTGAAGAAAACGCAGCCTCCGGCGGCGTGCTCACAAAGTGCGGCTTCGAGTATAGTGGCAAATCCAACCGCCATTGCCTGGCGCGCGGCGAAGACATGCCTTCCCTTGATCTGGTCATGACACGTGACCGCTGGATCGATGGGCTGGTGCAACAGGGAAGCTGAAAAAATCATGGCGCATACACTGCCCGGCATGAGCGACATTCTGATCGAGACGGACCGTCTGATCATGCGTCCGCTCGCGTCGAGGTATGCGGATGACTACGCCCGCATTGCTAGTGATGCGCGGATTGGTGCCGTGATGTCTCACATTCCCACACCCTGCCCTGCAGAGTTGGTGCAGCAGTGGAGCACCCGTGTGCCCGAGCTGATTTCAGCGGGCACAGACTACCAGCTGATCATCACCGCCAAATCGGATGGCGCCCTCCTTGGCGCGACAAATATCGGCTGCATGGTCGAGCTCGGTGTCAGCGGACGCCAGTATGAACTCAGCTATTGGGTGGACCCTGCACGCTGGGGTGAAGGTCTCGCCACGGAGTGCGCCATCGGCTGCCGCGACTGGGCTTTTGAGATGCTCAAGGCCGGTGGCCTGCGCGCCGCCTGCGCCATGGGAAATGCAGCGTCGGCGCGGGTGCTGGAAAAAGCCGGGTTTCATTTCATGAATACGGCGATGTCAGCCTCATCCGATGCTGATGACGCAAAGCTGCGTAACAACTATCGTATGGACAAGCCCCGCTGGGAAACACTCAAGAGGCGTCCTCACATGAGTAAAGCATCATGAAGTTTCTTGATCAGGCAAAAGTCTTTATCGCGTCCGGCGCAGGCGGCAACGGCACCATCTCGTTCCGGCGCGAAAAGTACATCGAGTTCGGCGGACCCGATGGCGGCGACGGCGGCAAGGGGGGCGATGTCTGGGCCGAGTGTGTCCACTCCCTCAACACCCTCATCGATTACCGCTACCAGCAGCACTTCAAGGCACGCCGTGGCGAAAGTGGTGCTGGCCGTGACCGTTTCGGCAAGGGTGGCGACGATGTGGTGCTCAAGCTACCCGTCGGCACTCAGATCTTTGAAGAAGACAACGAAACCCTGATTGCTGATCTGACCGAGGCTGGCCAGCGCGTGCTGCTGGCCCAGGGCGGAAACGGCGGCTGGGGCAATGCCCGCTTCAAAAGCTCAACCAACCGCGCGCCCCGCCGCGCCAATGAAGGTCAGGAAGCCGAAGAACGCTGGATCTGGCTGCGCCTGAAGCTGATTGCCGATGCGGGCCTCGTTGGCCTGCCCAATGCCGGCAAGTCCACCTTCCTTGCAACTGTCACGGCTGCAAAACCCAAAATCGCCGACTATCCCTTCACAACGCTGACGCCCAACCTTGGCGTCGTCAAAGTAGACGAGGCGGCCTTTGTGCTGGCCGACATTCCCGGCCTGATTGAAGGCGCCAGCGAAGGCCTTGGCCTTGGTGACCGCTTTTTGGGGCATGTGGAACGCACAAACGTGCTGCTGCATCTCGTAGATGCAACACAGGAAGACGTTGCCGCAGACTACCGCACCATCCGCGGCGAACTTGCCGCCTATGGCAATGGTCTGTCTGAGAAACCCGAATTGGTCGCGCTGAGCAAGGTGGATTCTCTGACGCCGGAAGCGCGTGCCGAGAAGGAAGCCGAAATCACGGCCATCACCGGCACCAAACCCATCATGCTGTCCAGTGCCAGTGGCGAAGGCGTCACAGAAGCGCTGCGCGCCATCAACGTCTACGTCGCCAAGGTACGCCAGATGCTGATTGATGAAGCGGAAGCGAAAGAAGCAGAAGAGCTCGCAGCCAAAGAGCAGCGGCCCGCGCCGTCCGAAGGCTGGCGCCCATGAGCGATCGCCTGGTCACAGCAAAACGCGTTGTTATCAAGATCGGGTCTGCCTTGCTAGTGGACTCAGCGTCTGGACGCATGCGCCGTGACTGGCTTCAGACCCTGGCCGACGACGTGGCACGGCTGCGCGCCCGTGGACAGCAGGTGATCATCGTCTCCTCAGGCGCCATTGCGGTCGGCAGCAAGGCGCTTGGCCTTGGCGCACGCAATACACTGGCCCTGGAAGAAAGCCAGGCCGCGGCTGCCTTTGGCCAGATTGGCCTGGCCCGCGCCTATCAGGAAGCGCTTGAGACCCGTGACATCCGCATCGCACAGGTTTTACTGACACTTGGCGACACGGAAGGGCGGCGATCCTACCTTAATGCCCGCTCGACCCTGACCAAACTGCTGGACTTCAATCTGGTCCCCGTTGTGAACGAGAACGACACAGTCGCCACCACCGAAATCCGCTATGGCGACAACGACCGGCTTTCAGCCCGCGTTGCCAGTATGGTCGACGCAGACTGTCTTGTTCTTCTCTCGGATGTCGATGGTCTTTATACGGATGACCCTGTCCGAAACCCGGATGCCACTCTCATCCGCGAAGTTGATGCCATCACACCCCAGATTGAAGCGATGGCCGGCACCGCCGGCACTGACATGTCCACTGGCGGCATGATCACCAAACTCGAAGCCGCCCGCATTGCGACGGAAGCCGGTGTGCATATGGTGATTGCAAAGGGCGCAACCGACCATCCCCTCAAGGCCATTGAAGACGGTGCCAACGCCACCTGGTTTGCCGCCCACGAAACACCTGTCGTGGCGCGCAAACGCTGGATATCCGGCAGTCTCCAGCCTTCCGGCATCATTACCGTAGATGATGGTGCTGCCGCCGCCCTGGCCCGCGGCCGCAGCCTTCTGCCCGCCGGCGTCTGCAAGGTCAGCGGTACTTTTGATCGCGGCGACGCTGTGATTGTGCAGACAAAAGCAGGTGTAGAGCTTGGCCGGGGCCTTGTGGCCTATGCATCAGCTGATGCCTCCCGCATCGCTGGTCACAAAAGCGGTGAAATCGAAGCCCTGCTTGGCTATCGTGGTCGTGACGAGATGATCCACCGGGACCATCTGGCCTTGAACCGCGCCGCCAAGGACACACAACAAACTACGAGTAAGACCAACACAAAAAGCGAGCTGGCAAAATGAGTGTCGTTGAAAAACTCCATACAGCAGACCCTGATGTGGTCGCCACCATGCGCGACATTGGCGCCCACGCCCGTGACGCTGCCAAAGTACTGCGCTCAGCTCCGCGCAAACAGAAAGACGCAGCCCTGCTTGCTGCTGCAATGACTATCCGCGCCGACGTGGATCTCATTCTTGCCGCCAATGAAAAAGACATGGAAGCAGCACAGGCACGTGGCCTGACCGGTGCTATGCTTGATCGTCTGAAACTTGACGATGACCGCATCGAAGCCATCGCCAAAGGTCTTGAGGCCATTGTTGAACTCGAAGACCCCGTTGGCACAACCATCACTGAATGGGACATGCCTTCCGGACTGCACATTGAGCGCCGACGGGTGCCCCTTGGTGTCATCGGGATCATCTATGAAAGCCGTCCCAACGTAACCGCGGACGCTGGCGCACTGTGCCTCAAATCCGGCAATGCAGTCATCCTGCGTGGCGGTTCGGAGAGCTTTCATTCATCGCGCGCAATCCACACCATTCTGGAACACGGGCTTGATGCAGCGCAGCTCCCTTCAAAGGCAATTCAGCTTGTGCCCACCACAGACCGAGCGGCCGTTGGAGAAATGCTCAAGGGCCTTGATGGCTCCATCGATCTGCTCGTGCCCCGCGGCGGCCGCAGCCTGACAGAACGCGTGACCAATGATGCGCGTGTGCCTGTGCTCGGCCACCTTGATGGCCTTTGCCATGTCTATGTCGACAAAGACGCAAACATTGAGATGGCACAGAAGATAGCCGTTAACGCCAAGCTGCGCCGCACCGGCATTTGCGGATCTGCTGAAACACTGCTGGTCGATGAAGCCGTCGCAGACACCCACCTGCCTGCTGTTGTGAAGGCACTACAGGACAAGGGCTGTGAAATCCGGGGCGATGAAAAATCTCAGGCTCTTGTGCCCGGCATTTCTGCAGCCACGCAGGAAGACTGGAGCACCGAATATCTCGACGCGATTATTGCTGTTGCTGTTGTGCCCGGCGTCAAAGGCGCGCTGGCGCACATTGCCGAATATGGCTCGCAGCACACCGAATGCATCGTGACCGACAATCAGGAAACCGCAGACAAGTTCCTGACCGATTGCGACAGCGCCATTCTGCTGCACAACGCCTCAACACAATACGCTGATGGGGGTGAATTCGGCATGGGCGCTGAAATCGGCATTGCCACTGGCAAGCTGCATGCGCGCGGGCCCGTTGGCCTGGAGCAACTCACATCCTTCAAATATGTGGTGCGCGGCAGCGGCCAGACCCGGCCGTAGATGTCGTCAGAGCTCAGCAGCAACCCGATCAATGGCATGATCGGTGGATTGCGCATCGGCCTGCTGGGCGGATCGTTCAATCCGGCTCATGAAGGGCACAGGCATATCAGCCTCGTAGCGTTGCGCCGGTTGCAGCTCCATCAGGTGTGGTGGCTGGTGTCTCCGCAGAACCCGCTGAAGCCCGAAAAAGGTATGGCCCCGTTTACACAGCGCATGGAAAGTGCGCAGGCAATGGCAGATCATCCCGCCATTCGCGTGACGGACATCGAAACTCAGATGGGCACCCGGTACACTGCTGACACTATCCGTCAGTTGACCGATCGAGCGCCCGGCACGAGTTTTGTGTGGTTGATGGGTGCGGACAATCTTCTGAGCTTTCCCAAATGGCATCAGTGGACCAGCATCATGGAACGCGTCCCCGTCGCAATTATTGCCCGCCCCGGCTACAGCCTGAAAGCACGGCTGTCACATGCTGCAAACCGTTATGCTCACAGGCAATTTCCCGTTGAGCATGCGTCGCGTCTGGCCAATGAAGAAGCACCTGCCTGGGTCTTTATCGAAGACCAGCCAACACCGCTCTCATCGACACAGATCCGTCGTCAGAACGGATCAGACTGGGTCGCAGACTGACCTCAGAAATGGTCCGTAGCGGTCCAATTGCGGGGCGCGGGTCGCCTCTGGAAACACACAATCGCGTCACTTACCTGACACGTGGTTGACTTACGCCTTTGAACTTGGCGGAGTTGGCACCTCGCAGTTCTCAAAAGATGCCGAAAGACGCCGCTATGCCTTCTTCTGCCAGCCAAGCGACAGCCTCCAGTGACATTGCATCCACTGGTGCACAACGCCTGTCGCGCGCGACGCTCATGGCACACTTTGAGCGCGTGCGCGCTGCAACTGAAAGCCTGGCTGCCCCGCTGACGCCGGAAGACCAGATGCTGCAATCCATGGAGGATGCAAGCCCGGCCCGCTGGCATCGTGCGCACACCACATGGTTCTTTGAGACATTTGTCTTGAAGCCACACGACGCGACCTATCAGCCGGTCGACCCAATCTACGACTATCTGTTCAATTCCTACTATCAGGCCGTCGGCCCGCAATACCCGCGCCCGAACCGTGGGCTGGTCTCGCGCCCCAGCGTGGCGGAAGTGGGAATATATCGAAGCCAGGTCGATGCGGCGCTCCTGGGCTTTGCCCAGTCCACTGACGACGACACATGGCAAACCATTGCGCCGTTGATTGAGCTGGGACTGCATCACGAACAGCAGCATCAGGAACTACTCGTCACAGACCTGAAACACGCCCTGTCCTTCAACCCGATGTGGCCTGCAATCTATCCAGCACCTGAACATCAAAGCGATGCAGCATCTGCTCTTGGCTGGGTCGACTTTCCCGGCGGCATCACCATATGCGGCCACTCCGGTGATCTAGCCAATGACGGGTTTGCCTATGACTGCGAAGGCCCGCGCCATCAGGTGCTGATGCGCGACTACGCGCTGGCAACCCGACCTACGACGAATGCGGAGTATCTCGAATTTGTTCGTGATGGCGGATATGCAGACCCACGTTGGTGGCATGCCGAAGGATGGGACCGGGCGCAGGCAGATAACTGGCATGCCCCGCTTTACTGGATACAGGACGACACAGCGTCCGACACCTGGACAACCTACACACTGCATGGCCGCGTTGCCGTGAACCCACATGAGCCCGTGTGCCACATCTCTTTCTTTGAAGCAGCCGCCTATGCTGCATGGCGCAGCGAACAGGGCGACGACGTACGTCTGCCAACCGAGTTTGAACTTGAACACGCTGCCGCAGGACTTGAACCGACAGGCAACTTTGCCGGCACGCAGCCCGGACAATCCGCACTGCACCCCAAAGCTGCAGACCACGCAGGACAACTTGAGCAGGTGTTTGGCGACGTATGGGAATGGACACAGAGCGCATACACGCCATATCCCGGTTTCAAACCGGTCGCCGGTGCCATTGGTGAGTACAATGGCAAGTTCATGGCCAATCAGATGGTCCTGCGCGGCGGCAGCGTCGCCACGGCTGAGAACCACATGCGTGCGACCTACCGAAACTTTTTCCCTGCCCATGCACGATGGCAATTCTCAGGGTTGCGCCTTGCACGCGACACTTAATAGTCCCACATCACAAAGCCTGCCAAGAAGCCTGAACGGCCAATCCACAGCCCGACCAGCATCGGGAAGGAAACAATATGACCGCCCACGACACGACAACACTTGATCGACCCGACATCGACTCCTCCGCACTCGCGTTCTTCGTAGACGAAAAGCCTGCGCTGGCGACATTTCTTGATGATGCCATGACAGGCCTTGCCGCCTCTCCCAAGCGGATCGCGCCCAAGTACTTTTACGATGAGCGCGGCTCCGAGCTGTTCGACAAGATTTGTCAGACTCCGGAATATTATCCAACCCGCACGGAACTTGGCCTTCTCAAGAAGCACGGTGCGGACATTGCCAGGGCCGTTGGCCCGGACTGTCTGGTGGTTGAATACGGCGCGGGCTCAAGCCTCAAGATACGCCGCCTGCTCGAGGCCCTCGACAAGCCGGCGGGCTATGTAGCTGTCGATATCAGCCGCGACTACCTGCACGGCCAGATGAGCGGCCTTGCCGGCGACATGCCGGAGATTGCCGTCGGTGCCATTTGTGCCGATTTCACGCAGGGTTTCGACCTGCCCGCAGAAACCCGAAATCTGGGCACACGCAAGCTTGGTTTCCTGCCCGGCTCGACAATCGGTAACTTTGTGCCTGCCGAGGCCGAAGCCCTTTTGGCACGTAGCACCAAACTGCTGGGCAAGGGTGGCCAGTTCCTCATCGGCGTTGACCTGAAGAAGCCAAAACACATTCTGGATGCCGCCTATGACGATGGCGCCGGGGTCACAGCGGCCTTCAACCTGAACCTGCTCAAAAGGATGCAGTCAGAGCTGGGCGCGGAGCTCAACGAGGGCGGATTTTCCCACGTGGCCTTTTACAATGGCGATCAGGGCCGCGTGGAAATGCACCTGGAAGCCAAAGGCCCACAGACAATTCGTCTGGAAGGCCAGAATTTCGACTTTGATGACGGCGAGCGCATTCACACGGAAAGCTCTTACAAGTATGAGCCTCAGGAGTTCGCAGATATGGCCAAAAAGGCCGGATTTGTGCCGCGCGGTCTGTGGACAGACGTGGATGGCCTGTTCTCGCTCCACCTGCTGGAAGTCGCCGGTTAACCGCCTGAAATCACTGCATTTGCGGTTGCAGGCCTAATCGTCATATTGTCCTCATGGAAGCGGGCCATGGTGCCCGTACCGGCAGGAAATTTCGCCGATTCGGCAAAGTTTCCATGAGCCGGCACCCTTCCCCACAAATGAAATGGGTGGAGGGCAAAAGTGGAGCTGAAACCTGAGTATCGACTATGCTGGCCAAGAGGCCAAAGCGGCGGAAGAGACATCTTTCGCAGGCACACAGTCAGAAGACCACAACCAGTCCGACCGGCTTCGCGCAGCAGCGCTGGCGTGTCTTGAAGACACCAAGGCCGAAGACGTTGTCACCATCGAACTCGCAGGCAAATCATCTATGGCCGACTGCATGGTAATCGCCAGCGGCCGGTCACAGCGCCATGTGGGGTCTGTTGCGGACTATCTGGTTGAGGCCCTGAAGAAAGCAGGCTGCAAGGCACCGCGTGTTGAAGGCATGACCCATGCTGATTGGGTCCTGATCGACGCCGGTGACGTTGTCATCCATGTTTTCCGTCCGGAAGTGCGGGATTTCTACAATCTTGAGCGCCTCTGGTCCTCTGACATGCCCGAAGACCAGTTGGCCAACTAGCCAGCTGCAGGACGCTCCTGCCTGAGTGCAGGCGCAGACAAAGAAGAACACAATGCGCATCACCGTCTGCGCCATAGGCCGCATGCGTGACAAGAATGAGCGCGCGCTTGCCGACGATTACCTCTCACGGGCACAGGCTCTGGGCCGGAATCTGGGCATCACGGACATCAAGACAATCGAGCTGGACGCAAAGCCAACCAGAGAACTGGAAGGCGAGGCCTTGCTGGCTGCCTTGCCTGACAACGCGTTCATCATCGCCATGGACGAAACAGGCAAACAGCGGCCAAGTCGTGATCTGGCAAAATGGCTGGATACCCTGAAGGACGGCACCCACCGCGACATTGCTTTTGTGATTGGTGGGGCAGATGGCCACAGCGCCGCGGTAAAAACCAAGGCGAACGCTACGCTGTCCCTGGGCGCCATGACTTGGCCGCATATGCTGGCCAGAATCATGCTGCTTGAGCAGGTCTATCGGGCCATATCCATTCTGGCTCGCCACCCTTATCATCGCGACTAGTCACCAAGACCAGATGGTGAGTCGGAATCTCCAGTGAGTCGGAGTTTCCAAATCACCCACAGCAGGCCACAAGACCAAAAACATCATGAGACTTTTCGGCCGACCCAAAACAACTGGCGACGCACCTGCGCGCCCCGTCGTCGTGGCCATGCTGCAGGGATGGGGCGCGGTTGCAGACAATCCCCGCGCGCCGATTTTCAGCACCCGTACGCCAGCCTTCAACCGCCTGGCCCAGCGCGCTGCTGCAACATCCATAGCCCCTGCCACCACGCCCACAAGTATGAGCAGCGCCCTTGCAGCAATTGCGGAGGGCAACAGTGCTGTTGCGCCCAGCTCACCTCTGGAGGCGGTCCTTCGGGCCCCCGGCGGCTTGGCGGAACACGCGGGCTTTCAGTCTTTCGTCAAAGACCTGACGCGTGTTGGGGGTGATTGCCACCTTCTGTGCTGCCTGACATCCTCGGGCATTGAAGGGTTCACAGCTCACGCTGCAAAAATCGCAGCCAATCTCAGTCATGCAGGCGTTCGCGTCTGGGTCCACGCCATCCTGGATGGCCGAGATACAGCGCCTGATGCTGCACTGGGCGCCCTGCACGAGTTTCACGAAGATGTAGCAGGCGTTGACACGGTGCGCTTTGCAACCGTGTCCGGCCGGGCCTTCGCCCTCGACGAAACAGCAGATGCCAAGGCACTGGCTTTAGTGCGCGATGCCATCGTTGATGCGAGCCCGCAGCAACGCAGCGGTCTTGCGCAGTACATCGATGCCCAAAACCAGACAGGCGTGAATGATGGAGACATCAAACCTGCAGCGGACCAGACCTATCCAGGCCTGCGCAGTGACGACGCCTTATTGGTTCTTCATCCGCAGGCAGATGGTTTTTCAGACCTGCTGAAAGTTCTGGTGCCCGGCGATACACTGGATGTGCCTTCGGCACGCCCTTCCACACTATCCGCCTGTAGGCGGATGATCGGCTGGCCACAAGCCGGCACGTCGCCCGCAGCACAGGCGCGCCAGCCCCTGTCGTTGTTTCAACCCTCCCATCCTCGACTGCCTGACATTGTGCGCAGCGCAGATCTGAGCCTGATGATGGCCGCGCCGCGTCACGAGCACACATTGTGGGCGGCGTCCGTTGAAGGGTGCACGCCCAAGGCCAGCAAGACATTGGTGGCAACGAACGCTCTGGAAGCGGCAGATGCTGCCGTTCGCGCTATCAAGGAAGACAAGACCGACGTAATTTTCGCGTTGCTGGCAGGTGTGCCGGCGGCAGCGCGCATGCCGGGCAGCCGATCACTTGATCCAGCGGCCCGCCGCATCATTGAACAACAGGACAAGGGACTGGGCCGGATCGCAGCCATCATCGAGCGGCGCGGCGGCACATTGATGGCCATCGGCACCGATACGAGCCTTGGCCTTGCAACGTCGCTTCCCTGCCTCATTCATGGCGGCCCGTGCACAAGCGACACACCGCTTAACGCGGGCACACTTGCCGACATTGCACCCACCATCCTCGATCTGGCAGGCGCACAGCCCCATGAGCAGCTGTCCGGCATGTCACTTCTGGCCCATGAGGAGGTCATTGATGCGGCGGCATCGTGACATCTCATTTACATCGACACTGGCAATTGCCCTTGCCGTTGCCTGGCCGTCCGGACATGCGCAGGAAACACGCATAGACCCCGCCCAGGCAGAAGAACTTATGGAAGTGGAGCGTGCCCTTGGCGGCGCGTCATCCTCTCGGGATGCCGCTGAAGCCAAGGCCAAGGCAGCGGCCCGCGCGGTGCTGCGCCTGCGTGAAGAACTGGTAGCCGCCGGTGACCGGGCCGCCGCGCTGGAAACCGCAGTCAGCGAAAATCAGTCTCACATTGAAGGTCTCGTTGCCGCCCGCGCAGTAAGCGAAGCATTGCTGGCTACACGGCGAGAGCAACTCGTTGAAAGCCTTGCCGCCCTCCAGCGCCTCGACCTCGAACCACCGCCCGCTTTGCTGGTGAAGCCGCAGGATGCCTTGGCGGCAGCGCGCGGAGCGATGCTTCTGGGTACGCTGGTACCAGAGTTGAAGAGCGTCGCAGACGATCTGTCAGAGCAGATCAAGAGCCTTGAGGACCTGACCCGCACCATCACCAGCCAGCGCGAACAGCTGACCCAGGACGTGGCAGCCCTGAATGTTGAGCAGCGCCGGATTGATGAATTGCTGGTCGCCAAGCGCGAAGAGGAACTCATAAGCTCCACCGATGCCAAGCGCGCCGCAGACAAATATGCAGAACTGGCAGGCCGCGCCCGCTCCCTGCGCGATTTGCTGGGCGGTCTGGAGGAGGATGTGCCGACATTTGCGGCCCTGCGCCCCGGCGATGATGCTGAAACAGCACCGCCCGCCTTCTCAACCCTGCGCGGCACCCTGCGAAGCCCTGCAACAGGAAGGATTATCCAGCGTTTTGGTTCCGATGACGGCTCAGGCAGTCCCTCTCAGGGGGTCAGCTTACGTGCACGGGCCGGGGGGCAGGTCGTAAGCCCTGCGGATGCCGAAATCGTGTTTGCGGGGCCATTTCGCAGTTATGGCAACGTGTTGATAATCACCCCAGGCGACAATTACCTTATTGTTATCGCTGGATTGGCTGAGATTTACGCCGGACCAGGCCAGCAGTTGCTTGCCGGTGAGCCCATTGGGCGGCTTCCGACGGGCTCAAATGCGGCAAATGGTGGCCAAAATGGGCTTCTGGAGGCCGGTAGAGGTGCAGGTAATACACCTGTGCTCTATATAGAGATGAGAAAAGACGGGAAACCGGTTGATCCGGCCCCGTGGATCAGGTTTCAGGGCCGCCCGGCCTAGGCAGAATGCGTCTTGAGCATCGCGCTTAGGCCACAATCTGGCGGAATTGTAACTGGTACGAGATCAAGAGCGGCAGCACCGTGTGCGCGTCGGTCAGATGTGAGAATGAAGGGTAGCGAATGATGCACCGTACGGTGATTGCAGGGGCCGCAGGCCTGGTGAGCCTGGCTCTTGTAGGGATTTTTGCCCTTGATGCGGGCCCGACCCGTGGTGGTGCGGAAGCCGCAAGTTCTGAGACATACCGGCAGCTAAACCTGTTTGGCGATGTATTCGAGCGGGTCCGCGCAGACTATGTCGAAGAGCCGGCTGACGCTGATCTGATCGATAACGCGATCAACGGCATGCTGACATCACTCGACCCGCATTCAAGCTACCTCAACCCCAAGACCTTCCGCGATATGCAGGTGCAAACCCGCGGCGAATTTGGCGGACTTGGCATCGAAGTCACCATGGAAGAGGGCTTTGTCAAAGTCGTTGCCCCCATCGATGACACACCGGCAGACAAAGCAGGCCTGCGCGCCAATGATCTGATCACCCATCTGGATGGTGAGCCGGTGCTTGGCCTCACGCTTTCAGCTGCGGTTGAAAAGATGCGCGGACCAGTCAACGCCCCCATCACCGTGACAATCGTTCGACAGGGCCGCAACGAAGCCTTTGACGTAACGGTCGTGCGCGACATCATTCGCATCAAGTCCGTGCGCTACAAGCGCGACGAAGGCGTGGGCTATATCCGCGTCACAACATTCAACGAGCAGACATCAGACGGTGTGCGTGCCGCTCTGCGCGAAATGTCGGACATGCCCGGCTTCGTTGTGGATCTGCGCAACAACCCCGGCGGTCTGCTGGATCAGGCCATTGAGGTCTCCGACATCTTCCTTGAAAAGGGCGAAGTCGTTTCAACCCGCGGCCGCTATCCTGAAGACACCCAACGGTACAACTCGCGCCCCGGCGATCTTGCCAACGGCAAGCAGGTAGTCGTGCTCGTGAATGGCGGATCCGCTTCAGCGTCGGAAATCGTCGCCGGTGCCCTGCAGGATCATGAGCGTGCACTGGTGCTTGGCACCCGCTCCTTTGGCAAGGGCTCTGTACAGACCATCATCCCACTTGGTTCCGATGGCGCCATTCGCCTGACAACAGCCCGCTACTACACACCAGCCGGCCGGTCGATCCAGGCCAAGGGCATTACGCCAGATATCAAGGTCGAGCAGAACGTGCCGGAAGACGAAGACATCCGCACAACCGGTGAAGCCGGACTGGCGGGCCATCTGGCCGCTGAAGACGAGGACGAAAAGGGTGGGTCATCCGCCTACGTGCCTCGAGATGCCAAAGATGACCTTCAACTCATCTATGCCCGTGACCTGATCCTCGGCAAGCGGACATATGATCCGGCAAATCCGGCGCCAACTGCTGATGCAAGCGCCGCAGCAGGTGCTGGAAGCGAAGGCGGCGCTGCTATGGCCCCGATTCCCAACTAATGCGCCAATTGGTCAGGGGTTAGCGACCCTAACTCCTGATTTCTTTCATTTCGTTCATCTTATCCGGCCACGGCGACCTCAAAAGGTCTTCCGTGGCCGGATTCCTTTAAGCCAGCCTGCCCCGTGTTAAGCGTGACTGGACGCACGGCGCGCAAGCCCTTATGCCAGCACAGATAAACCGCTATCGTGAGCGCTCTTGAATTCATATCGGTGCACCCACCTGCCTGCCATGACCGCCATCCCGACAGATACAGACCACCAGGACACAGCTGATACCGGCACGACGCGGATCAGCCCACTGGCTATTGCCGTATTCGCAGTCGCGCTGCTGATCGGTGGTTTGCTCATCTGGCTGTCCTTTGCAGGCGATGATGGCCGCCCCGCCGAGCACGTTTTGCAGCTCTCGACCGACGAAGACGCTGGCACCGAAACCCTGATAAGCGGCGAGACCGTTTCCATTCCCCCGCGGCCGCAGGTTCTGAATGGCGATGAAACGCCCAGCGCTGGAGACGAGACGGACACACCAACGCAGAACGACAACACACTGCCCGCCACAGACGGTAACCTTCAGCAGATCGGATCACTGCCACTACTGACCGCAGGCGCGTCCCTGGAAGGCGCCCCGATAGAAGGCCTGTATGAAGAAACCACGGCTGGGCTTCTTCCCGTTGTGGCCACCGATGGCCGGCGCCCTGTCGCCAGCTACGGCCGCCCCTTTGAGCTGCCACTCACAGGCGACGATGCCCGGCCGCGCGTGGCCATCATGATTATGGGCTTTGGTCTAAATCGGACATTCGCTGAACGTGCCCTTGAGCAACTCCCTGCTGACATCTCTTTGGCATTCACGCCGTATTCCAGTGAACTGCAAAACCAGATCAATGCCGCACGGGCCGACGGCCATGAAGTTGCTCTTGAGCTTCCAATGGAGCCGTTTGACTATCCCGATAATGATCCGGGTCCCTACACATTGCTGACCAACCTGCCCGCCGAAGCAAACCGCAAGCGCCTCGAATGGCTGCTGGCGCGAACAACGGGCTACTTCGCCACCGTCAATCGACAGGGCGGACGGTTCCTATCGGAATCTGAGTCACTTGCGCCCATCATGACTGCTTTGATGGAACGCGGCGTCGGCTTCGTCGATACCGGCGACGGCGCACGCAACGCGACCGAAGATGCGGTGCCGGAAGGCTTCAACTGGGCGGTCGGCAATCGGGTTGTGGATGCCGCCAAATCCCCACGCCAGATTGACAAGGCACTGTCTGATCTTGAAGAGGCTGCACGCGACAACGGCATGGCCGTTGGCATCGGGACAGCCCTTCCCATTACCGTTGAACGCGTTGCCCAATGGGCTGAAAGCCTTGCGGAAAAGGGCATTGATCTCGTTCCGGTTTCTGCAGCCCTTGCCCATGGCACGTCCGTTCCGGCTGGCAATGATGCAACAAGCCAA
Source organism: Pyruvatibacter sp. HU-CL02332 (assembly GCF_040362765.1). Classification (NCBI taxonomy): domain Bacteria; kingdom Pseudomonadati; phylum Pseudomonadota; class Alphaproteobacteria; order Hyphomicrobiales; family Parvibaculaceae; genus Pyruvatibacter; species Pyruvatibacter sp. HU-CL02332. The sequence goes on from NZ_BAABWK010000001.1 coordinate 1,256,349, forward strand.
GCGGACGCTTCCGGTGATCTCAGCGAATAGAACCGGTATCTTTCTGCCATGAGCAAACTCCCCTACCGCCCCTGCGTCGGCATCATGCTGCTTAACTCGTCCAACAAGGTATGGATTGGTCGACGGGCCATGAAGCGATCTGTGCAGCAGGATGAACCCGGCTCATGGCAAATGCCGCAAGGCGGCATCGACAAGGGTGAAGACCCATTGCCTGCAGCGCTGCGGGAGCTGGAAGAAGAAACCGGCATCAGCGATGTGGAGGTGATTGGGCAGACGGAAGACTGGCTGACCTATGACCTGCCGGAGCACCTCGTTGGCAAGGCCCTCAAGGGAAAGTATTGCGGCCAGAAACAGAAATGGTTCGCCATGCGCTATCTGGGCAGCGACAGCGCCATTGATCTTTCAAAGGCGGAAGACGATGAGTTTGACGACTGGCGCTGGGAAGATGCGGCAGAGCTTCCAGGGTTGATCGTGGAGTTCAAACGCCCGGTCTACGAACAGGTCGTTGAGCGTTTCGCGCACTTAACCGCTTAGTTCGACCTGGGTCAAAACGTCAGGCGGCTTTGGCCAGACGCTTGGCATGGTTTGAAAAACCCCACCACACAACGGACGTCAGCGGCTTTGCAACGCGGGCACCAATCTTGATGCCGCACGCATTGGCGATCATGGCAACCAGCCGGTCTGTGTGACGGCGCTGATACAGCCCCAATGCGCGCGCCTGATAGGCTTTGGCGCACCCTTCGCGATCGTAATCAGCAGAAGGGGTGTTGGCGCAGTAATAGGCGTAGGACAGTTCGTCGTCGTCCGCTTCACTGACACGTCCCAGCGCGATCTTCAGCCGGCGCATCTTCGACGGCACGTCTTTTTCGTACCTCAGGAAGTGATCGTAGAAGAGCTTGTAGTGATTGAACTCATCGCGGGCGAGATTGGCAGCTACCTGCTTGAGCACGGGCTCTTCGCTAGCATCGCGGATGGCTGAATAAAATGATGACGTTCCCGTTTCCACAACGCAGCGCGCCAGCAGTTCACCGCCGCGACTGCCGCGCGTGGACTCATCAACATCCATCGGGATGGAATACCCCGCCTGGAAGTCTTTCAGTGCTTTGTCGAAACTGAATGTGGGGTCAGCAAGTTCAGCCCAGCGGGCCAGGGCCGCGCCATGTTGCTCTTCCTCAACACCCCAGCGCTCGATTTCAGCCAGCAGCTCCGCATCGTCAGAAAACACCTGGCTGAGATAGGTCACATAGTCAGGCGCATTGGCTTCCACCAAGGAGGCAGCTTTGACCGTGCGCAAGAGATCTGCGTCCACCTTTGACGCGTCAAAAGCGGCCCAATCGATGTCATCGAGGGTCCAGTGCTGAGTCATCTATGGGTAATCCCCACCTTATTGCGCCGGTTGAAGCCCCCTCACCGGCAATATCCCCATACAATAAACCCGCCCGGACATCATTTTGTCCAGCCGGGTTTATCGACAATCTTTTTGTGGGTTCGACGCGGCTGCGCCCAAACCACGGTTCTAAAGCGCGTCGCGAAGCTGCTTGAGATGGTTGAGCTTTACTTCCGCTCGCGATTTGACGGCCTCAGATGCAGCATCGTCCACATCTTCCTGCGCATTCTGGATTTCCTGGTCCAAGGCGGCGCTGTCCAGCTCATCAAGCGGAACAGAATGCTCAGCCAGAAGTGTCAGACCTTCTGCATTCACTTCCGCAAAGCCGCCACGCACGAACAGGCGGGTTTCTTCCCGACCGTCCTGAACGTCCACAACACCGGGGCGCAGGGTGGTCATGAAGGGAGCATGTCCCGCCATCACACCAAAGTCGCCTTCAGCACCAGGTACAGTCACCATGTCCGCATCCGCAGACATGAGAAGCCGTTCCGGGCTTACGAGTTCAAAATGCAGCTTGTCAGCCATATGCTTTTACCAATCCAAACGCTCGAGCCAGAAGGCTTAAGCAGCTTCCGCAGCCAGACGCTCAGCTTTCTCGATGGCAGTCTCGATTGTACCGACCATGTAGAAAGCGGCTTCCGGAAGATGGTCATAGTCACCATCACACAGAGCCTTGAAGCCTTTGACCGTGTCCTGAATGTCCACAAGCACGCCAGGCGTGTTGGTGAACTGCTCAGCCACGAAGAACGGCTGTGACAGGAAGCGTTCGATCTTACGGGCACGGGCCACGGTGAGTTTGTCTTCTTCAGACAGCTCGTCCATGCCGAGAATGGCAATGATGTCCTGCAGCGACTTGTACTTCTGCAGAATTTCCTGCACCCGGCGGGCCGTGTCGTAGTGTTCCTGGCCAACAACGCGCGGCTCAAGAATACGGCTTGTTGAGTCAAGCGGATCCACAGCCGGGTAGATGCCCTTTTCAGAGATCGCACGGTTCAGCACGGTCGTCGCATCAAGGTGAGCAAACGATGTGGCTGGTGCGGGGTCGGTCAGGTCATCGGCAGGCACGTAAATGGCCTGCACGGACGTGATCGAGCCTTTGGTTGTGGTCGTGATGCGCTCCTGCAGAGCGCCCATGTCCGTTGCCAGTGTTGGCTGGTAGCCCACAGCAGACGGGATACGGCCCAGGAGGGCTGACACTTCAGAACCAGCCTGCGTAAAGCGGAAGATGTTGTCCACGAAGAACAGCACGTCCTGGCCCTTGTCGCGGAAGTCTTCCGCCACGGAAAGACCGGCAAGAGCAACACGCGCACGCGCTCCGGGAGGTTCATTCATCTGGCCGTAGATCAAGGAGCACTTGGAGCCTTCTCCGCCGCCTTCCTTGTTCACGCCTGATTCGATCATTTCCCAGTAAAGGTCGTTGCCTTCACGGGTCCGCTCACCAACGCCGGCAAACACAGAGTAACCACCGTGCGCTTTGGCGATGTTGTTGATGAGTTCCTGAATAAGAACCGTCTTGCCCACGCCGGCACCACCGAAGAGGCCGATCTTGCCGCCCTTCGCATATGGCGCAAGCAGATCCACCACCTTGATGCCCGTTACGAGCATTTCAGCTTCCGTTGACTGCTCAACGAAGTCTGGTGCTTCAGCGTGAATGGGACGCTTTTCTGTGAACTGGATCGGGCCAGCTTCATCCACTGGCTCACCGATCACGTTCATGATGCGGCCCAGCGTGCCGTCACCGACGGGCACCTGAATGGCGACGCCCATGTCGGTCGCTGTCTGTCCACGAACAAGACCTTCAGTCGAGTCCATCGCGATGGCGCGAACGGTGTTCTCGCCAAGATGCTGCGCGACTTCCAGAACAAGGCGGTTGCCGTTGTTGTCGGTTTCAAGCGCGTTCAGGATCGCCGGCAGGTTATCTTCAAACCGGACGTCCACAACGGCGCCGATGACCTGGGTAATTTTGCCCACTGCGTTGGAGCTCATGGTCTGTATCCTCGGTCTCGTCTCAGTACCTGGCAGCACGTCATGCGCTGCCTTTGTTGATACCGCAGCGGCAGATGCCGATACGGGCTTGGTCTCAATTTCATTTGCGGCCACATCAATGACCGCAGAAGTCTTTGTGTCCGGCGCTGGCAGGGCGCGAGGCCCCGGTCGCTGTTGCCGGACAAACAGCCCAAGAACACTTGAAATGCTCTCGAGCAACGGACGCAGATAGCGTCCAATTCCGTTTTGCTTCGCCACCGACAGCGCCCCCCGGCTTGCTGTGTGCCCAGTTACTGATTCCCTTGTCAGCATGGGCATTGGTTGTGGTCGAAGGGGCTTATCGCCGCTCTTGTATCGTGTTGTATCTAGACCGCTTCCGCGCCCGAGATAATTTCAATCAGTTCCTTGGTGATCTGTGCCTGACGCGACCGGTTATAGGTCAGTGTCAGCTTGTCGATCATGTCACCAGCGTTACGCGTCGCATTATCCATGGCGCTCATACGGGCACCCTGTTCAGACGCGGCATTTTCCAGAAGCGCGCGGAACACCTGTGTCGTCAGGCTGCGCGGCAGAAGATCATTCATGATCTCTGTTTCTTCCGGCTCATATTCATATGGCACCGGCTCACCCGCATCCGCAGGACGCTCAGGGATGGAAGCCGGAACAATCTGCTGCTCAGTCGGGATCTGCGTCACAACATTCTGGAAGGCAGAATAGAAGAGCGTCGCAACATCAAACTCACCAGCCTCAAACATGTCGAGGACGCGCTTGGTCACGATTTCAGCCTGCGCATAGCCAATGCGGCGTACATCGGTGAACTCAAATGTGTCGACGATCAAATCAGCAAACTGCCGCTTGAGAATGTCGCGGCCCTTGCGGCCCACACACAGGATCTTCACCGTCTTGCCATCAGCCAGAAGATCCTGAACCTTCAACCGGGCAATACGAGCGATGGAGGAGTTAAAGCCACCGCACAGACCGCGGTCTGCCGTAGCGACAACGAGCAGATGAACCTGCTCGCTGCCGGTGCCGATCAGCAGCGGCGATGCACCAGCTGATGTCAGCATGGATCCACCAAGGTTGGCCATCACGCTGTCCATACGCTCAGCATACGGACGAGCAGCTTCGGCAGCTTCCTGCGCCCGGCGCAGCTTTGACGCTGCCACCATCTGCATGGCCTTGGTGATCTTCTGCGTCGCCTTGACGCTTGCGATCCGGTTACGGAGTTCCTTGAGGCTCGCCATTGCTTGCTCTCGTATCCTTCTAGCGGCTTATGCCGTTATGCGAACGACTTTGCGAAAGCTTCAACGCCTTCACGAAGCTTGGCATTGGTGTCGTCAGACAGGGCGCCCGTGTCACGGATGCTTGTCATCACGTCAGCATGCTTTTCATGGAAAGTGCGCAGCAGCTCTTCTTCAAAGCGGGCGATGTCTTCAACCGGAAGGTTGTCCAGGAAGCCCTGGGTACCGGCAAAGATCACAACAACCTGCTCTTCCATGGACAGCGGCGAGAACTGCGGCTGCTTGAGCAGCTCAGTCAGGCGCTCACCACGGTTGAGAAGACGCTGTGTCGTGGCATCAAGGTCAGAACCGAACTGCGCGAACGCCGCCATTTCGCGGTACTGCGCCAGCTCACCCTTAATGGCACCAGCCACTTTCTTCATGGCTTTGGTCTGGGCAGAACCACCCACACGCGACACCGACAGACCCACGTTCACAGCAGGACGGATGCCCTGGAAGAACAAATCTGTTTCAAGGAAGATCTGGCCGTCCGTGATCGAGATCACATTGGTGGGGATATAGGCCGACACGTCGTTGGCCTGCGTTTCAATGATCGGCAGCGCCGTCATGGAACCAAGACCATTGTCTTCGTTCAGCTTGGCAGAGCGCTCAAGCAGACGGGAGTGAAGATAGAACACGTCACCGGGATAGGCTTCACGTCCTGGAGGACGGCGAAGCAGCAGGGACATCTGACGATACGCCACAGCCTGCTTGGAAAGGTCATCATACACGATCAGGGAGTGCATGCCGTTGTCGCGGAAGTATTCCGCAATGGCGCAACCACCAAATGGCGCAAGGAACTGAAGTGGTGCAGGTTCGGACGCGGTTGCGGCCACAACCACGGAATATTCCATGGCACCGTTTTCTTCGAGCGTCTTCACGATCTGAGCAACCGTTGAACGCTTCTGGCCGATGGCGACATAGACGCAGTAGAGCTTCTTGCTCTCGTCATCGCCTTCATTGACCTGCTTCTGGTTGAGGATGGCGTCAATCGCCACAGCCGTCTTACCAGTCTGGCGGTCACCAATCACAAGCTCACGCTGGCCACGGCCAACAGGGATAAGAGCGTCAATCGCCTTGATGCCTGTCTGCATCGGCTCATGCACAGACTTGCGAGGAATGATGCCCGGCGCCTTCACGTCAACGACGCGGCGCTCAGTGGCTTCAATCGGGCCCTTGCCGTCAATCGGATTGCCAAGCGGGTCAACAACGCGACCAAGCAGACCCTTGCCGACCGGCACGTCCACAATGGCGCCTGTGCGCTTGACGGTGTCGCCTTCTTTGATCTGCTGGTCAGAACCAAAGATCACGATACCAACATTGTCGTCTTCCAGGTTGAGCGCCATACCGCGCACACCATTGGGGAATTCGACCATTTCACCAGCCTGAACCTGGTCAAGACCGTAGACGCGGGCAATGCCGTCACCAACGGAAAGAACCTGGCCGATCTCGGTGACTTCAGCATCGGAGCCAAAGTTCTGGATCTGCGTTTTCAGGATCGAGGAAATCTCGGCGGCTTGAATGTCCATCAACCGGCCTCTTTCATAGCAAGCTTCATGCGATTGAGTTTTGTGCGCAGGGACGTGTCGACCATCCGGCTGCCGAGCTTGACCACAAGGCCGCCCAGAAGTCCGTTATCAACCTTGGTGCTGAGCGTCACGTCGCTGCCCGTCGCGGCTTTGAGCGTTTCAGTCAGTTTTTGCACCTGCACATCGGTGAGGGGGTGGGCAGAAGTAACTTCTGCCGAAACTTCGCCGCGATACTGCGCGACGAGAGCTTGGTAGGTCTTGATCATGCCATCCAGCGCAAACAGGCGCCGGTTGGTTGCAACAAGGCCGATAAATTTCTTGGTGAGGTCAGAAGCCCCGGCGCGCTCAAGGATCGCACCCATGGCCTTTGTCTGGTCATCCCGGCCAAAAAGCGGGCTTTTGACGAGATCGCGAAGGTCCGCGCTCTGCGTCATCATCTGCTCAAGGCCCGCCAGATCAGCAGCTACCGCATCAATGGCACCCGCATCCTTTGCGAGGTCAAAGAGAGCACTCGCATATCGTCCGGCGACACCGGTAAAATTCGCGTCTTCGCCTGCCACGTAACCGCCCGCTAGAAATTACTGGTTGGATATTTCGTAACCCTGGGGCCGGACGACTGCCACAACCTGCCAAGGCATTGAAATACTTAAGAAAATCGGGTGCAGCCCAAGCGTTAAGAAATACCGCTTTCGGCCAAACCGCGCGTTAGGTAACACACCGTTTTCCGCTGTGCAACATAAGCAGCGCGGCGTGCTGACGCACTTGCCTCGCAGGTAAGCAGATTCAGTCAAAAGGGGCATCCCTCACCCACCTTCACGTCTGAGTTGCACTTATTTAATTACTTATAGGCACTCTCAGACCTGCGGGCAGAATGAACCGCTGGAGTGACCTGCCACTTGAGGCAGGCCGGAGGTCTTCAGGGACATGACGAAGCAAAATCTCTGGTCGACAAAAGGCGCTGCAGCCGTGGTGCTCGCGACTGCCATTGGCGGCATTCTGGCAACATCCGCCTCCTATCAGTTCGCCCTCAAGACAGAACAGCTTGCCGCTGAACAGCGCTTCATGTTCGCCCGCGCGGAAACGGTGGCAGCCATTGAAGCCCGCATGCGCAACTACGAGTCCGTGTTGCGCGGCTCTAGCTCAGTCTTCGAGATCAGCCAGGACCTGACCCGCCAGCAATGGCATGCCTTCACGAGCGGCCTTCAGCTAGATCGCAATTTCCCCGGCATACAGGCCCTTGGTTACGCAAAATGGGTCCAGCCTGAAAACAAGGCCGGATATGAAGCCACAGTCCGCTCGGAGGGCTTCCCCGATTTTCGCATCAAACCTGACGGCATTCGCGAGGCGTACACCTCCATCACATTCATTGAACCAATGGACGTGCGCAATCAGCAGGCGTTCGGTTTTGACATGTGGTCTGAGGAGACCCGCCGCAGCGCCATGGCGCACGCCCGCGACACCGGCGAGATTACAATCTCAGGGCCAGTGAAACTGGTCCAGGAAATCGATTCTCGGGTACAGGCCGGCATTCTGATGTACCTGCCCCACTATGCTGGCAGCGACCTGAGCACGACGACCGCAAGGCAGGCTGCCAACGCGGGATTCGTTTACGGCGCATTTCGTATGGACGATTTGATGGCCGGCATTCTTGGGTCAGACCATCAGCACATCGAGATCGAGATTTTCGACACGACAAGTGGCGACCAAAACAATCTGCTCTACACCAGCGATGCCTCCAAGGACGCGGCCGGCAAAACAGCACCTCTCACCGCAACAGACGCCATCACCGTATATGGCCGAACATGGCAACTGGCGTCTCGCGGCAAACCTTCTTTGTTTATGCATGACGGTGGTGTAAGCCTCGGCCAGGTCGCCATCACTGCCAGCGCTGGCGCGAGCCTGTTCCTTTTGATTTTGGTTCTTCTCGCGCTCAACACCCGCAAGCGCGCTGCGGACATTGCAAAACACATCACCCACGACCTAGACCAGCGCACAGAAGAGCTGTCCGCGTCCCTGCGTCGTCAGGTCCGCATCGAAGACGAGCTGCGCAGTCTGGTGACGACTGACACGCTAACGGGACTGGCCAACAGAAGCGCATTCAATGTCTGGCTGAAAGATGCCGGCAAAAAGCATCAGGGCACATTCGCCTTCCCGACAGACGATGTCGATGGCGGCCATAGCATCATGATGATGGATCTGGATCGCTTCAAAACCATCAACGATACCCTGGGCCACATCATAGGCGACGAACTTCTGACCGCGGTAGGGGCGAGGCTCAAAAGCGAACTTCCCTCCAATTGCAGACTAGCCCGCCTCGGCGGGGATGAATTCGCCCTCCTTGTACCCGACGATCATGATCAGACGGAATCTCTCAAACTCGCAGATCAAATCAGCAACCTGTTTGCGGAACCTTTCGAGTGCGATGGGCGCTACATCAAAACCACCTGCAGCATCGGAATGGCCTTTATCAGTAGCGCGGTGCCGAACGCCGAGCGGGCCATGTCTCAGGCTGATATTGCACTGTATCGCGCCAAGGATACCGGTCGCGGCGTCATCAAGGTTTTTGACGAAGCACTGGAGGCGGAAACTGTCCGCCGCGCGACCATTGAAGACGCACTGGACGGCGCGTTGGCCCGTCGTGAATTCCATCTCGAGTTCCAGCCCAAGATTGGCAGCAATGGCGGCGACGTCGTGGGCGCTGAAGTATTGCTGCGCTGGGTTCACCCGACCATGGGTTTCATCCCACCTGACATGTTTATTCAGACGGCGGAAGAAACCGGTTACATCGAATCTATATCAGCCTGGATTCTGGACGCGACCTGCGAGCAGATGCGTACATGGATGGACAACGGCGTAACGGACATTCCGCTTGCCATAAACCTGTCATCTCAACAGCTCCAGTCTCCCGAGCTGATCGCGACAGTCACCAATACATTGCGCCGGCACAACATCCCGCCGGAAAAACTCGAAATTGAAATCACCGAAAGCATGCTCATCGATGATTTTGAGCAAGCCTATCAGCGTCTCAAACAGTTGCGCGACATCGGCATCAAAGTCGCGCTGGACGATTTTGGCACCGGATACTCATCGCTTTCCTATCTCCACAAGCTGGAAGTAGACGTTCTGAAAATTGATCGATCCTTCGTGGGCAGTCTTGAAACACCGCAATCCAGGACGATCGTTCAGTCGATCATGACGCTCGCCAAGACGTTGAACCTGAGCACTGTTGGCGAAGGTGTTGAGACCGTGGAGCAGGCACAGTTTCTGCGGGCAAACGGGTGCGATGAAATGCAGGGCTGGCTGTTTGCCAGATCGCTACGCGCAGAAGATCTTGAAAAGTGGCTGGCCGACGCAGACGCCATGACAACATCCGCAAAGCTCGCAGTCGTCTGACGCCCGCTTACAAAAAACTTTGTGGGTCGACATCCACAGCAAGACGCACGGCATTGGGCAGCTTCACCTGCGCCAGCCATGCGCGCACATATTTCTGCACTTGAAAATCGCGCGTCGTCTTGATGAGGAACCGCACCCTGTGGCGGCCGCGCAGCAAGGCAATGGGCGCAGGTGCAGGCCCCAGCACACGAACGCCCTCAGCCGCAGGAACAGCCCGCGCCAGTTGACGGGCCACCTCAGTGGCCTGTGGAAGTTCCGGCGCTGACAATATGAGAGACACCAGCCGACCATAGGGCGGCATACCCGCGTCTTCGCGCTCCTGTGCCTCTTGCTGCAGGAACTGGTCACGGTCTCCTGCCACCAGCGCCTGCATCACCTTGTGATGCGGCATGTAGGTCTGAAGGATCACCCGGCCAGGTTTTTCGCCACGACCGGCACGCCCAGACACTTGATGCAACAGCTGATACGTCCGTTCAGCGGCCCGCAAATCACCGCCTGTGAGACCAAGATCCGCATCCACAACACCCACCAAGGTAAGATTGGGGAAGTTGTGCCCCTTGGCGACAACCTGCGTCCCGACAATGAGATCGACTTCCTGCCGGGTGATCTGGCCAACAGCTTCCTGTGTCGCTGCAGGCCCATGCAGATGGTCACTCGACAGGACGCTCAATCGCGCCTCGGGGAACCGTTCAGCAGCTTCCTCCGCTATGCGCTCCACGCCAGGACCGCAAGCTGCCAGCGAGTTTTCACTCTGGCATTCAGGGCACTCATAGGGTGTCGGCGCACGAGTGCCGCAATGGTGGCACTGCAGCTCCTTGCGAAAGCGGTGCTCGACCAGCCACGCATCACAATTGGGACACTCGAAGCGATGTCCACAGGTCCTGCATAGGGTGAGCGGTGCATAGCCGCGCCGATTGAGAAACAGCATGGCCTGATTGCCGGCTTCCAGCGTGTCCACAATGGCTGTCACCAATGACTGCGACAACCAGCGCCCGCGCTCAGGCGCATCAGCACGCAGATCAATCGCCGTGACATCCGGCAGTTCAGCTGCACCGTGCCGCTCTGGCAGAACAAGCCGCTGATATCGCCCGCGTTGCACATTGACGACGGTTTCAAGCGAGGGCGTGGCGGACGCCAGCACAATGGGAATGTCCCCAAGGGATGCCCGCGCAACTGCCATGTCCCGCGCATTGTAGATAACGCCCTCTTCCTGCTTGAAAGCGGACTCATGTTCTTCATCCACAACAATCAGACCAAGGTCCGTATACGGAAGGAACAACGCGGATCGCGCACCGACAATCACACGCGCGCGACCTTCAGCGACGCCACGCCAGATACGGCGGCGTTCCTTCTGGTTGAGGTCGGAATGCCATGGGGCAGGCGGCGCACCAAAGCGGGTTTCAAAGCGCTTCAGCAATTGCGGCGTAAGCGCGATTTCCGGCAACATGACCAGAACCTGCTTGCCTTGCCGCAAAGCCGTCGCCACAGCTTCGAAATAGACTTCTGTCTTGCCGGCGCCCGTCACCCCATCCAAAAGTGTCGCGGAAAAACCGTTGCCCACATGAGCGCCAAGATCATGAGCCGCAGATGATTGTGCGTCACTCAGCTGCGGTCCTTCAATGTCACCGTCGGGTTCGCTGAATGCCCTCTCTCCGGGCATCTCCACCACTTCAAGGGCACCCGCCTTGACCAGCCCACTCACGACGCCGGTTCCCACGCCCGCCATCTCGGCAATTTCGCGCGCGGGGCGGGCAAGCTGCGGGCCGGTCTCCCGCAGCACTTCCAACACACGTTGGCGCTGGGGCGTGGCGCGCTGGGGTTCTGCTCCACTCAGACGGTAGCCGGTAACGGTCGGGGCAGGTTCAAGAGCCTGGGGCACCCGCATGGCGAGACGTAACACGGCGCCCGGTGGGGACAGTGTGTAGGCTGCGACCCAATCCACGAACTTGCGCAACACGTCAGGCATCGGCGGCGCGTCAAATCGACTCACAATTGCCTTGAGTTTTTTGGGATCCACCGGCTTGGCCTCGACACCCTCTGGCAGCGCGTCCCAGACAACACCGGTCACTTCCCGCGGCCCCAAAGGCACGCGCACAAAGTCTCCCGGACGCACATCGAGATCATCCGGCACCGCATAGTCATACGCGCCCGGCAGCGCGAGCGGCAGCAACACGCGCGCCGTGACGACGTCAATATCCATATCTAGCGTGGGTTGGTCGGCCATTTGATCTCGATGCCGGGTTGGCGGGGGCGAATCCCATACCGTACAGTCTACGATACGCAAAAGATTCGTTTTTGCAGTCTGCTGGAAGCCTGATTTTCCGCGCAGATGTCAGGGAAAAACACATGACGTCACCCACAGAAACCGGCGGTGGACCAAGCACCGGAAGCACCGGCGAAAGCCAAGGCGAAAGCAATGGCTCGCTCAAAAGCACCATTGGTGGCGCTGGAGCGCTGCGCTCGGCCCTGACCCGCCCCGCCGCAGACGAGGCGCTGACCGCTGAAACCGTCAAAGCCTTTTTGATGGCGAATCCCGGCACACTGCAGGATGAGCCGGACCTGCTGGCCAAACTGACACCAGATGCACACCGCGAGGGTGACGGCGTGGTCGACTTTCAGGTTTTCACCATCGAGCGCCTGCGCCAGGAAATCGAAGACCTCCGCGAGCTGCAACAGGCTCTGGTGACGGCATCAGAAGAAAACGCAATTTCCCGTGACCGCATCTTTGCCGCGGTCCTCAAGGTGCTGGACGCGCGCAATTTTGAGCACCTGATCCACTACATCACCACTGAACTCGCCGACGACATCGAAGTTGATCTTGTGGCCATGGGTGTTGAGGCATCGGACTCGACCCGCAACATGGCCGGCATGCGCTCGCCAACCGACACACCCGGCGGCCCGTCCGTCATGGTGCTTGAATCAGGCATGGTCGATGCGCTGCTTGGCGTCCGTCCTGATGGCTCTCCTCGCCAACATGCATTGCGGGACGATGTGGAAGGCGCCCAGGAGCTGTTTGGGCCCCATGCCGTGCAGGTTCAGTCCGAAGCCCTGATCCGCATGACGTTTTCCCGCGCAGCACCTCCGGGCATTCTCGCGCTGGGTTCAACCCGTGCGAACCAGTTTTATCCGGAACAGGCCGTGGATCATTTGAAGTTCCTGGCGCAGGTGATTGAGCGCAATGTGCGCCTGTGGCTCGACCTGCCGCCTGCCTAGAGCAAGAGCACCATCAGTGTGAACGCATCCCACCCTGTCCGAGAGGCCCTGCCGCGCAAAACCCGCGACGCTCTGGACGGCTGGCTTTCGTCTCTTGCTCTCGAGCGACGCCTCAGCGCCCACACGGTCACCAACTACCAGCGCGATGTACTTGGCTTTCTCGGCTTCACAGCCCACCACACGGGCGAGTCCGTTTCCTTCAGCACGCTCAGCAATCTGCGTGCGGCTGACTTTCGTGCATGGCTTGCCCAGCGCCGCACACATGACGATGTCGGTCCACGGACACTGGCACGCGGCCTGTCGGCAGTTCGGACCTTCTTTCGCTACCTTGCCCGCGAGGACCTGGCCAAAAACGCCCAAATCGCTCTGGTGCGCACTCCAAAGCAACCGGTCTCTGTTCCCAAGGCACTGAGCGTTGAGGCCGCTGACAAACTGCTGGACAATCTCGAGCCCGAAAAAAACTGGATGCAGGCCCGTGACCTTGCGGTTCTGACGCTCCTCTATGGGGCGGGCCTACGCATCAGCGAAGCACTCACGCTGGACGTGAAGGACTGGCCCAAGCGGGGCACGCCCCTGCGCGTCATCGGCAAAGGCAACAAGACGCGCATATTGCCGGTGATTGAGGCCATTCACGACGCCGTGGAAGATTACCGCGAGCAATGCCCGCATGTTCTGGCCTCCGCAGGTCCACTCTTCGTCGGTGCACGCGGCGGGCGTTTGAACCCGCGCAGCCTTCAAGGGACCTTGGCACGGCTGCGCTCGGGGCTGGGGCTACCGGACAGCGCAACACCGCACGCGTTGCGGCATTCCTTCGCCACACACTTGCTTGGTGCGGGGGGTGACCTGCGGACAATTCAGGAACTGCTTGGCCACGCTAGCCTGTCAACGACGCAGACATACGCTGCTGTGGACACAGCGCGGCTCATGGAAGTCTACAACGCCGCCCACCCCAAGGCCGGACCAAGGGCTGAATCTGGTTCAGCTGACAAAGGCTAGCGCCACACCACTACATGCTCAGTGAGCGACCATCCACGGCCAAGGCTGCTTCCTTGACGGCTTCCGTCAATGTCGGATGGGCATGACAGGTCCGGGCAATGTCTTCAGACGACGCACCGAACTCCATGGCCAACGCGGCTTCCGCGATCATGGTGCCGGCTTCCATACCAAGGATGTGAACACCCAGAACACGGTCCGTCTTGGCATCCGCAAGGATTTTCACAAACCCGTCCGCCTGCTTGTTGACCTTGGCCCGGCCATTGGCACTGAACGGGAACTTGCCGACCTTGTAGTCGACGCCTGCCTCTTTAAGTTCTTCTTCAGTCTTACCGACCGTGGCCACTTCCGGTGCCGTGTAGATCACACCGGGGATCACATCATAGTTCACATGGCCGGACTGGCCCGCGAGGATTTCAGCAATAGCGACGCCTTCATCTTCCGCCTTGTGCGCCAGCATGGGGCCAACGATAGCGTCACCAATGGCGTAGATACCGTCCACATTGGTCTTGAAATGCGCGTCGGTTGCAATGCGCCCGCGATCATCCATCTCGACACCCGCCTCTGCGAGGCCCAGCCCATCCGTATAGGGACGGCGTCCGATGGCGACGAGCGCATAATCCGCCTCGATAACTTCCGTGTCCCCACCCTTGGCAGGTTCCACAGAAACCTTGAGACCGCTCTTGGTCTTCTCGATGCCAGTCACCTTCGTGCCCAGCTTGAACGCAAAGCCCTGCTTCTTGAGGATGCGCTGGAACTGCTTGGCAACCTCATTGTCCGTCCCGGGAATGATGCGATCGAGGAACTCAACCACAGTCACCTTGGCACCCAGACGCGACCAGACCGAGCCAAGCTCAAGGCCGATGACGCCACCACCAACGACCAGCAGATGCTTGGGCACCTCCGGCAATGTCAGGGCCCCGGTAGAGGAAACAATGCGCTCCTCGTCGATCTCAACGCCGGGTAGCGGCATAACGTCAGACCCAGTGGCAATGACAATGTTCTTTGTTTCAAGAACACGCGTGCCGCCGTCATTGAGCGCCACCTCCACCTTGCCTGCTGACAGCACCTTGCCTGTGCCGAACACAGGCTCGACCTTGTTCTTCTTGAACAGGAACGCAATGCCCTTGGTGTTGCCCTCTACGCCTTCATCCTTGAACGCCATCATCTTGGGCAGATCAAGCGACACGCCTTTGACGTTGATGCCAAGGTCCGCCATGTGGCCAGTGCTTTCCGCATAAAGCTCCGACGCATGCAGCAGCGCCTTGGACGGAATGCAGCCAATGTTGAGGCATGTGCCACCCAGCGTATCGCGCTTTTCAACGCAGGCGACTTTGAGGCCGAGCTGGGCTGCACGAATGGCACCCACATAACCACCAGGGCCGGCACCGATCACCACAAGATCAAACTGGTCAGACACGGGCATATTCTCCTTGAGCGCAGCCAATCATCGGCTGACTGAATTAGTTTGCAGGCGGCAAAGGTACCTTTTCGCCACTGAGGCCGGCGTCACCGGGCGCAGCGCTTTGCGACGGCATGTAGAAGGCATGCTCCTCCGCCCAGTAGAGACGTTCATCAACACGCACACGAACGAATGGCCCGCCGGGTGCCTTGGGGGCACGGCCAACCGGGCCATAAAGGTCCATGTGTTTTTCAACGCGGACACATCCTGGCACTTCAGTGCCGGACGCAACCGTCTGAAAGTCCTCAAGCTGCGGACAGACAAGTGCTGTTTCAGCAGACACCATCAGCGCGTGCGCAGAAGTGGGGGCCGGTGCCGTCAGAAACAAACCCAGTCCAGCAATGGTCAGCAGACGGATCACAGGTCAAGCAACAGACGCTGAGGATCCTCAAGGCTCTCCTTCACGCGCACCAGGAAGGTTACAGCTTCGCGGCCATCCACAATGCGGTGATCATAGGAAAGCGCCAGATACATCATCGGACGAATTTCAATCTGACCATTCACGACCATCGGGCGCTCCTGGATTTTGTGCATGCCCAGAATGCCGGACTGCGGCGCGTTGAGGATCGGTGTCGACATCAATGAGCCATACACACCACCATTGGAAATGGTGAAGGTGCCGCCCTGCATCTCATCCATGGTGAGCTTGCCGTCGCGCGCACGACGTCCAAAGTCGTTGATCGTGCCTTCGATATCCGCAACGGACATCTCATCCGCGTTGCGGACCACAGGCACAACAAGGCCATTTGGCGTACCAACAGCGACGCCCATGTGAACGAAGTTCTTGAAGACCAGCTCTTCGCCATCAATCTCGGCATTGACCTGCGGCAGTTCCTTCAACGCATGGGTACATGCCTTGACGAAGAACCCCATGAAGCCAAGGCGAACGCCGTGCTTCTTCTCAAACAGTTCTTTGTACTGTTTGCGCAGTTCCATCACCGGACCCATGTCCACCTCGTTGAAGGTGGTGAGCATGGCGGCTGTGTTCTGAGCTTCCTTGAGACGGCGCGCAATGGTCTTGCGCAGCCGCGTCATCTTCACCCGTTCTTCGCGCGGCGCATCGTCGGCTGAAGAGGGAGCGCGTGGTGTAGAAGATGGGGCTGGAGCAGCCGGGGCTTCCGTCTTGGCTTCAAGCGCTGCCTGAACATCTGCCTTTACAAGTCGGCCACCTTTACCTGTGCCTTCGATTGTAGAGGGATCCACATTGTTCTCTTCCACCATCTTGCGGACGGCGGGTGAAAGCGGCGGCTCTTCTGCGGCTGCCGCAGGAGCGGGTTCCGCTTTGGCTGGCGCAGGCTCTGCCTTGGCCGGTGTGGGGGCTGGAGCAGGTTCTGCTTTCTTGGCGGTGACTTTGACGTCACCGGCACCTTCTCCGATAGCACCAAGGAGTGCGTCCACTTCAACGGTATCGCCTTCCTCAGCAGTAATCTCCGCAAGCACGCCCGCAGCAGGTGCTGGAACTTCCAGTGTCACCTTGTCGGTTTCAAGCTCCAGCAACGGCTCATCTGCGGCTACCGCATCGCCAGGTTTCTTGAACCACTGCGCCACCGTTGCTTCGGTAACGGATTCGCCAAGCGTGGGAACTCTGATTTCCGTGCTCATGTTATGGCCTCTTTGGTGCGGCGTTTGTCAGCCGTCGTGAAACGTAATGTGAAAATTAGATGGTGAGCGCTTCATCCAGGAACATATTGAGTTCCTGCTTGTGCTTGCTCATCAAGCCGGTTGCTGTGGATGCTGTGGAGGCACGGCCCGCATATCGCGCGCGCCGGTGCTTGGCATCAATGTGTTTGAGAACCCATTCAATGTTTGGCTCCATGAATGTCCATGCACCCATGTTCTTGGGTTCTTCCTGACACCACACCATGTCCGCATTCGCGAAGCGTTCCAGCTCCTTGATCATGGATTTGGCGGGGAATGGATAGAGCTGTTCCACGCGCATCAGATAGACGTCATCAATGCCGCGCTTCTCGCGCTCTTCCAGCAGATCATAATAGACCTTGCCCGAGCACATGACGACACGCCGGATCTTCTGCGGCTCCACCAGTTTGACGGTTGAGCCGGGCATGTATTCAGCGTCATCCCACAACACCCGGTGGAACGAAGATCCTTCGCCCATTTCCTTGAGTGTCGAGACGGCTTTCTTGTGCCGCAGCAGCGACTTGGGCGTCATGATGATCAGCGGCTTGCGGAACTTCCGGTGCAGCTGACGGCGCAGAATGTGGAAATAGTTTGCCGGCGTTGTGCAATTGGCAATCTGCAAATTGTCTTCTGCACACAGCTGCAGGTAACGCTCAAGGCGGGCCGAGGAATGTTCCGGACCCTGACCTTCATAGCCATGCGGCAGCAGCATCACGAGACCGGACATACGCAGCCACTTGCGTTCACCAGATGAGATGAACTGGTCAATAATCACCTGCGCACCATTGGCGAAGTCACCAAACTGTGCTTCCCACAAAACAAGTGCATTGGGCTCGGCCAGCGAGTAGCCATACTCATAGCCAAGCACTGCAGCCTCAGACAGCATCGAGTCGACCACGTCATACTCAACCTGGCCTTCTTTGAGGTTGTTGAGCGGCATGTAGCGCTCTTCGGTTTCCTGATCGATGATTGCAGAGTGGCGTTGTGAGAACGTACCGCGCGTTGAGTCCTGCCCCACCAGGCGAACCGGGAAGCCTTCGTCAATCAGCGATCCGAACGCCAGGGATTCAGCTGTCGCCCAGTCGATGTTTTCGCCGGACGTCACTGCATCCATGCGCGCTTTGAAAACACGTTTCAGCGTGCGGTGCGCATTCACTTCTTCGGGAATGGTCGCAAGCTTGGTGCCGATATCCTGCAATGTCTGCTCAGGAACCGCTGTTTCGCCACGACGCGCTTCACCTTCGGCAACCGAAAGGCCGCTCCAGCGCCCGTCCAGCCAGTCAGCCTTGTTGGTGCGGAAATTGTCAGCGGTATCAAAGCTTTCAGAGAGCATGGCGTTGAAGCTCTCCTTCATACCGTCGATCTCAGCCTGATCCACCAGACCTTCAGCAATCAAACGCTCTGAGTAGATCTGCAACGTTGTCGGCTGCTTTTTGATGGTTTTGTACATCAGCGGCTGGGTGAACATGGGCTCGTCGCCCTCGTTGTGCCCAAAGCGCCGGTAGCAGAACATATCGATGACAACATCGGCGCCGAACTGCTGACGGTATTCCGTCGCAATCTTCGCCACGTGAACCACGGCCTCCGGATCATCCCCATTCACATGGAAGATCGGAGCCTGAACCATTTTCGCAACGTCAGATGGATAAGGCGACGAGCGCGAGAAACGCGGGCTGGTCGTGAAACCGATCTGGTTGTTGACGATGAAGTGGATGGTGCCGCCATTGCGACCACCCTTGAGCTGCGACAGCCCGAAGCATTCAGCCACGATACCCTGACCGGCAAAGGCCGCATCGCCGTGCAGCAGAATTGGCATGACCTTTGTGCGGTCACGACCATGCTGCATGTCCTGCTTGGCGCGGGCCTTGCCCAGCACCACCGGGTTCACCGCTTCAAGGTGAGACGGGTTGGCGGTCAGCGACAGGTGTACCTTGTTGCCATCAAACTCACGATCAGATGACGTACCAAGATGATATTTCACATCACCGGAACCCGCGATGTCCTCGGGATTGACCGAGCCACCTTTGAATTCATGGAAGATCGCCTGATAGGGCTTGCCCATAACCGTGGCGAGCACATTGAGGCGACCACGGTGCGGCATGCCGAGGATAATTTCCTCAAGGCCCATATTGCCGCCGCGCTTGATGATCTGCTCCATGGCGGGAATGAGGCTCTCGCCCCCATCCAGACCGAAACGCTTCGTGCCCGTATATTTGACGTGCAGGAAATTCTCGAACCCTTCGGACTCGATGAGCTTTTGAAGGATCGCCTTCTTACCCATGTCCGTGAAGGAGACTTCCTTCCCACGGCCCTCGATGCGCTCCTGAATCCAGCCCTTTTGTTCCGGATCAGCGATATGCATGAACTCGACGCCAATCGTGTCGCAATAGGTGCGCCACAGGATTTCCATCATCTCGTTGATGGTTGCCGTCTCCAGACCCAGCACATGATCAATGAAGATGGGGCGATCCATGTCGTCATCAGTGAAGCCATATGACTTTGGATTGAGCTCGGGATGGTCTTTTGGCGGCTCGATGTTCAGCGGGTCAAGCTTGGCAATGAGGTGACCACGAATACGGTAGGCACGGATCATCATAATCGCGCGGATGGAATCCAGTGTGGCGGCCCGCACCTGCTCGTCGGTCAGGCTGACGCCGGCACTGGACGCCTTGCCTTCAATTTTGCCCTTCAGGTGTGATTCGGTGTCGCCCCAGTTGCTGTCCAGAGCCGAAACGAGGTCACCATTGGCAAGCGGTGGCCAGTCGGTGCGCGCCCAGGAGGGGCCATTGGCTTCGGTTGCTACCGCACCCGGATCATCTTTCAGGCCATCAAAATAGGCCCGCAGACGCGCATCCACAGAACTGGGGTTCTGGGCGTACCGGTGGTGCATCTGTTCGAGATATTGGGCGTTGCCGCCATAAAGGAATGACGTCTCGTCAAAGGCTTCATTTGCAGGCGTCCGCTGACGCCCCGAGCCATCTGCCATTTTGTGTCGCTCCCGCGCGGTCGCAAGGTGCTGTGGGGCGTCCGGCCCGCGCGCTTTCGAATACCAAAAGCCCCAAATTCTCCGCAGCTTCGCACGGGTTTGGTTAACGCGCTATTCAAAATGCCCCAATTTCCGGTGACATTTTGAGAATACTGGCCCCGCAAAACCGCATATGGGCGGTCGCGGGGCCCGCATTCATTTTGTCTTAACGAATTCGATCCGCCTCGGGTTAACCCTTGAGCACATCCACAAGCGTGGAGCCCAGCGCTGCAGGCGACGGAGAGACCGTAATCCCGGCAGATTTCATTGCTTCGATCTTGCTTGCTGCATCGCCCTTGCCGCCAGAAATGATCGCACCGGCATGGCCCATGCGACGGCCCGGAGGTGCTGTCACGCCAGCGATGAAGCCCACGACCGGCTTTTTGGTCTTGGACTGCTTGAGGAACTCGGCTGCATCTTCTTCAGCAGACCCGCCAATTTCACCAATCATGATGATGGATTCGGTCTTGTCGTCGCCCAGGAACATGTCCAGGCAATCAATGAAGTTGGTGCCGTTGACCGGGTCACCGCCGATGCCGATGCATGTCGTCTGGCCAAGGCCCGCAGCCGTCGTCTGGCCCACAGCCTCATAGGTCAGTGTGCCGGAGCGCGACACGATGCCGACAGTGCCCGGCTGGTGAATGTGGCCCGGCATGATGCCGATCTTGCACTGACCCGGCGTGATGACGCCCGGGCAGTTGGGACCAACCAGCCGTGTCTTCGAACCGCAAAGCGCTTTTTTGACCTTCACCATGTCGAGCACGGGAATGCCTTCAGTGATGCAGACGGCCAGCGGAATTTCCGCGTCAATCGCTTCAAGGATCGCGTCCGCAGCGAAGGGCGGCGGAACATAGATCATCGTGGCGTCCGCGCCGGTCTTTTCCACCGCCTCGCCAACTGTGTCGAACACCGGCAGATCAAGATGCTTGGTGCCGCCCTTGCCCGGCGTTACGCCGCCAACAAGCTTGGTGCCATATTCAATCGCGGTTTCCGAATGGAACGTACCCTGAGCACCTGTGAAGCCCTGGGTGATAACCTTGGTGTTGCTGTCAATCAGAACGGCCATCTATTTGGCCTCCTTCACGGCTTTGACGATCTTCTCGGCGGCATCCGCCAGATTGTCAGCAGGAATAATGGCAAGGCCGCTGTCGGCCATGATCTGCTTGCCAAGCTCAACATTGGTGCCTTCAAGGCGCACAACGAGCGGCACCGCAAGCGATGTCTCCTTGGCCGCTGCAATCACGCCTTCCGCGATGATATCGCAGCGCATGATGCCCCCGAAGATGTTGACCAGAATGCCTTCAACAGCCGGGTCAGACAGGATGATCTTGAAGGCTTCCGTCACCTTCTCCTTGGTGGCGCCGCCACCCACATCCAGGAAGTTGGCAGGCTCTTCGCCATAGAGCTTGATGATGTCCATGGTTGCCATGGCAAGGCCTGCGCCGTTGACCATGCAGCCGATGGTGCCATCGAGCTTGACGTAGGAGAGGTCGTATTTGGCAGCTTCAAGCTCGGCAGCTTCTTCTTCAGCCGGGTCATGCAGATCTGCAATTTCCTTGTGCCGGTAAAGCGCGTTTGAGTCGAAGTTCATCTTGGCGTCGAGGCAAAGAACATCTCCGCCCTTCGTCACAACCAGTGGGTTGATCTCGACCAGGCTGGCATCAGTGCCGATGAACGCGTCATAGAGTCCCTTGAACAGCTTCGCACCCGCCTTGGCTTCTGCGCCCTTGAGCTGCAGCGCGTGAGCAAGAGCACGGCCATGGAACGGCATGAAGCCGGAAGCCGGGTCCACATCAATGGTGTGGATCTTTTCAGGCGTTTCCGCTGCCACTTCTTCGATGTTCATGCCGCCTTCGGTTGAAGCCACAAAGGCCACCCGGCTGGTTTCACGATCAACGAGGAGCGAAAGATAAAGCTCACGATCAATGTCGGAGCCTTCTTCCACATAAAGCCGCTGCACCAGCTTGCCCTCAGGGCCGGTTTGGTGCGTCACGAGCGTCATGCCCAGCATGCGTTCGGCTTCAGCGCGGACTTCATCGATGGATTTCACCACCTTGACGCCGCCGCCCTTGCCGCGCCCACCTGCGTGGATTTGCGCTTTGACGACCCAAACAGGGCCGCCCATGTCTTCTGCAACCTTGACCGCTTCATCAACGGAGAAGGCGGGCTTGCCCTGGGCAACGGCAACGCCGAAGCCACCGAGCACGCCTTTGGCCTGATACTCGTGGATGTTCATGTTTTTCCGACTGGCTGGGGAAGTCTGATGGAACTCATCAAAATTCCAAGTGGAAGGAGAACTAGGATTCGTTCTCCCGTATAGCACTGCACTCACCCACGCCAAAGGTCTCAGCAGGTGAAAACCTGAGGAGCACAAGTCAAAAAGGGCAGCCATTTGGCTGCCCTTTCCTCTGTTCGTGATGTCATTGATCGTTTCGGACCCGGATTACAGGTTTTCCGGATTGCCTTCGACAATGACGAACTCAACGCTGTCTGCCGTCTGGCCGGACCGCACAAGCTGGCCGTCCTCGCCTTCTATGTAGTTGAAGCAGCCACTTTGACGGTCAGAGCCCGGATAAACGCAGAATCTGCCTTCTTCCACGGTCCACTTGCCAACATAAGTGTCCCAGTTGCCTGCCATACCGCAGTTGCGCTCCTTGCCATGGAACGTTCCATCAGCCTTGTAAAACTCGAAAAAGTCTTTGCGTGGAGCAGCACAGGAGCGATAGCGCCCCTCAACGGTGTTTCCCACGACCTGTTCCGCCACCATATGGCCCGGAATGAAGTTGTCTGCCAGCACAGGCCCCGAAAATCCTAGGGCCAGGGCAGCTGTCAAAATCAAAGATGCAATATACGTACGCATAATCGACTCCTTTCTTGGGTTCCAATTGCATCCCCCTCAAAAGCCGTTCTACGCCTGCCCTTCATGTACCTGAATGATCTACCTCAACTCACACGCGACGCCGTGCGTCGAGCGGGCTAGACTTTGCGGGAAACGTGAACTTTCCGGGGGAAAACAGGCCGATGAAATGGCGTGGCAGACGGCGCAGCACCAATGTGGTTGACCAGCGAGGTCAAGGAGCAAGCCGTGGCGGCGGCTTTGGCCGATCCCGCACCGGCGGCATGGGTCGGCATTTCCAGATTCCCAGAGGCCGGGGCGGCAAGGTCAGCTTTTCCGGCATCCTGATCATGATCGCGCTGTTTGCCATCGCTTACTACCTGAATGGCGATGGTTCCAGTGGCTCCGGCGGCGGGTTCACCACCAGCGGCCCGTCCCAGAACCTCACCGCCGAACAAAAGGCCGCCCAGGACGAAATGGCCGAGTTCACAGCCGTTGTATTGGCCGACACCGAAGATGTATGGAACCCGCTGCTACCAGAAGCATTTGGTCAGGAGTATCGGGAACCCAAACTGGTGCTGTTCACCGGTGGCGTTGACTCCGGCTGCGGCTTTGCAAGCTCTGCCGTTGGACCCTTTTACTGTCCGGCTGGCGAACGCATTTATCTGGACCTCGATTTTTTCAGCGAACTGCTCAACCGCTTCAATGTGGAAGGGGACTTTGCCCCGGCCTACGTCATCGCCCATGAGGTCGGACACCACGTGCAGACGGTACTGGGCATCTCCGCTCAGGTGCGAGAAGCAAAAAGCGAGGTCGGCAAGGTCGCCGGTAACAAACTCTCAGTAATGCAGGAGCTGCAGGCAGACTGCTTTGCAGGTGTGTGGGCCAACCGGGCAGATGGCATCAGCCAGATACTTGAACCAGGAGACATTCAGGAAGCCATGAACGCCGCTGAAGCCATTGGCGACGACACACTCCAGCGCCAGGCTGGCCGCAACGTCGTGCCTGATAGCTTTACCCATGGCACATCGGCCCAACGACAACGCTGGTTCATGAAGGGCTACCAGACTGGTGACCCCCTGCAGTGCGACACCTATTCAGCCCGCACGCTCTAAGCAGACCGCCATCAGCCAGACACACAAAAGGCGCGGATCCAGAAGGACCCGCGCCTTTCAGTCTATCTGGAAGCAGTCAGACCTATGCGAGGTCTGGATTGATCTTCTTGCAGCTTTCAACGAGGCCTTCCACGGCATCAACAGAGACCTTGAACATCTCTTTTTCTGCCGCATCGAGTTCAATTTCGACAACCTTCTCAATGCCACCGGCACCGATGATTGTCGGAACACCGACGTAACGATCATTGACCCCGTACTGACCTGTCAGCTGAGCTGCACATGGCAGCAGACGCTTCTTGTCCTTGAGGTAGCTCTCAGCCATGGAGATCGCAGAAGACGCTGGTGCGTAGAACGCAGAACCGGTCTTCAGCAGGCCAACGATTTCAGCACCGCCATCGCGGGTACGCTGAACGATCTGGTCGAGCTTCTCCTGGCTCGTCCAGCCCATCTTCACGAGGTCTGGAAGCGGAATGCCACCCACTGTGGAGTAACGAACGGACGGCACCATCGTGTCGCCGTGGCCACCCAGAACGAATGCTGTGATGTCTTCAACAGAAACGTTGAATTCTTCAGCCAGGAAGTAGCGGAAACGCGCTGAGTCGAGCACGCCAGCCATACCCACAACCTTGTTGGCAGGCAGACCGGAGAATTTCTGCAGGGCCCACACCATCGCGTCGAGCGGGTTGGTGATGCAGATCACAAACGCGTCCGGGCAGTTGGCCTTGATGCCTTCGCCTACGGACTTCATGACCTTGAGGTTGGTTTCAACCAGATCATCGCGGCTCATGCCCGGCTTGCGGGGCACACCGGCCGTCACGATCACCACGTCAGAACCCGCGATGTCCTTGTAGTCGCTTGACCCGGACATGGCAGCGTCAAACCCTTCAACCGGGGACGCTTCAGCAATGTCCAGCGCCTTGCCCTGGGGCACGCCGTCCACGATGTCGAAAATGACGATGTCGCCAAGTTCCTTGAGGCCTGCGAGCAGGGCGAGCGTGCCGCCAATCTGGCCGCCACCGATGAGAGCAATTTTCTTGCGAGACATTGGGGTACTCCGCTGTTGATGTGTGTTTTGGGCAGGCGCGGGCTGACGGTCAGCCGTGCCCCCACCACGTTTTTTGGGTGGACGCCCCATGAACCAGTTGAAAAAGCCACCGGACATAGTGGGTTCATCCAGGAAATTGAGGCCGCGGCACCAGGTACGTGCAGCCTGCGGTTAAGAATGCTGCGCTTCACCTATCTCATGGCCGGACATGGTGCAAGCGGATGCCAGTGGAACACCAAACCATGCTGTTTCATTCCGGTTTTGGCAGGGCCCCGATGCCTCGAATTGTGGCCCCGAATTGAGACAGCCCCATACCCCATTGCCGCATCTGAGGCTATTCAGGCACACGCCACCCCAATCCGTTAACCCTTGTTAAACATATATCCGTTCCCGTTTGACACGCAGACCCTCGAAGAGTCACAGTTTCTTAGTCAAATCAGCCGATTATTGGCGGGTGTGACGCACAACAAACCTCCATGTGGGAAATGTTCTGCGCCGTGCCCTGGATACGGAAATTAGAGCCGTATCAAAGCCGTTTTTAGCTGAATTTGGCGCAAAATTGGGGGCAGGCAGCCACACAAAAGACCCACCACGCATCCAGGAGCTCTGCGTTAAAGAGCACCTAAAATACGGATAGCGAGGCAAACCGGCCGGGAACCGGGGGTCTGATACATGAGTGCCTGGCAGTCTTTTTGCAGTGAAACCGTCGAGATCCGCACAGTGATCGGTAGTGGCACACGCAAGAAGGTATTTTGGGGGCGTATTTGATGAACCAGACTGTGTATCAGCTGGATGCAGCACAAAAAGTGGAAGCAGCGCCAAAGCGCAGCCGTTTCCGCAAATTGGCTGCCCCGTTGGCGATCGTTGCCGGCACGCTGAGTTTGGGTGGCTGTGCTGCCCCTGTTATCGGCGCCATTACCGTAAGCCAGCTTTCAACAGCCGCCGGTATCGCCTCTTCCATCATGTCTGGCCGTGATCTGACAGAACATGTCGTCTCAGCCATTGTTGGTGAAGACTGCCGCTTCCTTGAAGCCATCCTGCGCGGACGCCCCATCTGCGTGCCTTATGGCTCACCGGAAGCAGATGATTCTTTCCAGGGCATCATCGTTGCCCTGCAGGACAACGACGAAGAGCAGCCTGACTTTGATCGCTCCGGGGAGTATCAGGTGGCTGGCCTCGACCCAACGGCCATTCAGCTTGGCTTTGCCCCCATCGTCCCGGACTACGATATGGCAACCGCCTCCCTTGAAGCTGTAGACCGTGACATCCGCGACAGTGACCGTGGCGATATGCGTCGCGTTTCCTTCGGCATGATGTCCGCGACCTATGGCGCAAGCCACTCCATGGACGACCTGCTAGCCGCACAGCGCGCCGACGAAGCGCAGCCCTTCCTCAAGGGTGCCGCTATTGAAGGCCCTGATGTGATGACAGCTCCGGCCCCTGCACCACGCGTCATCATGGCGTCAGCGGCAGCACCAACCGTGATGCCCCAGCCTCTGGCTTCCAAACGCAGCGACGGGCGGACGATCGTGCCGCACCTGCCAGCCCAGAAAACGCGCATTCAGCAGATCATCGAACGCGCACACATGGCGCCGATCCCTGACTAGGGCAAATCAACCCAAGACACACAAAAGGCCGCAACAGATGTTGCGGCCTTTTTTGTTGCGCAGAGACGCCGTGCGTCAGACAGCATGCCCGGCGGACATATACGCCTCACTTTGCATCTCAAACAGCCGCGACGCTGTACGCTCAAATTCAAACGAGCCATCGCCTGCCGGGTAGAGATCATCGGGGATAGCCTGCGCTGAACACACGAGCTTCGTCTTGTTCTCATACAGTGCATCAATCAGCGTCACGAAACGTTTGGCTTCGTTGCGTGATTCAGGGCCCATCTGCGGGATTTCATCTACCAGCAACGTGTGAAAGCTGCGTGCGATCTTGAGATAGTCTGCGGCACCCAAAGGCTGGCGGCACAGGTCATCAAAATGAAACCGCGCAATTCCCATGGCGGCACGCGGCACCAGCACCTTGCGGCCTTTGACCTCGACCGAGCAGGGCGCGGGTTTGACGCCGGTCGTCAGGCGGCTCCACGCATCCTCCATGGCCTGAGACGCCACGCCATTGAGCGGCGCGTGATAGACGGGCGCACCGGCCAGATGCTTCAGGCGATAGTCGGCTGCCGCAACAAGTTCCATCACGTCCATCTGCTGCCGCAGCAGATCAATGAACGGCACAAACAGCTGCCGGTTGAGACCATTCTCGTAAAGCGTACCCGGGTCCCGGTTGGACGTCGCAACCACCACAAGCCCGCGCTCGAACAAAGCCGTGAAGAGACGGCCAAGGATCATGGCGTCCGTGATGTCGGTGACCTGAAACTCGTCAAAGCATAGAAGCGTCGTCTGCTTCATGATGGCATCAACCACCGACGGGATGGGATCTCCGCCCGCGCTCTTGGAAACCTTGCCCTGCTTCTCGCGCTGTCGCCATTCATGGACGCGCCCATGCACGTCCTGCATGAAGTCGTGAAAGTGAATGCGCTGCTTCTGTTTCACCGGAGCATGGGCAAAGAACAAATCCATCAACATGGATTTCCCGCGCCCCACACCACCAAAGATGTAAAGGCCACGTGGCGCCTCAACCGCACCGCCCAGCCCGAACAGGCCACGCTTCTGACCGGGCTGATAGCCCTTGAGCGCGTCATGCAGCATCTGCAGTTGATCCGCGGCAGCTTCCTGCGCCGGGTCATGCTCGATCGCGCCTGAGGCGACCAACGCACGATAGGCATCAATGGTGGTTGAAGGTTTAGCCATAGGAGGCGATTAGCGGCTTTGAGCGGCAGCGGCAAGTCACTGTGTTTGACATTGAGTTTGAAGGTCCAGTGGCAAAGCTACTTGTTCGGCCATTTCCAGTCAGCTTTGCGCTTGCCCATCCAGGCGCGCACGGCTTCCTTGTAGTCAGGTTCAGCCACCATTTCGTCCAGCAGCCTGTCGGCCTCTGCAACCGCCGATCCGACATCACGATGCTGGTCCACGTAGATTTGCCGTTTCGTTGCAGCCAGCGAGTGCGGCGCGACGCCATCCGCCAGCTTGCGGGCATAGGCCGTGACGTCGGCCATCAGGTCTTCGCGCGCCACAAGCTGGTTGATAAGCCCCATATCGTAGGCCTCGTCCGTGAGAAACACCCGGCTGGACATCAACAGGTCATTGGCCCGGGCAAGACCGACAATACGCGGCAGCAGCCAGGACAGGCCGTACTCCGCAGGCATGTTGAAGCGTCCATGCGCTGTGGTCAGCTTGGCACCAGGCACGGCAAACCGGATATCCGCAAAACAGGCAAGCACGAGGCCCACACCTGCAGCCGCCCCGTTCATCGCGGCAATCACCGGTTTGGTGAGACCAAAGTGATAGGCAAAGTTCTGATCAAATTCAGGGCGCACACCAAATCCCGGCTTGGAAATGTCATCCTTTGTACCGGAGTCGTACCCGCCCTTCGATGCATGGCCTTCCAGCGCCTGCATGTCGGCCCCGGCGCAAAAGGCCCGCCCCTCACCAGTGACGATGATCACCCGCACTGACGCATCAGCTTCCGCCTGCTCCAGCGAGTAGCGGTACTCTGTATGCATTCGTCCGGTCCATGCGTTCATGCGGTCCGGTCGATAGAGGGTGATTGTCGCGATGCCGTCGGCAACGTCGTAGCGCGTTGATTTGAGTTCCATGCCCTCAGTTTGCACTGAGAGAGCGCCACCCGTCGAGATGGGGCGCAAGAATGGTCTTTCGCTCATCAGCTGATAAATGCAGATCAAAGTGGTCCGCGAGTGCCATCGCAATCTCGTCGACGGTGTGAAGCTTGGTAACCTCAGCAACGCCATCGCGCCCGCGGATCGTCAGGTCCGTATTGAACAGCGTGATGCGCCTGTCGGCTTCAGGCCGGGCTGCAATCAGAAACTGCACGAATATAGACTGCGGATGCGTGGCTGTGTACCAGTTCGACAGTTCGTAATCTGCCGCCGACTGCGCCTCCAACGAGAATTGATAGACCGGCGCCCATTGGTCACCCAGCATCACCTGCAACTCATAGGTATCCACCGCACCTTCAACCGACAAAAGCCTGCGCGGTTCGTGTGGCGTCTCCAGCTCCACATCCGTCTTGAAGGGAATGGGCCCGGTCATGGTGATGCCGCCAAAACCAGCATCCGCCAGATAGGGCCCTTCCGGCAGGGCGATGTGGAGCAACATATGCGTGCGGCCCGTCGCGACATCGTTTGGTGTCTTCCAGCGCACACGGCCCATGAGGCGGGTCACGTCAAAGCCAAGCGCATCAAGCGCTGACGCCAGAAGCGCGTTTACCTCAAAGCAATATCCACCACGGCCTTCGTCAACAATCTTGGTCTGCAGCGACGCAATGTCGAGTGTCGGCGGTGACTTGGCCAGCACTGTCAGATTTTCGAAGGGGACTTTGAGCGCCTGTGCATAGTGGACGGCCTTGAGCACATCCAGCGTCGGCTCGCGGACACCCGTGTACCCGATATGGCCAAGATAGGCATCAAGATCAAAGTCAGCAGACATGGTGCACCTTTCAATGATTTCAGTAGGCACAAAGACAAACGGCCCTGTCCGGGGACAGAGCCATTTGCTCAAAACCTGTATAGCCAATCAGAGAATGGGCTTACTTCATTGTGGGAATGACGAAGCTTGCGCCCTCATTGCCGCGCGACCAGCGGGCGGTCACGGTCTTGACCTTGGTCCAGAACTTCACACCTTCCGTGCCGTGCTGGTTGGTGTCGCCAAAGGCTGATCGCTTCCAGCCGCCAAATGAGTGATAGGCCAGCGGCACAGGGATCGGCACATTGATGCCAACCATGCCCACATTCACTTTAGAGGCAAAGTTGCGCGCCGCATTGCCGTCTTCGGTAAAGATCGCAACACCGTTGCCGTACTGATGGTTGGATGGCAGCGCGATGGCTTCTTCAGGTGTCTTGGCGCGGGCAATCTGCAGCACCGGCCCAAAAATCTCTTCCTGGTAAGACGTCATCTCCGGCGTCACCTTGTCAAAGAGCGAGCCGCCCATGAAGAACCCGTCTTCATAGCCCTGAAGGGAGAACTCCCGACCATCAACCAGAAGCTCAGCGCCTTCTTTGACGCCCATATCGATATAGCTTTTGATCTTCTCGCGGTGCTCTGCCGTAACCACGGGACCATAATCCGCATCCGGATCAGTGGACGTGCCTACTCTAAGGGCTTCAACACGCGGGATGAGCTTCTCGATAAGACGGTCCGCTGTTTCATCACCAACAGGCACGGCAACCGAAATCGCCATGCAGCGCTCACCGGCCGAGCCATAACCCGCGCCAATGAGATCATTCACAACGCCATCGAGATCCGCATCCGGCAGGATGATGGCGTGGTTCTTGGCGCCACCCATGGCCTGCACGCGTTTGCCGTGGGCGGCACCCGTTGCGTAAATATATTCAGCCGTGGTGGAGGCGCCGACAAAGCTGATGGCTTCAACGCGTGGATCTGTCAGCAGCGTATCCACCGCGTCCTTGCCACCATTGACCACATTCAAAACGCCTGAGGGCGCTCCGGCTTCCATCATCAGTTCCGCAAGGCGCAGCGGCACGCCGGGGTCTTTTTCAGACGGCTTGCAGACGAAAGTGTTGCCGCAGGCGATGGCGACCCCAAACATCCACATGGGGATCATGGCGGGGAAGTTGAACGGCGTGATGCCGGCGCACACGCCCAGAGGCTGGCGCATGGAATACATGTCGATGCCAGGACCCGCACCTTCAGTGAACTCACCCTTTTGCAGATGCGGAATGCCGCAGGCAAATTCGATGACTTCAATGCCGCGCTGAATATCGCCCTTACTGTCGGCGATGACCTTGCCGTGCTGGTTGGAGAGCAGCTCGGCAAGCTCATCCATATTGGCTTCGACCAGGCGCTTGAACTCAAACATCACCCGGGCGCGGCGCTGCGGGTTGACCTGAGACCAGCCCGGGAAAGCGGCTTCGGCAGCAGCAATGCCGGCGCGGGTTTCATCTGCAGTCGCAAGCGGTGTCAGCGCCTGAACCTCGCCGGTGTTCGGGTTGAACACATCATAGAAATTGCCACTGGTGCCGGACACCTTGGCGCCATTGATGAAATGAGTGAGTTCTGTCGACATTGCACTGACGAAGGGGGTATGCCCCACGCCTCCCTGACTGTGACCCCGTTACCGGTGAGTTGTTGAAAGTCACTTAGCGCCATCACGCCCCTGCCTGCAAGCCGGAGCACATCCAACGCACGGCACTCCGCACCAGCTGCTAGCGCTGCTTGTACATCCAGGCAAAGAAACCCACGGCTGACGCTGCGGCAATCAACTGGGCCGCAATGAAGGGTCCCACATCGTCAGGTCTGATACCCGCAAATGTATCAGTAAAGGCACGGGCAATGGTCACCGCGGGATTGGCAAACGACGTGGAGGATGTCCACCAGTAGCCAGCGGTGATCACAAGCCCGACCGCGTAGGGAATGGCCTCCGGGCGGGTCTTGAGCAAAGCAAGGATGGAAGCCAGCAGGGCAAAGGTGGCCAGAAACTCTCCGAGCCATTGGGGTGGTCCTGCCCGCACATGGGTCGACGCCTGAATGATGTCGAGCTCAAACATGGCATGGGCAAGGCCTGTCCCAACCAGCCCGCCTGCGACCTGCACAACAACGTAGGCCAGCGCCGCCGCCAGCGTGATGTCGCGCTTGAGCCAGAAGGCAAAAGTGACCGCCGGGTTGAAATGCGCGCCGGACAAGGGCCCGAAGACCATGATGAGAACCACCAGAATGGCGCCCGTGGCGATCGTGTTGCCCAACAAGGCAACCGCGTCATTTCCAGATGCCAGCGCGACACCCATGATGCCCGAGCCGACAACCGTACCCACAAGGATGGCGGTGCCCACAGCTTCTGCCGCGAGGCGACGCGTCAACGTGAAATCAGACATGGAGCGTCAGCCCGCCTCAGACATATCGCGACCGATGTCATCGAGTCGTTTCTGCAAGGTGAGCTTGTCCAAAGAGGCCAGCGGAAGGCTGACAAAAATCTCAAGACGGCGTTCGATCTGCCCATAGACCTCGGCAAACTTCTGCGCGATCTCAGCTTCACTGCCTGTGGCTGCTGCCGGGTCCTCAAACCCCCAATGGGCCGTCATAGGCTGCCCCGGCCAAATGGGACAGACCTCACCAGCGGCGTCGTCACACAGGGTGAAAACAAAATCCAGTTTCGGCGCACCGTCCGCAGCAAACTCGTCCCAATTCTTGGACCGTAGCTCGCCGGTCGGGTAGTTCAGTTTCTGCAGGAGTGCCGTTGCCCCGGGATTGATCACCCCCTTGGGGTGGCTGCCGGCACTGTAGGCCCTGAACCTCGGTTTTCCCGCACGGTTGAGAATGCTCTCGGCCATGACGCTGCGGGCCGAGTTGCCGGTGCACAAGAACAGAACGTTGTAGGTTTCAGTCATTCGTCTTTCCCGATGGTCTTTCGACAATCACCCCTCAGCAGCAACAGCTACCCTTGTCGGCAATGGGTGCAGGTATGTAAGTCTCAACAGGAGCTTCATCGCCTGACACTGATGCCTCACTTTTTTCACCTTCAGATGACGTGCTGATGACATCTTGCTCCGTAATCGGACCATTCCCGAAGGTGTCGATGATTTCGCTGGTGAGAAATGCCTCCCAGCCCAGCCCCGCCGGATCGGTGACCCAACTCTTCTCAGACTTGGCGAAGCAACACTCCGTCTTGCCTTCTTCGCGCACATCATCAGATGCCGCCTCGAAGCGCTCATAGAGGGAGTGAAGACCGGCTTCGTCTTCCGTCTGGATACCCAGATGATCGACGCCATTTGCCGCCGCACCTTCATTGGCAACGAAGTTCACCCGCGGATCATCAAGCATCCATTTGGCGTAACCCGGCCGCTCAACGCTGGGATCGGCACCAAACATGGCCGCATAGAATGTCTTGGCTTCTTCGATGTCGGGAACGGTCACAGATACATGCAAACGGTTCATCGCGTTGTCTCCTTCAGACGGTCGGGCAGGTGAATGGGAATTGGTCAGGCAGATTCTGTTTCCAGGTTCGACGTACTGACGCAGACGCCACAGCGCCCCTCGCAGCAATCCTCCAGCAGGAAGTTCGCAATCGCCGCGACCTTTTCAAACTGAACCCGGTAGATGATGGAGCGTCCGTCCTTGCGGCTCACCAGAAGCCCCGCCCGCGCCAGTTCCTTGAGATGAAAGGACAGCGTGGCCGGTGCGACCCCCATGCGGGACGCAATCTCGCCCGCAGGAAGACCGCCCTTGGCAGGATCAGGATCATGCGCCTTCACCAGCAACCGAAACACGTCCAGACGTGTGTCCTGGGAAAGGGCGGCAAAGACTTCTACTGCGTCAATCGTTTTCATATTTCGAATATGGTTGAAATATCGAATATTGCAAGCCAAAAAGTGACCACGCCTGTCCAAAGGCAGAAATTTGGTTACTCAGGCTGAAGAATTTCGATGCGGTTGCCGAAGGGGTCAGCGACGAAAAAGCGGCTGAAGCCTTCAAGGGCATTGTCGTCTTTGACATCGACGCCACCGGCGATCATCCGGTCACGAATGGTGGTGAGATCAGACACCTGAAAGGCAGGGTGAGCTTTTTTGGCGGGGCGGAACTCGGCTTCGACGCCCAGATGCACGCGGATGTCACCGCTTTCAAACCAGCAGCCACCGCGCTTTGCCAGCTCTGCGGGCTTGGGAACTTCAGGCAGGCCCAGAAGCTCGTCGTAAAACCGCCGCGCTGCATCTTCCTCGCCCTTTGGCATGGCCAGTTGAACGTGATGCAGCGCGGTGATTGTCATGTTGGTTTCTCTCAGCAGTTAAACCTGCCGCTCCACCATCATCTTCTTGATTTCCGCAATGGCCTTTGCCGGGGATAGACCCTTCGGGCAGGCCTTGGCGCAGTTCATGATGGTGTGGCAGCGATAGAGCCGGAACGGATCTTCCAGATTGTCCAGACGCTCACCCTTGGCTTCGTCGCGGCTGTCGGCCAGCCAGCGATAGGCCTGCAGCAAGGCCGCCGGACCAAGATACCGGTCCTGGTTCCACCAGTAGCTGGGGCACGCCGTCGAGCAACACGCGCACAGGATGCACTCATAAAGACCATCCAGCTTGGCGCGGTCTTCGTGGCTCTGCTTCCATTCCTTTTCAGGGGCGGGCGTATCCGTCTTGAGATAGGGCTCAATGGAAGCGTGCTGCGCATAGAAGTTGGTGAGATCAGGCACCAGATCCTTCACCACCTGCATCTGCGGCAGGGGATAGATCGCCACAGCGCCCTTCACGTCATCAATGGCCTTGGTGCAGGCCAGCGTGTTGGTGCCGTCAATGTTCATGGCGCAGGACCCGCAGATACCTTCACGGCAGGAGCGCCGGAACGTCAGCGTTGAGTCCATCTCGTTTTTGATCTTGATGAGCGCGTCAAGCACCATCGGGCCACAGGTGGACATATCCACCTTGTAGGTATCGACCCGTGGGTTCTCGTCGTCATCCGGCGACCAGCGATACACCTTGAAGGTTTTGACCTTCTTGGCATCCTTGGGCGCTGCATAGGTCTTACCCTTGCCATTGACCTTCGAATTACGCGGCAGCGTCAGTTCGACCATGGTTCTAAGTCCTCTTTACGCTTAATAGACGCGCGCCTTGGGCGCGATATATTCAATGTCGTTGCTCATGGTGAAGCTGTGCACGGGGCGGAAATCGATGGACACGTTGCCCTTGTCATCGACCCACGCCAGCGTGTGCTTCATCCACTCGTCATCGTTGCGATCCGGATAGTCTTCGCGGGCATGCCCACCACGGCTTTCCAGACGGTTCGCAGCAGACCTCATGGTGACGGCGGCCTGTGAAATCAGATTGTCGAACTCAAGTGTTTCGATCAGGTCCGAGTTCCAGATCATCGAACGGTCCGTGACCTTGATGTCCGGCAAGCCCGAATAGATGTCGGCCATCTGCGTCACGCCTTCGTTCAGCGTTTCGCCGGTCCGGAACACTGCACAATTCGTCTGCATGTTCTTCTGCATCTTGAGGCGAAGTTCGGCTGTCATGGTGCCGCCATCCGCATAGCGGAAGTGGTCCAGACGATCGAGAGAGGCCTGACCTGCATCTGCAGGAAGTTCGCGCTGACGCTCACCCGGGGTGAGAATTTCAGCACAGCGCAGACCAGAAGCGCGACCAAACACAACAAGGTCAATCAGTGAGTTGGAGCCAAGACGGTTTGCACCGTGTACGGACACACATGCCGCTTCACCAATGGCCATGAGGCCCGGCACCACCGCATCAGGATCGCCATCCTTCGGCACCACGACTTCACCGTGATAGTTGGTGGGGATACCACCCATATTGTAGTGCACCGTCGGCAGAACCGGGATCGGTTCCTTGGTGACATCAACACCGGCAAAGATGCGCGCTGATTCAGAAATACCCGGCAGGCGTTCCGCCAGGATTTTCGGATCAAGGTGATCAAGATGCAGGAAGATATGATCTCCCTCATCGCCCACACCGCGGCCTTCACGAATTTCCATGCTCATGGACCGGGACACCACGTCGCGGGATGCAAGGTCCTTGGCGGATGGCGCGTAGCGTTCCATGAAACGCTCGCCTTCGGAGTTGGTGAGATAGCCACCTTCGCCGCGCGAGCCTTCCGTAATCAGACAACCCGATCCGTAGATGCCAGTCGGGTGGAACTGCACGAACTCCATATCCTGCAGCGGCAGGCCTGCGCGCAGAACCATCGCATTGCCGTCACCTGTGCAGGTGTGAGCGGAAGTGCAGGAGAAATAGGTCCGGCCATACCCGCCAGTGGCAAGGATCACCATGTTCGCTTGGAACCGGTGAATGGTGCCGTCATCCATGTTGAGAACCATGACACCGGCGCAACGGCCATCGACCATGATGAGATCAAGCACGAAATACTCGATGAAGAATTCAGCGTTGTGACGGACAGCCTGGCCATAGAGCGTATGCAGAATGGCATGGCCCGTACGGTCAGCGGCCGCACAGGTACGCTGGGCAATGCCTTCACCGTAATTGGTGGTCATGCCACCAAACGGACGCTGGTAGATCTTGCCTTCTTCAGTACGCGAGAACGGCACACCAAAGTGCTCAAGCTCATACACAGCTTCAGGCGCATTGCGGCACAGATACTCAATCGCGTCCTGGTCACCCAACCAGTCCGACCCCTTGACGGTGTCGTACATGTGCCAGCGCCAGTCATCATCGCCCATGTTGCCAAGGGAGGCTGAGATGCCGCCCTGCGCTGCGACTGTGTGCGAGCGCGTTGGAAACACCTTGGAGATGCAGGCAGTCCGAAGACCCGCTTCCGCACAGCCAAGGGTGGCACGAAGGCCCGAGCCCCCGGCACCGACGACCACAACGTCAAATGTGTGGTCAGTGATCTCATAGGCAGGCCCGGCCTTGCCGTTGCCCGCACCGTTTGTTGACCCGTTCGTGCTCATACAGATTTCCTTTTTCGAGCCTTGGCCCTTACGCGCCCAAAGCCAGTTTCAGAACCGAGAAACCGGCAACGGCAGCGACAACAATCGCGAAAAATGTGCTGGCCAGAAGTGCCAGAACTTTGCGGACCTCAGTGTGCACGTAGTCTTCAATGACCACCTGCATTCCAAGACGCATATGATAGGTGCCCGTGAAGATCAGCAGCAGGAAGCCAACTGCAATCAGCGGGTTGCCCATGAAGGACTTAAAGCTTTCATGGTCGGCGCCAAGCTGGGAAATGATGGCTGCAACCAGCGCAATGCCAAGCGGCACCATGGCAATGGCCGTCACGCGCTGCGCGATGAAGTGGCCGGTGCCCTCTTTGGCAGACCCAAGACCGCGAACTTTGGCGCGGGGTGTACGAAGATCGCTCATTACATCGCTCCCATCATGCGGAAGGTGGCAAACCAGATCACCAGCGTGAGGGACACAGACAGGATCAGTGTGCCCCAAGCCATCAGATCAACCATGCCAAGGGCAAAACCGCGTCCCGTGTCCCAGATGAAGTGACGAAGGCCGCCCAGCATGTGGTGGATCAGCGCCCAGGTGTACCCAAAGAGCACAAGGCGTCCGATGGTGCTGTCTGCCAGCGCCATGAAGCTGGCATAGGCATCAGGGCCGATAGCGGCTGCTGCCAGCCACCAAGCCAGCAGGACGGTGCCAAAAAACAATGCCACGCCGGTCATCCGGTGCACGATGGACATCACCATCGACATCAGCGGCGTATAAATCTGCAGATGCGGCGACATCGGCCGCTCTCTCAGCGCCGGCTCCACCTGTGTGTCTGCCATTTGCGAATGCCTCTCAAAAACCTTGGAAACCTGAGGGAAAACCCCTTTGGAGGGTTACTTATCGCGGCACCGCGCGTGTGGCAAACCGTGCAGCGGGGATTTGGCGATCAAAATCCCAGTCTGAAAAGAGATCTATCCCACCCACACCACTGGACCAGCCCACATGAGCCCTATGCGGCGAGACGCCGCGACACTCGTTTGACGTTGCGGCAAGGCCATCATTTTTCCGACATGAAGCGTCACCACACTGGCTTCTCGGAGTACTTCACAGGAAATGGTCAAATCAGATGGTCTTCAAATCCGGCAAAATATCCTTGTTCGCTCTGGGTTTTGTTCTCGCGGGCTCAAGCGCCGCCAGCGCCCAGGAGCCTGCCCGAAACATTACCGTCGACCCTTCTCTCACCACCCTCTCCGTGCCTCATCTACAGGCCTGCCAGCAGGGGTTTGAGGCGATATTCGGGATACCGGACGGCATGGATCCAGACGAGAGCCTGATCATCCGGGGGGCCCGGCAGAGCTATTTCCAGGATCAGCGCTTTGGTGATCAGTTCAAGAGCACCCTCGAAATTGCCATGCCCTATGAACGCGTTCTGCCTCCCGGCCCACCGGACGGCGCAGTGATTCCCGGACGGATCACCTGCAGTTTTGTGGAACGTGAGGACAACTCCTTTGCGACAACGCCTGATGTTGTGGCCATCGAGGAAGAAGGGGTCACCCGGACCCTCAGCAACCAGGAACGCCGCCTTTTTCAGTAAGTTGGCGCAGCAGAGCTGCCAAATCCTGTCCGCAATGCCATTTGCGAAAACCGCGCGACAGCCCAAGCGACGCAGCGACTGACTGACACTTGTGTAAGTACGCAAATCGCGTTGCATCCCGCACCGATTGTACCGACGCGCCCACATGCTGACCTTGACCTCACATTTTATGAAGTGCGGGGACAAACGAAGCATGACCATTCAACCACTCGACACCGCCGCGCTGTCCAAAGAACTCCACCGCGTCGCCACCACAGTTCTTGGCCAGCCATTCACCAAGCTGGTCGGCGCCCGGATGTCGGCCATCGGTGAAGGACATCTTGAGCTCTATGTGGACAACCGCGAAGAGCTGAGTCAGCAAAACGGGTTCATCCACGGTGGCGTCATCGGCTACCTCGCGGATAACGCAAGCGCAGCCGTCGCCGGCACCATGCGGCCCGAAGGCGCGCTGGGGGCCGTCACCGCTGAATACAAGATCAACATCCTGCGCCCTTCAGTCGGCGAGCGCGCCATCGTGCGCGCCAATGTCATCCGCCGCGGCAAAACGCAGGCGGTCACCGAAGCCAAAGTGTCATGCATCAACGACGGTGAAGAAAAACTCGTCGCCGTTGCGCTCGCCACCATCAGCTACATGTACCCGTGAAGGAAGCAGACCATGACACACAGCCCCCGCATAACCAGCGACACGACGGACGGCGTTACCTCCATCACCATGGACGACGGCAAGGTCAATGTCATGTCCCCCGCCATGCTTGGCGATCTGCACACCGCTTTCAGGAAAGCAGAAGCCGACAAGGAAACAAAGGTCATCCTGCTGACCAGCACAGCGAAAGTGTTTTCCGCGGGCTTTGACATGGGGGTGTTTGCCGCAGGCGCCGACGCCTCATTGGAAATGCTTGTGCTCGGTGCCGAGCTGGCAGAGCGGATTCTCAAATGTTCAAAGCCCGTGGTCACCGCATGCAGTGGCCACGCCTATCCCATGGGTGCCTTCTTGATGATGTGCGCGGATGTGAGACTAGGTGCCGACAGCGACTACCGCATCGGCATGAATGAAGTTGCCATCGGCCTGACACTGCCAGCCTTCGCGATCGAGATCGCCCGCCAACGCCTGACCCCCGCCTACTTCAACAGATGTCTCATGACCGGCGAAATGCTGGGGCCATCAGAAGCAGCCCTTGCCGGTTTCATTGACAAGGTCGTGCCCGCCGACACGCTAGAGGCCCAGGCCCGCTATACGGCCCACAGCCTGGCGCAAATTGATCTCAAGGCACACGCAGGCAGCAAGAAGAAAGCGCGCGACACAGCCGTCAAAGCACTGCGATGCGCGATAGAAAGCGAACTGACACCGGACAATCTTGCAGCCTCGCTGGGCGCCGCCTAGCGCGGCATCGCCACCCACATATCAAGATCCAGAATAACACCGTCCGCATGGTCCGGCTGCGGGAAGTCGGCACACGGAAGATCCTTTGTCGCGATCATGCGCAGGCGCAAAAGGCCCGCATCATCGCGCCCTGCGATCTCTGCCTTGGCCAGCACTTCGCTCCAGGCAAAGACGGTATCGCCTGAGAAGAGCGGTGCCACATGCCGCCCGCCATTGAGCGCCACTACCTTGACAGCATTGGCCAGTCCGTTGAACGACAGCGACCGCGCCAGACTAATGACATGGCCGCCATAGATCAGTCGCTTGCCAAATCGACCTTTGCTTTCCGCAAACTGATTGAAGTGCACACGAGCCGTGTTCTGGTACAGCCGCGTCGCAAGCTGATGCTCTGCTTCTTCAACCGTCATGCCGTCCATGTGGTCGATCTTCTCGCCGACCTCATAGTCACCCCAGCGATGCGCCTCACCACTCAGGCCGAAATCAAAGTTCAGGAAGTCAGGCACTGACCGCGACGCGATGCTCTCCGGTGCCACATGGTCCGCCAGTGCTGGCGGCGGCGCGGCAGCAATCACTGATGCTTCATCGCGCTTGCGCACCATCACCCAGCGCGCATAGGACAGGACTTCCTGATTGTTCTGATTGAGCCCCCGCGTCCGGACATAGACGACACCTGTCTTGCCGTTGGAGTTCTCCTTGATGCCAATCACTTCAGAGACAGCGCGCAGCGTATCGCCCGCATAGACGGGAACACCAAAGCGCCCGTCGGCATACCCCAGATTGGCTACAGCATTGAGTGAGATGTCCGGCACGGTCTTGCCAAAGACGATATGGAATACCAGCCAGTCATCCAGCGGCGCCTGATGCAGCCCACATGATTGCGCGAAGATTTCTGAGGATTGAAGCGCAAAGCGCGTACCGTACAGTGCCGTGTACAGCGCAACATCACCCGCCGTCACCGTGCGTGGCGTTGCATGGTCAAGAACCTGCCCGGCAGAAAAGTCTTCAAGATAATTGCCGCCACTGGATTTGGACACGCTCATTTCGCCGCCTCCTTGGCCGCAATGGCATCTGCCACGGCCACCAGCCGCCGTGATTCTTCTGCATGCAGCAGTTCAACCATCTTGCCCCCGACCGTGATGAC
Source organism: Pyruvatibacter sp. HU-CL02332 (assembly GCF_040362765.1). NCBI lineage: Bacteria > Pseudomonadati > Pseudomonadota > Alphaproteobacteria > Hyphomicrobiales > Parvibaculaceae > Pyruvatibacter > Pyruvatibacter sp. HU-CL02332. Next base: position 1,296,864 of record NZ_BAABWK010000001.1, read on the forward strand.
ACCCTTGCCCCGCGCGTCCGGCGCGTCAAACGCTGCAATGATGTCCCTTGCCTCCGCCACAGCGTCAGCCGATGGCGCAAACACGTCATTGCAGGGCGCAATCTGCGAGGGGTGGATCAATGTCTTGCCGTCAAAGCCAAAGTCGCGGCCCTGCACGCACTCTTCTGCGAAGCCGGTTTCATTCTTGATGTCATTGTAGACGCCATCAATCGCGATGCAGGCCGCATCGCGCGCTGCCAGCAATGACATCTGCAACGCCGTAAGCAACGGCGCACGCCCCGGCACCCGAGCGGCCTTCAGTTCTTTCACAAGATCGTTGGTGCCCATCACCAGAACGCACAGCAAGGGGTGCTGCGCAATCGCCTGCGCCGCAAACATCGCAGCCGGTGTTTCCATCATCGCCCAGATCGGTTCGTTCGTCAGAAGCCCAGCCGCTGCATCAATGTCACCGGGTCCGTTGACCTTGGGCACCAGAACACCGTCGGCCCCAATCCCGTTGACGGCGCGCAGGTCATCTGCACCCCACGGCGTATCCAATCCGTTGACGCGCACAACAACCTCGCGTGCGCCATAGCCACCGGCCTTTACCGCCGCCACCACCTGCTCGCGGGCAAGTTCCTTTGCATCCGGCGACACCGCATCCTCAAGATCAAGGATCAGAGCATCCGCATCCAGCGTCCGCGCCTTTTCAAGCGCCCGAGCATTGGCACCGGGCATATACAAAACAGACCGACGGGGACGCCCGGCATCAAACTGAGGTAGCATGGTTGTTCCATCTCATGGGGGAGAGTGCTGCGATATCGGCCCGCACCTTATGTCTCAACAGACCATCAAGCCAACACCCACCGGCTTAGAACAAACAGGATGACCAAGACAGGCCCATATGACGATCCTTGCCATTTCATCTCAGGTCGTTGCCGGGCATGTCGGCAATTCAGCAGCGCAGTTCGTGCTGGAGACGCTAGGTCACGAGGTTTGGGCCATACCCACCGTCCTGCTGTCGCATCATCCCGGCCACGGCACACCGGCTGGCCGCAGCACGCCGGCAACAGAGATCGAAGCACTCCTGGAAAATTTGTGGGCTGGCGGCTGGATGGATCAGGTCACCGCCGTCATGACCGGATATTTCACCAGCCACGACCAGATTGACGCTGCGGCAAAGACCATCTCGCGTCTCAAACATGCGACGCCCGATCTGCCCGTGTTGATTGATCCCATACTTGGCGACAATGGCACGGTGTATGTCCACGAGAGCGTCCCGCCAGCCTTGCGCGATACGCTCATGCCCCTGGCCACCATTGCCACGCCCAACCTGTTCGAGCTGACCACCCTCACAGGCCTGCCCTGGCCCATGGATGACAAAGCCGGGATCGATGACGCAGCGCTCAGCCTGAAAACCGCAGAGGTGCTTGTCACGTCTGCCCCAGGCACATCACCTGAAACGATCGCGACCCTTGTCTATGCGCAGGACGAAGACATGACGTTCGAGACACAGCGCGCACCGTCACCTCCCAACGGGATTGGAGACGTCATGGCTGCAGCCTATCTGGCCATACGGCTTCGCGGAGCAGACCCCACACCAGCGGCTACAGCCGCATCACAAATTGTCAGCGAGTTGATCGAGACAGCAAGCCGTCAAGGTCTTGCGGAGTTGCCACTGGTAGGCGCGGGTCACGTCATCAGGAAGATTGCAGATAGCCTTTAGGCAGCCGCTGTCTTGTTGACAACGATACGCTCAAGCGGGAAGCGGATCGTAATCGCCGTACCTCTGCCCGGTTCGCTATCCACCACCAGCGTCGCCTGATGACTGCGCGCCAGGGCTGCGGTCAACGGAAGACCAAGGCCTGTGCCGTCAGCCTTGAAAACCGTTGCATCGGCCTGCAGCTGAGCGAAGGGCTCAAACGCCTTGGCAATGTCAGAGCGCGCGATACCTACCCCGGTATCGGCAACCTCAATGGCGATGCGTCCATCAGCTTCAAGACGCGCCCGCAGTGCAATGTCACCACCCTCTGGCGTGAACTTCACAGCGTTGGACACGAGGTTAATCAACATTTGTTTCAGGGCACGCTCATCAGCCACGAGTGCTGGCAGGTCGGGTTCAATTTCAACAGCAAGGTTCAGCTGACCACTTTGCGCTCGCGTACGGATCATGCGCTCGCACGCCGTCATGACGTCGCGCACATTCAGCTCATCCTCGGCCAGGTCGTAGCTGTCTGCTTCAATCTTTGACAGATCAAGAATGTCATTGATGATCGACAGGAGGTGAGAGCCGGAGTCGTGAATGTCAGAGACATATTCCTTGTACTGCTCGTTGCCCAGCGGACCGAACAGCTCACCATTGATGATCTCAGAAAAACCGATGATGGCATTGAGCGGCGTGCGAAGTTCGTGGCTCATATTTGCCAGAAATTGTGACTTGGCGGCATTGGCAATCTCCGCCTGATCGCGCGCTGTCCGCAGCTGGGCCGAGGTCTGTTCGCGCGCCGTCATCTCCCCGTGAACACGGTCCAGAACCTGATTGTACTGAGCAGCGATCTGCCCAGCTTCTGTGTAGGGCTCCACCGGCACACGCATGGAAAAGTCGCCCGTCTGCTTCTGGGTATCCATCGCATGTATCAAGTCATGAATGGCTGTGGACGCCCCATGTTCAGACGCATTGAGACCCATATGTTCAGCTTCGGCGGTGACACGCAGCGGCATGAACCAATTGATAAGAGATAGCACCGCATAGCCGACGCCAAACGCGTAGATACCCGCGACGGTAACCCCAAGCGCCTGAACACCAAACTGCTCAAGACGTGTATAGCCTGTACCCCACAGCGACGCGTCACCAACCAGCGCCACCGCAAGTGTGCCCCAGATGCCCGCAGCCAGGTGAACCGGCACCGCCCCAACCGCATCATCAATGCGATAGCGCTGCAACAATGCCTTACATCCAAGAGCGACAACCGCCCCTATGCCGCCAATAAGGATCGATGCTCCAATCGTTGCCACATGAGCGGAAGCTGTGATCGCGACAAGTCCGGCAAGGACACCGTTCAAAGAGTCGACTGCGTTTGGCGCCCCGCGACTGTTCCAGGTCAATGCCATCGCAGTCACACCACCTGCCGCCGCTGCAATGAGCGTGTGCACCATGATGTGAGGGACGGACACGTCCATCGCGAGTGTCGACCCGCCATTAAAACCGAACCAGCCGACCCACAGGAGAAACATGCCGAATACGGCAACAGGCGTGTTGTGAGACTCCGTGGCTGAGTTGCTTTCATCAAACTGGCCAAGACGAGGACCAATGATGATCACCGCGGCCAGAGCCACCCAGCCACCGATGCTGTGCACAACCGTCGAACCGGCAAAGTCGATAAAGCCAAGTTCCTGCAGCCACCCCATCTGGGTATCAATGCCAAAGCCACCCCAGGCCCAATGCCCGAAAACTGGATAAATGCACGCACTCAGAATGACAGCAGTCATCAGGTAACCGCGAAAACTCATGCGTTCTGCAACCGCGCCGGACACGATGGTCGTCGCCGTGCCACAGAAGGCCAGCTGAAAGAAGAAGAACGCCATCAACCAGGCGCTACCCGTGCCATCAAACGGACCGGTATCAAAGAAGAAGAACGATGTACCGAACACACCACCGGCGGTGGCACCAAACATGATGCCGAAGCCCACGGCCCAGAAGGCGAGGCTGGCAACGCAGAAATCAGCTACGTTTTTGACCGCAACATTGATGGAATTTTTGGCCCGGACAAGCCCCGTTTCGAGGCACGTAAATCCGGCTTGCATCAGCAGCACCAGGACGGTGCACACCAGCAGCCAGATTGTATTGTCCGTAATAGCGGGATCGCCCATACCAAACTCATCGAGACGCAGGTTGAAACAAATACCTGCAGGCGAGTTTGGTGGAAGAAGGTTAAGATTGACGGAACGTCAGTAGCAAAAGTGTGACGGGTCCGGCCTATTTCCTTCGTCCGAACCCGTCATATGTTAACGATGCCTTACCGATCACTGCCCTTCGAGGGGCACAAAAGACCCTATTTCGGCTGAGGAGTTCTCCATGATCTTCTTGGCCACAGGAGCTTCCCGCGGCAGTCGACCCAGCGCCAACTCAGGCGGCACAGTGTCGGGAATCTCAGGGCTGGGTTGTGGCGGGCTGTAGTAGCCAAGCGCATAGGACCCCATCGTGTAGCCAAGCAGTTCCTGAAGCTCAGGGGCCAAAGTCCTGGCAACGTCCGGCGGGCAGGAGAGGTACTGGTTCTCTTCTGTTCTGAGCCAGCCCAGACAGTAAGTAATGTTCATTCCCACCCGGGGGGCCTGCGACTTGTTTTCACCACCACTGTGAATGACCGAGCCCGTATACAGCAGCACCGAGCCACGTGGCATGACAGCCTGACAGACCTCGTGAGGCTCAGCCTGGCGCTTCTCGTCCCATTTGTGACTGCCCGGCACGACCTGCGTCGCACCGTTCTCTTCGGTAAAATCCGTCAGGGCCCAGATGGTGTTGAATTGCGGTTCAATGTCCGGCAGGTAGCCGCCCCAGGCGAGCCTGTCGCGGTGAAGCGGCTGCTTGCCCTGCCCCGGCAACAGCCGGATGAGCTGCGTCAGGTGCAACTGGATCCGATCGCAATAGGGCAGCAGGAAACGGTTGGCGGCTTCCAGAACCGTTGCATCCATCACCGCCTCACGACATGCCGGAGAGCGGGATACCAGCGCGCCCGTCCGCGTCGTGTTGTGACCGGTGAATGCGTCATTGCCCTTGGCAGACGCATCCATCAGCGGCTGCGTCTCCGCATCAATACGCGCAAACAACGCATCATCCATAGCGCCCGTCAGAATCATCGCACCATCGCGGTCCATGATCTTGGCAATTTCTTCCTGCGACGCAGTCGCCAGCAGGCTCGTCAGTTGAGGCATGGGTAACTCCCTGTCAGTTCGCATTGTCTGGATTGTCTGGGGTGTCTGGGGTGTGCGCCGCCATCAGCGGTAAAATCAGAGCGGAGATCGTCTTGCGCATGCGCGTCATGTCCCAGGCGTCCGGCTCCATCGCCACACGCACAGCAATGCCATCAACGCCCGCAATCATGGCATCAGCAACAGTCTGCGGATCGGTCGCGCCACCGGCTTCAAGCTCAAGACGCAGCGAGTGGGCAAGCGCCTCATACCCGGCGCGGTGCCGCTCCCGAAACGCCGGATCACTGACCCCGCGTCCCCAGAATTGCAGGAAGACGCGCCACTCCCGCGCCGTCTCATCATTATGGGGCAGATAGGTCATGGCCCGGTCCACCGGGTCCATGCCGCGCGTCTGCTCAAGACGCTCCGCATTGCGCAGCCCGACCTGATCAAAGGCCGCCAGAAGCACGTCGTCCTTGTTGTTGAGGTAGTGGACCACAGCCCCGGTGGTGAGCTTGGCCTCGCGGGCGACATCGATCAGTCGGACGCTGTCGAGCCCGTGGGTATCAATGGCGACGACGGCCGCTTCGGCAAGCTGGGAACGGCGCTGATCATGGTCCACCTTTTTTGGCATAATCATGATTATATAAAAAGCGTGCCGCCTGGCAAGCCTCAAAACGCCAGTGGGCCGATCCTGATGCTCAGAACCGGCCCACCTGATGTCGTCGACGGCTGGTGCCGCTTAAGCAGCTTTCGCCAGATACTTCGTATTCAGCAGCTCAGCGATCTGCACTGCATTGAGTGCTGCGCCCTTGCGTAGATTGTCAGAGACGACCCACAGCGCCAGGCCATTGTCCACGGTCGGATCCGTGCGGATGCGGCTCACAAAGGTCGCAAAGTCACCCACGCACTCGACCGGAGTCACATAGCCACCGTCTTCACGCTTATCCACGACCAGCACACCCGGTGCCTCACGCAGAATGTTACGCGCTTCCTTGTCGGAGATCGGCTTGGCGAACTCGATATGCACCGCTTCGCCATGACCCACAAACACCGGCACGCGCACGGATGTGGCCGTGAGCTTGATCTTGGGATCAAGGATCTTCTTGGTCTCAACCGTCATCTTCCACTCTTCAGTGGTGTAGCCGTCCTCCATGAAGTCGCCCCCATGGGGGATCACGTTGAACGCGATCTGCTTGGGGTAGATCGACTTTTCAATCGGATCATTCACAAACACCGCACGGGTCTGGTTGAACAGCTCATCCATCGCGTCCTTGCCCGTGCCCGACACGGACTGATAGGTCGACACGACCACGCGCTCGATCTGAGCCGCGTCATGCAGCGGCTTCAGCGCCACCACCAACTGCGCCGTTGAGCAATTGGGGTTCGCGATGATGTTCTTCTTGGTGTAGCCCGCAATCGCGTCCGCATTCACTTCCGGCACGATCAGCGGAACATCCGGGTCGGTCCGCCAGGTGGATGAATTGTCGATGACAACCGCACCCTGCTTGGCAATCTTGGGAGACCACTCTTTCGAGACACCGCCGCCTGCAGACATCATCACGATGTCCGTGTCGGAAAAATCAAAATTCTCCAGCGCCTGACACTTCAGTGTCCTGTCGCCATAGGACACTTCCTTGCCCTGGCTGCGGCGCGAGGCTATGGCCACGACTTCCGTCGCTGGAAACTGACGCTCTTCGAGAATATTGAGCATCTCATGCCCCACATTCCCCGTGGCGCCCACAACTGCAACTTTCAAACCCATCGGTCCTGTTCCTTAACGTCTCTGCCTCTTCCGCGCCCGCCTGCAAAACAGGCAAAGCCCCAACTCGTCTGCTCTTGCCTCAAGAGCCGGCAGAAGAGAGAACAAGCGGCGCAAGGGGCAGGATCAGACGGTGGTGGCCGTCTTTTTGGTGGTCGGAGTGGTGGTGGTGGCCGGCGAACACGCGTAATCGCCCGCAAGACACATGTCCCGCGCGGTCAAAAACTCAGGGTTCGTCAAATACCTGGCCATCAAGGTCCAAATTCCATCAATTTCCGGCGCTTATATCTCACTGCACACCCTTCCAGTCAATGAATGGCGCGCATGGCTGCTGCCACGCCTAAAAGGCGGAGGCGCCGCCAAATTTCAGCTTCCGCACTGTCCGTTCCAGCCCTTCATCAAACACAGCCTCAATGCTCTTTTGAATCTGATCCTGCTCGACATCCGTGTAACCGGCGGGATTCTCCTTGAATTCGACAGGCAGCGGCATGCAGGGGCCATCCCATGAGTTAAAGCCCCACTCCCACGCCAGCCGATCACCTGTGTCCGCATCCAGTATCCGGACAACAGTCTGCTGGTAGGCACAGTTCTGCCCGAGGCCGAAGGCGACTTTGCGGTAAACGCCGTATCCAGGCGTCACATAGGGGTAATTGTCGTAGCCGGACGGATGGATGACAGCCACGGCATCAAACCCCTGCTCCTTGGCTGCCGCCAGCAGGGCAGACGGCGATCCAGCAAAACGGTCCTTATCAAGACCGTCCGCGTCGATGATGCCAACCCGTCCCGGCATGGGACCCGCATCGAGATACTTCACAAGCGTCGCTTCCGCAAAGCCGGGAACATCCCAGTCCGATACGTCAACCTTCTGGCGCTTGTTTTCAAAAATGAGTGTCCCGACAAAATCATGTTGCCGCATGTTTGACAGGGCAGACGTGACACCCAGCCGCTGGATACCCGCAACATCCTCAGCATCCATCGTCCGGTCCAGCGTCGCACAGCCCGCAACCAACATAGCCAGACCTGCGGCAATTGCCGTCTTCACATGATCGATCAATTCACTCACTCCCAAACACTCAGTCAGCCCAAATCACTCAACCTGATAATCGCATCATCATACCCAAACACCAAAGCTCACCAACATATGATACGCTGGCCCTGCGCGGGGGTGGATAAGGTTGTGGTCCAAGGAGATGACCTCATGACACCAACGAAAATCAGTGCTCTGGCCCTCATCTGTACGCTGGGCCTGGCGCTATCGGCCTGTGCCGGTGATCGCTCCGAGCAGATTGCGGCACAAAACGAAATCGACCATCAAAACTGCCTCGTGCTTGGCTTCGAGGAAGGCACGGAAGCCTATGGCAACTGCCGCCTGAAACTGCGCGAAATCCGCGCCGCTGAGAGCCAGCGTGATAGCGGCGGCAATTTCGGTGTCGGCATCGGTATTGGCATCGGACTTTAGGAGGGGATCATGAACCCAATCCGGCTCATCCCCATTCTCGCTCTGGTGCTTGGTCTGTCCGCCTGCGCCACCGCTGAAGACCGGGCCGCGCGCGCCCAAGCCCAGCTTGCCGCCGACAAGGCGGAATGCCAGAGCCTCGGCTTCAAACCTGAGACCGAAGCCTTCAGCAACTGCTTGCTCAAGCTGCGCGAAATCCGCGCTGAGGAAGCTGCTGCCATCGAGCAGCGCCGCGCCAACAACCGCGCCATCTGGGGCCCTGACTGGCCGTGGTACTACAACCGCGGCTACCGCAACCGCCACTGGTAAGAGAGCTCACACCAACCAATCCCGCTTTCCCTCCGGCTTGACCGGAGGGCCCGTCTGAACCCGCCCATGGATCCTCCGGTCAAGCCGGAGGAAGAGCGGATAGGTGGTTGCCCCCCTAGGTGTTGGCCATCTCTTCAACAACCGCACGGCCCATCTGCGACGTAGACACCTTGGTCATGCCGTCCTGCATGATGTCACCGGTGCGCAGACCCTTGTCCAGCACGGACGTAATCGCGCCTTCCAGCTTGTCGGCCACCTCACCCATGTTGAACGAATAGCGAAGGCACATGGCCAGGCTCGACAGCATGGCGATGGGGTTGGCAATGCCGTTGCCCGCAATGTCAGGCGCTGAACCGTGCACCGGCTCATAGAGCGACTTGCGCTTGCCATTTGCGTCCGCCGCACCAAGCGACGCTGACGGCAACATGCCCAGCGAGCCCGTCAGCATGGCAGCCACGTCTGACAGCATGTCGCCGAACAGATTATCCGTGACGATCACGTCAAACTGCTTGGGCGCGCGCACCAGCTGCATGCCGCCCGCATCCGCCAGCATGTGGGTGAGTTCCACATCCTGATAGTCGCGCTTGTGAACCTCGGTCACGACTTCATTCCACAGCACGCCGGACTTCATGACGTTGCGCTTTTCCATGGAGCAGACGCGATTGCCGCGCGTGCGCGCAATGTCAAACGCCGCTGCTGCGATGCGCTCAATCTCATATGTGTCATAGACCTGCGTATCGATTCCGCGCCGCTGGCCGTTTTCAAGCTCGATGATTTCCTTGGGCTCACCGAAATAGACGCCACCGGTCAGCTCACGAACAATGAGAATGTCGAGCCCTTCAACCAGCTCCTTCTTGAGCGAGGATGCTTCCGCCAGCGCACCAAAGCAGATGGCCGGGCGCAGATTGGCAAACAGTTCCATGTCCTTGCGCAGGCGCAAAAGACCGGCTTCCGGCCGCACGTCGTACGGCACGTCATCCCACTTGGGCCCGCCCACAGCACCAAACAGTACCGCATCCGCCGCCATGGCCCGCGCCATGTCGTCTTCGGAGATCGATAGCCCGTGGGCGTCATAGGCAGCACCGCCCACAAGGCCTTCTTCCACCTCAAAGGAGGTCAGGCCCTCGCCATTCATCCACTCAATGGCGCGGCGCACCTCCCCCATGACTTCAGGGCCAATGCCGTCGCCGGGCAGAAGGAGGATTTTCTGGGTCGCCATGGAACTATGTCTCCGCACTAGAAATGTCGTGTGTCGTTGGCCGGGTTCCTAGCAGGGACCCACAGGCAAGGCCAGCCCCAGAAATGCCGAGCCGGGCCGCCTCACGGCCCGTATGGCCGCAAGGGGAAAGATGGGATGGCAGGAGCACCGCCCAAAGGCAGCATGTCCGTGTCTGAGGCATTCAACGCACACAAGCGCGTCCGGCTACCTGATGGCAGCGCTCCTGCGCGGATGGTCTTCGGCGCCGACCGTCTCCACCGGTGAGCCCGGGTGTTACCCGGTGACCCGCCCGATGCTGCTTTTGTACCGGTCTATCCCTCGTATGAGACGCGAGAACCGCCGGGGCCTGCGAGGACGCGCAGGCCAGCAGAGTCGTCACCGCCATATCGCCAAAGTCCGTTACCCTTCAGCACGCCCGATGACATCCCGCCCTTGTCCCTGTTGGGCAGTCATCACCACGCTCCATGGCATCCGCCCTCCCACCCAGCACCCGGACGGTCCGGACTGCCCAAAAGCAGGAGGCATGCGTGAAGTATGAGGCCCCGCAAGAGACCGGGGATAAGTTTTTGAATTTTTCTGAAGTTTTTTCGCCATCCCCCCGTTTAACCCGGGGGATCCATCCAGCGCCGGTATGTCGACACAGAGCTGGATTGTCCGGTCAAGCCGGACAATGGCGGGTCAGATAGGCAGCAACCTAAAGCGCGCCTTTTTCCAGCCCAAGCGCCATCGCAATCCGATCCAGTGCGTGTTCTTCCTGCGGCGAGATCGCCTGATCCGCAATCACAGCTACCCTCGCTGCATGCTTCACAGCCCGTCTTTCCACGTCGTGGTCCTTGATGGATGCAATCGATACCAGTACATCCAGCGCCGTCGCTTCATAATCGTCGGGGAAGGCCTTTACTAGTTCTGCCATCTCAGCCGTAAGCGCGGCCTGCTCAAATCGTTTGAACGCCTCGTCGGCCGCCAGCTCGCTCATCAAACGGCCTTCTTCCACCGGCGCAAACTGGCCATCTGAGTAGGCGACCATCAGATAGGCACCGCAGATGGCGTGCAGGGCTGTCTTTGGGTTTGTCTCACTCATGCACTCATGCGTCCCCGCGCCTTGTTGTAGGCCCCGTCGGCCTTGATGTGATCGCCTGCAGCACCGAGGCCAAAGCGCGGCATGTTGCCGTAGACGGCTTCAAAGGCATTGGGCTGAACCACATAGGTTTCATGCCAGATGCCGACAGACCCGTCTTCACCAATCGCCCGGTTGAACTCCCGCCACGCCTCCGTATGCGTCGCCACCTTGGTGGCATAGTGCTCCAGATGTTCAAAACTCTTCCAGTACTGGATCGTTGCAAAGCCGCGGCGATACCTGATCGGTTCCACATGCAGCATGCCAAGCTCGGGATCAGCCCCAAGCTCGTTGAGCATGCGCGGCATGGCCTTGGCCACGGGCAGCCATTTGTGCACAGCCCACAGCTTGTTGATCCGCATACCGATGATAAAGACCGCGAACGGTTCATCCATCTTCGCCGCAAAGCGTCCGGGAATGACTGTGGTCATGGTGCTACTCTCCCTCACCGTCCGATCACGCATCATGGCGCGTCCAGACAAGCCGAACAATGACCGTAGATAAATCACCCAACCGCTTTCATTGATCCCGGTCATGTACAGGCGCCTCCAAAACCCGTACCGTTGCACCCACATCGACCGGACACCGACACAGGAGATTTTTGTGACTGCCATTGTGCGCCAGCCCGCTGGTGGACCAACAGGATAAGACAGCACCCAACGCGTGCTTTCCGGTCAGGCATACATGCTGACCGCCCTGTCACCGGCCCTTTTTGGAACCCCGCCCCCGGACCTCTTCGGTGGTGGACCTGTGTTCGCCCTGCGCCCGGCAGTCCGGAGCTGCAGAAGCTGGTAGACCAACAATGACAACGCGAATTTCAACCCCAATTTCCAACCTGGCCGATCTCGGCTGGACCAATTTCTTTCTTTCTCAACTCGATGCCGATGATCTGGCAACCCTGGCGCCTGCCCGCGTCATGTCCGTGCACCGCACCAAGATGGACGTCGTGGGATGTGGCCCGGACCTTGTGCCGTTTGAAAAAACCATCATGCCCTTCAGCGAACCCGAGGACCCCGACGACGGGTCGCCGGGGCGCACCGCCACCGTTGGCGACTGGGTGCTGCTTGATCCCGAAACCGGACAGGCGCAACGGCTGCTGGACAGAACAAGCGTGTTCAAGCGCAAGGTGGCCGGCCATGAGCGTAAAGAGCAGCTCATCGCGGCCAATGTGGACACCCTCTTTGTGGTCACATCCTGCAATCAGGATTTCAATGTGGCGCGGCTGGAGCGATATCTGGCGCTCTCACAGGATGCGGGCGTAACGCCGGTCATCATCCTCACCAAGGCGGACCTCACCGACGACCCGCACGACTATGAACAGCAGGCCATGGGACTGATGCCGGGCATCGTGGTCGAAACCCTGGATGCCCGCGACCCCGACCAGATCGCCAGCCTGCTGCCCTGGTGCACAACAGGTCAGACGGTGGCCTTTGTCGGGTCATCGGGTGTCGGCAAATCGACCCTGATCAACACCCTGACCGGTCAGGACGCGATTGAGACCGCAGGCATTCGCGAGGATGACGCCAAGGGACGCCACACCACCACCAGTCGACAGTTTCATCGCCTGGCGTCCGGCGCGTGGCTGCTGGATACTCCGGGCATGCGCGAGTTGCAGCTCACCGATGTGCAGGACGGCATCGACGCGGTGTTTGCAGATGTGGTGGCACTGGCGCAGGCCTGTCGCTTCAGTGACTGCCAGCACGAAACCGAACCCGGCTGCGCGGTCACGGCAGCCATCGACGCAGGCACCCTCGACCCCAAGCGCCTGCAGCGCTGGCGCAAGCTGGCCCTGGAAGACCAGCACAACACGCAAACAATTGCCGAACGCCGCTCCCGCGAAAAATCATTCAAGAAAATGGTCAAACGCACCGTGGCGCAGAAGAAGCGACAGCGCGACGACTGATGTACCAGCAACAAAAAAGGCGGCACTCATCTTGAGCGCCGCCTTTTTGGCAGAGTTACAATCACGTCCCCACACCGCTGTTCCTCCGGCTTGACCGGAGGGAAAGCGGGAATGGGAGCAGGCGCTAGACCCAGCTACGCGCTGCCTTGTCCTTGCCTTCAAAGCCGTCAATGGCATCGGCCTGCTGCATGGTCAGGCCGATGGCATCAAGGCCGTTCAGCATGCAGTGCTTGCGGAACGCATCGATCTCGAATTTGATCGTGCCGCCGTCCGGGCCTTTGATTTCCTGGGCTTCCAGATCAATGGATACAACGGCGTTGGAGCCGCGCTCCGCGTCATCCATCAGCTTGTCCACATCCGCCTTGGGCAGGACGATGGGCAGAATGCCGTTCTGGAAACAGTTGTTGTAGAAAATGTCCGCGAACGACGTGGAGATGATGCAGCGAATGCCAAAATCCATCAGCGCCCACGGCGCATGCTCGCGCGACGAGCCGCAGCCAAAGTTGTCGCCCGCCACCAGAATCTTGGCATCCCGATAGGCCGGCTGGTTGAGCACGAAGTCTTCAACTTCAGAGCCATCATCCTTGTAGCGCATCTCGTCAAACAGATTGACCCCAAGCCCCGTCCGCTTGATCGTCTTGAGGAACTGCTTGGGAATGATCATGTCCGTATCAACATTCGTGATCGGCATCGGCGCCGCAACGCCTGAGAGTTTGTTGAATTTATCCATTGCCCAGATCCCTTACTTTACGTCGCGAACATCAACGAAGTGCCCGGCGATAGCTGCTGCAGCGGCCATCGCTGGCGATACCAGATGTGTGCGTCCACCGCGGCCCTGACGGCCTTCGAAGTTACGGTTGGACGTTGACGCGGAGCGTTCGCCCGGGGCCAGCTTGTCCGCATTCATGGCGAGGCACATGGAGCAGCCCGGCTCGCGCCAGTCAAAGCCTGCTTCGATCAGTACCTTGTCGATGCCTTCAGCTTCCGCCTGCTCTTTCACAAGGCCCGAGCCCGGCACAACCAGCGTGCGAATGCCGTCCTTGACCTTCTTGCCCTTGGCGACTTCCGCCACAGCGCGCAGATCTTCGATGCGGCCATTGGTGCACGAGCCGATGAACACCGTGTCGATGGCGACGTCGGTCATCTTGGTGTTGGGCTTGAGCCCCATATAGTCCAGCGCGCGCTCAACGGAGCGGGCCTTGTCCGCGTCTTCAATCTTGGCGGGGTCCGGTGTCGTGCCGGTGATCGCCACCACGTCCTGCGGGCTCGTGCCCCAGGTGACGATCGGCGACAGATTGTTGACGTCCAGCGTCAGCTCGCGATCGAACTTGGCGCCGTCATCAGATGGCAGCGAGCGCCAGTAGGCTTCCGCCGCCTCCCATGCGTCACCCTTCGGCGCACGCGGGCGGCCCTTGAAATATTCAATGGTCTTTTCGTCCGGCGCGATAAGGCCGGCGCGGGCGCCGCCTTCAATCGTCATATTGCAGACGGTCATGCGGCCTTCCATGGAGAGCGCGCGGATCGCAGGACCCGCAAACTCGATCACATAGCCCGTGCCGCCCGCCGTACCAATCTCACCGATGATCGCCAGGATGATGTCCTTGGCGGTGAGATGTTCCGGCAGCGTGCCTTCCACATTGACGCGGAAGTTCTTCGCTTTCTTCTGGATCAGCGTCTGCGTGGCGAGCACATGCTCAACCTCGGACGTGCCGATGCCATGCGCCAGCGCGCCGAAAGCGCCATGCGTGGATGTATGGCTGTCGCCGCACACAATGGTCGTGCCCGGCAGCGTAAAGCCCTGCTCCGGCCCAACGATGTGCACGATGCCCTGGCGGATATCGTCCGTCGCCAGATACTCGACACCAAACTCCTTGCAGTTGGCTTCGAGGGTCTCGACCTGAATGCGGCTTTCTTCATCCGCAATGCCCTTGGAACGGTCGGACGTTGGAATGTTGTGGTCCGCCACAGCCAGTGTCTTTTCAGGACGGCGCACTTTGCGGTCCGTCATGCGCAGACCTTCAAAGGCCTGCGGGCTGGTCACTTCGTGAACAAGATGCCGGTCAATATAAAGCAGGCCCGTACCGTCTTCGCGGGTTTCAACAATGTGATCATCCCAGATCTTGTCGTACATCGTGCGCGGGCCGGACATCAGCTTGCTTCCTTCTTGTTCAAATATCGAAATATGCCTGCGTCGCTCAGGCAACCGCATGGAACAGGGCACACCTGTCCATGCGGATCGGTCATATAGGCATCAAAGGCGGCAACAGGAACCCTGCTGCCAATAGGGAAGAAGCCCTTACGCTTTCTTCTTTTTGCCCTTGGGACCGTTCTTGTGGTCCACGCGTTCTGCGATACGTGCAGATTTACCGCGACGCCCGCGCAGATAGTAAAGCTTGGCGCGACGGACCTTACCGGTGCGGACCAGCTCGATTGAGTCGATCAGCGGGGAGTAGATTGGGAACACACGCTCCACACCTTCATTGTACGAAATCTTCCGTACCGTGAAGTTCTGGTTCAGGCCATCGCCTGAGCGTGCAATGCACACACCTTCATAGGCCTGGATACGCTCACGTGAGCCTTCCACAACCTTTACGTTGACGCGCACGGTGTCGCCGGGACGAAAGTCAGGAACTTTCTTGGTTTCGCCCAGTTTCGCAGCCTGTTCGGCGTTGATTGTCTCAATGATATTCATGGGATGAACCCTCGTTTTCTATTCGTCAGTCAATTATCAGGTCGGGCGCGCGCTTACCTTAACGGCGCTCCCGCATCTTTCGTCGCATAGGCCGCCCACAAGTCAGGCCGCCGTTCCTTCGTAATGCGCTCGGCTTCATGCAGCCGCCACTCACGCACTTTTTCATGGTGGCCGGAGGTCAGAACCGCCGGTATCTCCATGCCGTCAAACTCCTGGGGCCGCGTGTAGTGCGGGTACTCCAGAAGTCCGTTCTCAAAACTCTCATCGTCGCCCGAGGCTTCCGCCCCCATGACGCCCGGCAGCAACCGGACGCAGGCATCAATCATGGTCAGGGCAGCAGCTTCACCGCCTGACAGAACAAAATCCCCAAGGCTCACTTCCAGCCCCGGCCGCGTGGCAAACACCCGTTCGTCCACACCCTCAAACCGTCCGCACACAAACCGTGCGCCCGGCCCCGCCGCTATCTCGCGGACAAGACCCTGGGTCAGCGGCACGCCGCGCGGCGTCAGATACACCAACGGCCGCTGAGGCTCATTGGGTTGATCGGCAGACGCATCAATGGCTGCCGCCATCACATCCGCCCGCATCACCATGCCCGGACCACCGCCCGCCGGCGTGTCGTCCACCGTGCGGTGCCTGTCGGCGGCATGGTCACGGATGTTCCGCGTCTCAAGCGCCCACTTGCCCTCTTCCAGCGCCCGGCCCGCAAGGCTCAGCCCCAAAGGCCCCGGAAACATGTCCGGGTACAGCGTCAAAACGGTGGCGGTCCAGACCGAAGAAAGCGGAGCATCAGTCATCTGACATCTCCCCTTCTTCTGGTTCCGCATCTTCGAGGAGACCGACCGGCGGCACACACACGATCCGGCGCGCGGCGATATCAACTTCCGGACATACCGCGCGCGTGAACGGCACCAGCACAGTTTTACCCGCGCCTTCCGCATCACTGCGCAGCACATCAAGCAGATCGCCCGCGCCAAAATCGTGAACGGCAGTCACCCGTCCAATCTCCTCGTTGTGCTCACTCACCAAAATGCAGTCCACAAGGTCTGCGTGGAAGTAAGCCTCGTCACCGTCATCGTCTGCACCGGCTTCACCCAGTGCCTCGCGAGACACATAGAGCCGCGTGCCCTTGAGTGCCTCTGCCTGATCGCGGTCCGTAACCCCATCAAGCTTTGCGGCCATGCCGCCTTTCACCGGTTTGGTGACTTTCAGGGTGAACACCCGTCCGTCTTCCGTATGCACCGGCCCGTAGTCACCAATGGCTGCCGGGTCCTGCGTAAACGTCTTGAGCCGGACGTCGCCCCGCACCCCATGGGCACCGGACACCGCACCTAACAAGACATCGTCAGAGCCATCAGCCATCAAGCAGCCGTCCTAGGACGCAGCTTCTTCGGTTGCTGCTTCTTCAGCCGGAGCTTCTTCAGCAGGTGCCTCTTCGGCAGGCGCTTCAGCCGCAGCCTTTGCAGCTTCAGCCGCGTCTTCTTCAGCAATACGCTTGGCTTCGATGCGCTCCTGCGCCTTCTTGCCTGGCAACGCCTTCTGCGGGTTGTTGCGTGCTTCACGCTTGCCGATGCCTTCGATCTCCAGCAGACGCGATACGCGGTCTGTCGGCAGGGCACCCTGGCCAAGCCAGTACTTGGCACGATCCACATCGAGCTTCAGACGCGCTTCGTCGTCCTTGGCCAGCAGCGGGTTCAGTGTGCCGATCTTTTCAACAAAGCGGCCATCGCGCGGGCTGCGGACATCCGCAACAACGATGCGATAAAACGGACGCTTCTTGGCGCCACCACGGGCAAGCCGAATCTTCAATCCCATAACAATAGTCTCCTTAGGTTGTCTCTTTGACCGGCGCGTTGTCCGCGTCCGGCAATCTCAATTAATCCGTAGTCGTCGTATTTCCGGGCTGCTCTTTTTGGTTGTTCTTTGCCCGGCACTCAAAAACTCTATTTCTTCTTTGGTCCGCCAAGGCCGGGGAGTGTTGGAGCACCTCCCAGACCGGGCATCCCGCCAGATCCACCGCCCAGTCCCGGGGGCAAGCCGCCGCCCAATCCGGGCATGCCACCGCCCATGGGACCACCAAGGCCACCGGGAGGCGTCACGCCGGGAGGCAGGCCGCCGCCTCCCCCCGAACCTAGAGCGCCCATCATGGCTGCGAGGCCTTTCTTGCCGCCCTTCTTGCCCATCATCTTGAAGACATCGGCCATTTGCCGGTGCATCTTCAACACGCGGTTCACTTCCTGAACCTGGGTGCCCGAGCCTTTGGCCACGCGCTTCTTGCGGCTGGCGTTCAATACTTTGGGGTTACGGCGCTCGGCTTTCGTCATCGACGAAATGATCGCCCCCTGCCGCTTGAGGACATTGTCGTCCATGCCTGCGGCATCCATCTGCTTCTTGGCCTTGCCCATGCCCGGCATCATCGCCATCACACCAGACATGCCGCCGAGCTTCGCCATCTGCTTGAGCTGCTCTGCCAGATCATCCAGGTCGAACTGACCCTTCTTCATCTTGGCGGCCATCTTCTCGGCTTTTTCAGCGTCGAGGGTTTCCGCGGCCTTCTCCACGAGCGACACAACATCGCCCATGCCCAGAATGCGTCCGGCGATCCGCTCGGCGCGGAACACTTCCATCTCGTCCAGCTTTTCGCCGGTGCCCAGAAGCTTGATCGGCTTGCCGGTGACAGCGCGCATGGAAAGCGCCGCACCACCGCGCCCGTCACCATCCGCACGGGTCAGCACAATGCCGGTGAGGCCGACGCGCTTGTTGAACAGGTCAGCGGTATTGACCGCGTCCTGACCGGTCAGGCTGTCAGCCACCAGCAGAATTTCGTGGGGGTTGGCTGCCGACTTGATCTCGGCCATTTCAGCCATCAGCGCTTCATCAACGGACAGACGGCCCGCCGTATCCAGCATCACCACGTCGTAGCCGCCAAGACGGCCCGCTTCCATGGCGCGCTTTGAAATCGCCACCGGGTCCTGCCCGGCCACGATCGGCAGCGTATCAATGTCCGCCTGCTCACCCAGCACCTTGAGCTGTTCCTGAGCCGCGGGACGGCGCACGTCGAGCGACGCCATCAGCACTTTTCGTTTGGCCTTGTCGCGCAGGCGAATGGCCACTTTGGCGGTCGATGTGGTCTTACCGGAGCCCTGAAGCCCCACCATCATCACCGGCACTGGCGCCACGGCCGCAAGGTCGATGCCCGCCATATCGTCCGGCGAGCCTTCTTCGGCTCCGGACGCAGGCTCATCACCGGCCAACATCGAAATCATCTCGTCATGGACGATCTTGATGACCTGCTGGCCCGGCGTCACCGAGCGCAGAACTTCCTGGCCGACCGCGCGTTCCGTCACCTTCTTGATGAAGTCGCGCGCCACCGGCAGCGCCACGTCCGCTTCAAGCAGCGCCCGGCGCACCTCACGCATCGCCTCGGAGACATCTTTCTCCGACAGCGCCCCGCGCTTGGTCAGGCCCTCAAATATGGAGCCCAGACGATCCTGAAGGTTCTCAAACATTTATGCGCAAAATCCGCAGTTTTAAGCCGTTTTTGCCGAAAACACCGCCCCACATCCATCAGCCAAACGAAAAACGCACCCGTGGGCGCAACGCGCTGACGGGTGGCGACGTGCGGGCGCGTAAGCCCGCTGGCCGAAGGAGACAGGAGATGTCTCGGAAATGAGCCGGTGTTTTAGGAGGAAAGGGGGGTGGGGGTCAAGGTGGCCTTAGTCGGTTCGGCTCACTAATTCGTGGACTTTGAGAATGTGGCACTTGAGCTTAATGCCTTAGAAGCTGCCTCTTTTGTTGGTTCATAGTCCTTCCGGAGCAAGATAGGACGCTCGACTTTCAATGCCTTGCCGAATGCTAAGAATTCACGAGGTCTGAGGTTCGGGATCAGTCGAACGTGGCGCTTACTGTAAACGCTTTCCAAGAATGCGAGACTGGTTTGATCAATTAGCGAGTGGGTAAAAAACGTATTGCATTGAGAGAGTATCGTTTTGCTGACTAAAGCGGTTCGCTGACTGATCAACATTAATCCGACTTGGTATTTTCGGCCTTGCAATGCAATTTGGCCAATTCTGCTGACTACGTTTTGCTCTTCGCGCCCTAGGCCGGAACCAAATACTTCCGGGACAATTGTATGCGCCTCTTCAAGCACAACAAGCGTACGCGACGAGCCCCTGTTGGTTCGCGCCCACGCCATAATTGCAGAAAGATACAATTCAGTGATCCTCAAGGATGCCTTTGTGTTCGCAATTTCATTGAGTTCCAGTATCGCCAATTGCTCATTTGGAGAGGTTAGAAAGGATTCGATTTCGCTGGTGACATCAGTCCGCACACCTTCGACGAACGTCTGCAATATCTTTTTTTCTTTTCCACCACCATAATCTCCAGTCTCAGCATCGAATATCTTCTTCTCAAAGTCCGCCACCTTTGCGGCGGGAACTGACGGAAAGGTCGGACTGAACGCGGTTAGCCGGTGGCGATACTCTCCGGTTAAATCAACGCAAAACACTTTTGTATCCCGAGCTAGGACTTCGCCAATCAGGTCCAGTGCAAGCTCCGTTTTGCCGGTGCCTGTGATTCCAAGAACCGCAGAGTGGTAGTCTACCAAATCCGCCGCGTTCGCAGACACATGAATATCTGTGGACGGCACCCGAGCGACTCTGAACTCATCTGCAGAGAGCACCTGTGGCATCAACTTGGCGTTGGCGGCTGCAAACAACGGAGAATTCATTTTTGGAAGCCAGGCAAACTTAGTGAAGCCGGTGTCCTCAGTATAAATGCCGACTTGAGTTGCACTAGCGATATGGGTGCCTCTCGGATTCTGGTCAAAACTCTCCTCTGAAGTTTCTGCGTCGGTAATCTGATAAAACACCTGGCGGCCTTGCACATTCGCAAAAATCAGGTGCCCTTCCTCCAGTTCAGATGACGCTGACACCTCAAACCGGATGGATTCAATCATTGATCCCTCGACAACAAATCCAACCAACCTTGCATCCTTCATGCCGCTGAGATCTGACAGAAAATCGGATGTTTTCTCGTCGTCATGTGTGGCGCAAACATGACCCTCCTGGATAGGGAGCGGATCATCACCAGGTCGCGCAACCACCAAACCGGTGCCAACAACATTTGCACCTTGGAGTTGTTCAAAGAGGGCGATTACAAACCTCTGCGATCCATTTGGTAGAGCTGCGGTGTACAGGCGATTTGGGACCCAACTAGCTCCTGATTTCATCCGGACACGTACGATGTTGGGGTCATCAATCCGATCGATCAAACCAACTGAGGTCAAATCCTGATTTTGGCTGACCGCGTCAAACCACCAAGCCAGCACCGATGCGGCCCGCTCAATGGGCCTCGCAACAACAAGCGCAATCCAAATGAACGATAGTACCACTGGTTGGATAACGTCATTTTGGTATGCCGCTGCAATACTGACCAGGGCTGGAATTGAAAACAGGGGTACGGGATTGCCAACGACGCTGACCAATTTAAACGCAGCACTTGCGGTTGTTGATCCGGGCAAATGTTCATTTGTGAAAAGTGCCACGAGCGATGCAATAACAACTAACATCGCAAAGAAAACACCCGTCCAGCGCGCAAAATCTATGCTGGCATTGGCGCTAGCAACATCACTCAAATCCATCATTGCGAGCGCAAGTATGGTTGCTATTGCACTTACAAGCGCGTCCCTCGGGGGCAAGAACCACGGCGCGGAGATAAGTGTTAGAAACCAGGCCGAAGCAGCGGACAGCAACCAAACTGATTTGAGGTCTCCAAGCGGTCTCCAAGAACCTGACACCGCTACGTAGCAAATATAGGCTATACAAAGGTTCACTATCAGAACCAAAGCCCTCTGCATCAAATCAGGTTTTTGCACAAGTTAGACCTCGCAAGCTGAGACGGAGCGTTCAACTTAATGCAACCCTATTCAGCATTGAGCCAATTGTCTAAGTGCAATTTCCTTGGTGTTACTTAAGGAGTGCACCTTCAGCCCGTCACCGCACCTCTTCGACAAAGTAAAACTCCTTGTCGAAGAAGCTGTAGAGCACGTTGGCGGGGACCTGATAGGTCCCGGCCACATAGTCGCCCTGGCTGGTGCGGGGGTCCTCACGAGCGTCCAGATTACATCACCAGCCCCTCAGCCCACTCAACCGCTGCCGCCTGCTCCGCCTCATTGAGCCCGGCCTCAGCCCGCGCCAGATCCTGCGCCACGTCTTCCCCCGCCGCCTGCGCCAGCGTCAGCATCCCATAAGCGTATTGGATGTCGGAGAGAGGCGGATCGGTAGCCAGCATCACCATTTTAATGTCGTCATACTCCGGCGGCATCCCATCGAGCAGGTGCCGTCCATAGAGCGCCAGCGTGGGTCCATGCCCGTCCCAGACGAGACTCCCAAGCGTCCTGAAAACATCGCGCATGAAATCTACGCGATCCTCAATCGATTGGGGTTGGTACGGGCCGAACTTTCCTTCGGCAAGAGCACGCGACGCCCAGAGATATCGCCCTTCCGGCAACGCCCGCGCCGCTGTCAGCATCTCGTCAGCGACCACATGCCGGGGCGCCGGGGCATCAAGCCCAATATCGTGCGCCAGAGCGAGGGCGCGCCGGGCACACCGGCGCTCGAACACGGCCCAGGGACCGGCATCAACGTCCAGGTCAAAGTAGCCTCTGACACTCACCTCAAGGGTCGGCCACCGGGGCCGATCATGACGGCCAAGGGCATGCCCGCAGGTGAGCTGCCACATGGCATACGCCGCCCGGTGTCCCAACGACATGTCCATATACTCGCGACTAAGTCCGATACTGTCGCTGAACACGCGCACCCGGTAGCCACGCACGTCATAATAAAAACTCGCCAGACGCCCGGGCGCATTTGACTGCCCACCGCCATAGACACCCGCGTTCAAACGCAGTGAACCCGCCATATCGGTCAGATGCGCTGAATAAGCCTCCTCGGTCGGCCACAGATAATCCAATTCCTGCCGCCATCTGATCGGACAGGGACTGTCACCCGCCTGTGACACGATGCGCGCGAAGACATCCGCCCCTTCAGCAACACCGGCGTAAGCCGCGTCCTGTGCCAACAGACCCGCGTCATCACACGCCCCGGCATCAACGGCATGCTGAACAGCCGCCTGCCAGTCGACCGGCCGAGGCTGGATCGCTGCCGCATACAGCATCAGCACGCCCGTCCCCGCGATAACGGCCAAGACGAACGCGGCAGCGGTCAGACCTGCCAATCGAAAAATACGCACCAACTTATCCCCGGTGGTTTCTGCGGCCCGATACTTGTTCGCGCTCTGCGTGTTGTGGGTAGAGCTTAAATGTGGACATAAGGATTTGCCAATGCGCAGAAGCGAGACCATTGCCCCGGAATGCGCCCGTATACGGGATATCATCGTTACCGACCGGCGCGAACTCACGCCCCTGCTGAGACAGCGCTCAATGCTCAGGCCAACAGTTGACCGGCTGGAGAACGAACTTGACGACATCCAGCGAACAATCCGGACCGTCCAGAACGTCCGGCTGCCCTACACCGTTTCGCGCACCTGGCTTGGCATTGCCGTAGAATTGATTACCGAGGGCACGCGTGATCGGGTTCTTGATCGCCTGGCGGCGAGAAAAAACGCCAAGGAATCAGAGTTGCGGGGCCCCAAGTCAAACCTGAGTAGGGTCGAGGCCCGGATCGCCAGCTTGCAGGCAAACCTCCAGCAGCAGACAGCGCGGTTCCGCGGATTGAGGTGCGATCCCGGCGCCCTGGGTATGTGGACCGTAGGCTAGAGGCCGGCCCTCACCGCACCTCTTCGACAAAGTAAAACTCCTTGTCGAAGAAGCTGTAGAGCACGCTGGCGGGGACCTGATAGGTCGCGGCCACATAGTCGCCCTGGCTTTCGTGGATGTCCCAGCCGCGCAGTTTGGCGTCGGCATTGCTGGGCATGGCGTGGGTCGGGTCCGGCTGGTTCTCCGCCACAAAGTCCCCGCGCTCACCGCCCAGGCGCTGCATGACGCCGCGCGGCATCAGCGTGTAGGCGATGTGTTTGGGCCCCTGATAGACGTGAATGCCGTCGAACTGGCGCACGGCATGTTGGGCCGCCAGACCAATGCGCATGTGGTCACGATGGCCCGTCGCGCCGGATTCCGGCCAGAACGTGACCACCAAGTCCGGCTCAAAGCGATGAAACGCCTTGGTGATTTCTGCCGCCAGCGACAGGAACGGCACGTCGCGTTCCAGCGCCCCGTCCGGCATCGGCCACACTTCGTGGGCATCAATGCCCAGCGCATAGCTGTTCTTGAGGGCCTCCGCCATCCGGATGATGCCCAGGTGCTGCTGGTGCACGATCTTGGGCATTTGCGTGCCCGCTTCTCCGCGCGTGGCGGTGATCATGCCCAGGTCGGCCCCTTCGGCCTTGGCCGCCACCAGCAGACCGGCCACCAGCTGCTCATCGTCGGGATGCGCAAAAATCGCCATCACCCGCTTGGCGCCCAGCTCCTGCGTCAGCGACGACACATGTTGGACGCCCGGCTCCTCGAACAGGGAATCCAGCCAGATCACGCCCACCATGCTGGCCAGCAGCGCAATTCCGCCGATAACCGCGCCAACGCGCCCCAGAAGCTTGAGCATGCAACCTCTCCCGATTTCACGGGTCTGCTATTCGGACCCTGCCGTGTTTCTGGCATTTCACCGCCAAAAGCGCCATATAGGCGCCCATGAACGTGCAGTTTCACAAGATGAACGGCCTCGGCAACGAGATCGTGGTGATCGACGCCCGCGACGGGGGCTTTGCCCTCGACGCCGATGCTGCACGCCTGATCGGCAATCCCTCAACCGGCCCCGGCTGTGACCAGATCATGGTCATTGAACCGGGAAGGAAGGGTGCCGACGTCTGGACGTCCATCTGGAACAATTCCGGTGAGGAAGTGGAAGCCTGCGGCAATGGCGCCCGCTGTGTTGCCGCCTATCTGTTCAAGCAGAGCGGCGCGACCCAGCTCTCCATGGGCACCCTAGGCGGAACCATCGTCGCGACAGATGCCGGCGACGGCAACATCACCATCGACATGGGGACGCCGCGCTTTGACTGGCAGGACATTCCCCTGTCCGAAGAAATCCGCGACACCCGCGCCATCGAATTGCAGATCGGCCCCATCGATGACCCGATCCTCCATTCGCCCTCCGTCGCCAATGTGGGCAACCCGCACGCCATCTTCTGGGTGAAGGACGCAGACGCCTATGATCTGGAAAAGATCGGGCCGATGCTCGAGAACCATCCGATCTTTCCTGAGCGTGCCAACATCTCGCTGGCACAGGTGATCGACGACAAGACGATCCGCACCCGCGTCTGGGAACGCGGCGCCGGGGCAACCCGCGCCTGTGGCACGGCTGCCTGCGCCATCGGCGTCAGCGCCGCACGCACCGGCCGCACGGGCCGCGATGTCATGGTGCATCTGCCCGGCGGCCCCCTGCGCATCCAGTGGCGCGAGGCCGACGACCACATCCTGATGACCGGCCCCGCCGAGTTTGAATTTTCGGGCGACATCAATCTGTCCGGGAGCGGGTCATGAGCGCGCCAGAAATTGTCACCTTCGGCTGCCGCCTCAACGCCTATGAGAGCGAGGTCATGCGCGACCACGCCCGCGCCGGCGGCATCGACAACGCCATCATCTTCAACACCTGCGCTGTCACCGGCGAAGCCGTGCGTCAGGCCCGTCAGGCCATCCGCAAGGCACGGCGCGATCATCCGGATGCGGAAATTATCGTTACCGGATGCGCGGCCCAGATCGAGCCGGACACATTCGCCAACATGCCCGAAGTGTCGCGCATCGTCGGCAACGCGGAAAAGACAAAGGCTGAAACCTTCCTCAAGGGCTCCAACGCCCCGCGTGTCGCCGTGGCGGACATCATGGAGGTGCGCGAAACCGCAGGGCATCTCATCGCAGGCTTTGAAGCCCGCGCCCGCGCCTTTGTGGAAGTGCAAAACGGCTGTGACCACCGCTGCACCTTCTGCGTCATCCCCTATGGACGCGGCAACTCGCGCTCGGTCGCTGCTGGCGAAGTCGTCACCCAGATCCGTCAGCTGGTTGAAAACGGCACCCAGGAAATTGTCCTTACCGGCGTTGACCTGACCTCATGGGGTGGTGACCTGCCCGGCACGCCGCCGCTGGGCAATCTCGTGCAGCGCATCCTGAAGCTGGTGCCTGAGCTGCCACGCCTGCGCCTGTCGTCCATTGATTCAATCGAGGCAGACCCGGACCTGATGCGCGCCATAGCGGACGAAGAACGCCTGATGCCGCATCTGCACCTGTCCCTGCAGCACGGCCACGACATGATCCTCAAGCGCATGAAGCGCCGCCACTCGCGCGCTGATGCCATTGCCTTTTGTAACGAAGCCCGCCGCCTGCGCCCGGAGATCGCGTTCGGTGCCGACATCATGGCCGGTTTCCCGACCGAAACAGACGAGATGCATACCGCCAATCTGTCGCTGATTGACGCATGCGGCCTCACCCATGTGCATGTCTTCCCCTACTCACCGCGCCCCATGACCCCCGCCGCCAAGATGCCGCCGGTGGATGGCCCGACCATCAAGGCCCGTGCCGCAGAGTTGCGGGCCCGGGGCACACAGGCCCTTGCCGCAAGCCTCGACACCCATGTCGGGCACAGTGTCCGCCTCCTCGCCGAACGGGAAACCGAGGGGCATACGGATGATTTTGCCTCCATCCGCCTCACCCATGCGGTGACGCCGGGCAGCATCATCGAAGCGCAGGTGACCGGCCGGGACGGCACAACCCTTATCGCAACACCAAAAGTGTCCGCCGCCGCATGACCAACACCCCCCGCATTATCGACCTTGGCGCCAACGCGCCTGCACAACCAGACGAGCCCGAAAAGAAAGGCCTCTTCAAACGCCTGCGCGAAGGGTTGAGCCGCTCAACGTCGAGCATGACCACTGGCATTGCGTCCGTGTTCACCAAGCGCAAACTCGACGGCACCACCATTGAAGAGCTCGAAGACCTGTTGATCCAGGCCGACCTCGGCGTCGAGACCGCCACCGCCATCACGGATGCCGTGAGCGATGGTCGCTACGACAAGGAAGTGGATGAGGCGGAAGTCCGCAACATCGTCGCCAGTGAAGTGGCCAAGGTACTTGAGCCGGTAGAGGCTCCGCTGCTGCTGGACGGCACCCACAAACCGCACATCATTCTGGTCGTCGGCGTCAACGGCGCGGGCAAGACGACGACAATCGGCAAACTAGCCAAGAAGATGTCCGCCGCCGGAAAGTCTGTGGTGCTCGGCGCAGGCGATACCTTCCGCGCGGCTGCCATCGACCAGCTGAAGATCTGGGGGGACCGCATTGGCGCCCCCGTCGTTGCCCACGCTGTCGGCGCGGATTCAGCGGGTCTTGCCTTCGACACCATCACCAAGGCTGAAGAAGTGGGCGCCGACATCGCCATGATCGATACCGCCGGTCGGCTTCAGAACAAGACCGAGCTGATGTCCGAGCTGGAAAAGGTCGTGCGCGTCATCAAGAAGCGCGATGAAACAGCTCCCCATTCGGTTTTGCTGGTGCTCGATGCCACCACCGGCCAGAACGCCATCAACCAGGTTGAAGTCTTCACCAAGGCTGTTGGTGTCACCGGGCTGGTCATGACCAAGCTCGACGGTACCGCCCGTGGCGGCATTCTCGTTGCTATCGCCAAAAAGTCTGGCCTGCCCGTTCACGCAATTGGGGTTGGCGAAGGCGAAGATGATCTGCAACCCTTCATCGCCCGCAACTTTGCCCAGGCCATTGCCGGTCTAGATGATAGTCAGGCACAGCCAGACGCTGACACAGCCACATCCGAAAGCACCTCATGAGCGACGCCGCCGTCAAAAAAGAACCCCTCAGCCCGACCGTCCGCCTGCTGATCGAGATCGGGCCGCTGGCGGTGTTCTTCATCGCCAACTGGCGGTTTGATATTTTTACGGCCACCGGCGCTTTCATGGTTGCCATTACGGCATCCCTTGCCGCGTCATGGATACTGGCCCGCCACATCGCCACCATGCCGCTAGTGACCGGTGTCTTCGTCCTCGTGTTTGGTGCCCTGACGCTCTATCTGAACGATGATCTGTTCATCAAGGTGAAGCCAACGCTGGTGAACGGGCTGTTCGCCGCAATCCTGTTCAGCGGTCTTTTCTTTGGCAAATCGCTGCTGAAGATCGTGTTCGACGGCACGTTCCGCCTGACCCCGGAAGGCTGGCGCAAGCTCACCTGGCGCTGGGCCTTCTTCTTCGTGTTCCTGGCCATCCTCAACGAGATCGTCTGGCGCAACTTCTCAACCGACTTCTGGGTCAGCTTCAAGGTCTTCGGCAACATGCCCATCACCATGGTGTTCGCCGTTGCCCAAGTCGGCCTGCTGCAGAAATACGCCCTGCCGGAACCCAAAACGGAAGCCGAACTCGAAGCCGAAGCCGAGCGCCAGAACGAAACGCTGTAGGCCACCACTTTCAACAAACACCCCCCCGCGCCCCCGGACTTGATCCGGGGCCTACTCGCCTTGGCCACAGCCAACACATCACATGTTGGGTGAGGCGCGTGCCGTCAGACCTTATCAACGCCAATACTCAACGCGCTGAGAGTGGCCCCAGGATCAAGTCCGGGGATACGGACGGCGCTGCATTACCTAGTTAAAATTCTGCACCAGTTCCGGACTGTCCAGACGCCGCCCCTTGTCCCAGCCCAGCCAGCCGATCTGCGTGCCGTGGGGATGGGAGTCCGCCAGGACGCGCGCATCGCATGTGCCATCGCCGCGCCACAGGGCCAACGCCACCTGCATGGGCTTGTTGTTGGTTTCGGGCTCAAGCCGCAACCATGCCACGGGCGTCTCCGGCGTCGCAGCCTCACCCGCCTTCACAATGGCCGCATAGGCCCGGTCCTGAACATCCTTGGGCATGTACTGCCACATGACCGAATGCAGGACGCATCTTACCTGCCCCGGCACGGCCGGACTTCCCAGCACGTCTTCAAGCCACGCATCGGCTGACGCATCTTCCACGACCGGCCTGACGTCCTGCGCAATGGCAATCGCCGCATCCAGCCGCGCGAGACGCTCCGGCATATCCGTCCAGATATAGGACCGCACCTTGAGGGCATTGTCCGGGTTGAGAATGTCAATCGGCGTGGCATCACATGCGCGCCGTGCGGCAATCGTCAAAGGCGCGTCCACCGGCGGCGTTAATGGAAGTGTCCAATCCGGCGTCATGCGGCAGTCGGACGTATCATCCCCCCATGTTGCCGACCCGAATGTGTAGTGAAACCGGTCAAGCCCCTGCAACAGCCCTGCGCTCGCGCCCAGTTCAAATGTCGCCACCGGCATCTGCACCAGCCGGGCAAGTTCCAGCAGCCCCGGCACAAGCGAGCCGGACCGCGCCACTTCGTTGGTCTGGGGTGGCTGGGTGACATAGTCAGTGGTGAAGGCTGTGTGCGCGGCAAACGCCTCGAGGAGGTGTTTCCAGACGCCATCCGCCACACCATCACCACCACAGGAGGGGTAGTGCCGGGCAAGCACTGGCACATCTCCACTCAGCGCAAGCGCATGCGCACAACCCAGGAACCTTAGGGGCAGAACATCTGCTGCCACATAGGCCGCTGTGGACCCGTCCCACCACGGCATGTATGTCGCGACGATATCGTCTCCTGCTTCAAACGCATCCGCTGCCTGTTCAAGCAGGGCAGCTGAAAAAGGCGATCCAAGCAAATGGCAAAACTCTGCCTGTTTGCGAAAACCAACTGCGAAAGCCTCAAGACGGTCACTCATGCGACGCTCCGTTATGAACCCCACCAATCGAGGGCGGGCGAACGGTGCGGGCTAACCATGCGCCAAGGGAAGCCCATTGACGCAAGGCTGATATCCGTCAGTCAGGCTTGCCACCGGCATCAACAGGATTGGTGAAAGGGGCAAAAACCGGCGTTTGCGCAACTTCCTGAAACTGCGTCAGCGCCCAGCGCACACTTGGAAAAGCCAGGTCATCCCAGGGAATGTCTTCCTTGCGGAACAACGCCACTTCCAGACTTTCCTCACCTACATCAATGTCAGGAGATAGCAGGGTTGCCTTGTACATCAGCTGCACCTGAGAGATATGCGCCAGGGAATAGACCGCCAGCAGAGCATCAATGCGAATGTCCGCACACGCTTCTTCAAACGCTTCGCGCCGGGCGCCGGCTTCCGTTGTTTCCCCGTTCTCCAGATAGCCCGCCGGCAGCGTCCAGAACCCTTTACGCGGCTCAATGGCACGACGGCACATCAGATACCGCACCTCGCCATCTTCCGCCCCCCCTTCTGGATCACGCCAGGTCACGACAGACCCCACAACAATCTTGGGGTTTGTGTAGTGAATGTAGCCACAGTCGTTGCACACATGCCGCGCATGGGTATCCCCATCGGGAACCCGCAACGTGAATGCGTGTTTGTCATCTATCGAGCGCGGCAGCAAAGCCGCATTACGTTCCGCATCCGACACAACAGGCTGCGCGGGATCAGGTGTCTTGGTTGATTTGGTCACGATGGAATTGGCACTCCGCATGCGGATTGTTGCAGGCCGTCGCAGCTACGCAATGCAGCCGGGCTTAAACGGTAAAATTAGATCATGTTGCTGATTGAGCCAGCGCAAAACTGCATGCAATTCGGCATCGAATTACGCCCATGCTCTTGCGTCCCATTCTGAATGGTGCACTGTTAGCGTGTTGGAAAACTTTGTGCGGTCTAACGCACCAACTTGTTCTGCGCTCAACGTCATTGAAATTACGCGACGCAAATTGGACGCAAAGACAAAATACGTATGTACCCGGACGACATTTGAAATACCCGCGCCACGCCGCCTCGATCCCCGATCGCAAGCCTCATTGCAGGTGAGCAGTCCGAGGCGGACATATTCCCAAGGCGCGGACTCGGCAACAGAAGACAAAGGAAGCAAGCACCATGGCCAAGAAGCTAGACCTCGAACAATCCCCCGGACATCTGCTCCGCCGCGCGACGCAGTTTGCGCAGGACCTCTTCACCAAGGAAGTTGGCGCTGGCGGTCTGACCGCGCGTCAGTTTGCCGTGCTCGTCACTGTTGAACGCGACGAAGGCCTGAGCCAGACGGATCTTGTAAAGCAGACAGGTATCGACCGTTCGACGCTGGCAGACATGATCAGCCGGATGATTTCCCGCGGACTTCTGCAGCGCAAGCGCACCAAGACGGACCGTCGCGCGAACTCCGTGAACCTCACAGCAGCCGGTCGCCGGGCCCTGAACGCCACCATGCCTCAGGCCGTGCGTGCTGAAAAAATGGTGATGGATGCCCTGAGCCCCAAGCAGCGTGAAAACCTGTTTGAAATTCTCGGCGTCATCGCCAATCTCGGCAACGATGCCATGGAAGCCGTCAGCGCCGCCACAGGCCGCAAACCTGCCGCCAAGAAAAAGACAGCAGCCAAAAAGAAAACCGCTGCGAAGAAGAAAGCAGCGCCCAAGCGCAAGGCAGCCGCCAAGAAAACAACGGCCAAAAAGAAAACCGCCGCAAAGAAGAAGGCTGCGCCCAAGCGCAAGACAGCTGCCAAGAAGAAGACAGCAGCCAAACGCCGCTAGTCATCTGATCTCGCCTCAGCGGGACCTAAATTTGAATATCAAGATTGGTGCCGGGGCGCGTAGTGCGTGTCCCGGCATTTTGCTGGGCGTCCCTCAAGGGAGCTTCGCGGGTAAAATCACGGGCCAAATCTCGGGCCTGCGTATCTTCCGCATCACGCCGCTCGTCCGCACGCGTCTCGTTTTTCCGGGCATCCACAGTGCGCGTTTCAAAGCGTGCCTGTTCGGCCTTGCGGGCTTCTGCTGAGATTTCCACCTGAACCGCATTGCTGCTGCCCCGCGCCGCCAGTTTTTCCACCGGCGGAGGCGTATAGGCGCGCGCATTTTTGGGCGCAGCATAAGTCTGCGCCTGTGCGGCAATCAGCGATGAGGTAATGGGCAAAGCCATAAAAGCGCGCAAATCCTCGAAAGAAGGAAAAAACGGTCCTACCGGTTTAGGCCGTCCAGGGTTGCCGCAAAGTTAATCTGAAAGCTCAGATACGGGGGTTTTGGCGGTTTCCAGCTCTGGGAGGATCACGTTTTCGATATCCTCAGGCGCAATCGGCCCTACATATTTGAAGCGGATGATCCCATTGCCATCGACAATGAAAGTCTCCGGCACCCCATAGACACCCCAATCAATGGCCGTGCGCCCGGTTCTGTCCGCCCCCACCGCCTGAAACGGGTTGCCCAGCGTGCCCAGGAACCGCCGGGCATTCTGCGGCGCATCCTTGTAGTTCAGCCCCACAAGCCGCACGTCATCGCGTTCGGCAAGCTGCATCAATACCGGATGCTCGACCCGGCACGGGCCGCACCACGACGCCCAGACATTCACAATGGTCGGTGCGCCGGTCTTGAGATCATCGGAAGCAAGGCCGGGCATGTTCTGCAGGCCGTCCACCGGCGGCATCACAAAGTCGGGAACCGGCTTGTCCTTGAGTGCCGTAGGGATCTCGCTAGGGTCCCCCCAGAACAGCGCCAGATAGAGCAACGCCGCAAGGGCTGCAAAAACCGCAACGGGCACAAGCGCCCCAAAGCGACGCCCTGTAGGCGCATCCTCGCTCATGACCCGCGCCCGTCTGCCTGCGCCTCAAGCATGGCAACGCGTGCCTTCACCGCACGGTGCGCCTTCGCGCTCCACACAATCAGGCCAACAACCACAAGTGCCGTCACCCCGTAAGCAGGCCACACAAAGCTTGCATATCCACCCATGGCGAGAAACTCAGCCATTACATGCCTCCCGCCTGCGCCTGCTGCATTTCAAGCGCTGCCGCCCGGCGCTGCATGATTTCCGTCCGCGTGCGCACCAAGGTGAGCACTAGGAACAGCATCGTAAACCCAACCGCCATCACCAGCAGCGGAGTGAGGATGGAAGAATGAATGGCCGGCCCGTCCAGCCGCGCCACAGAGGCCGGCTGATGCAGCGTGTTCCACCAATCAACGGAAAACCGGATGACCGGCAGGTTCACCGCACCGGCAAGACAAAAGACCGACGTTGCCCGCGCCGCGCGGCCAAAGTCCTCGATCACTTCCCACAGGGCGATGTAGCCCAGATAGATGAAAAACAGCACCAGCACGGAGGTCAGCCGCGCGTCCCACACCCAGTAGGCGCCCCACATGGGTTTGCCCCACAAGGAGCCCGTGACCAGCGCCAGAAAGGTGAAGGCAGCCCCCAGCGGCGCCATCGCCTTGGCAGACGCAAAAGCCAGCGGATGCCGCCAGATCAGGCCAACAGCACAGGCCAGCGCCATCGACGCATAGCCAGCGGACGCCAGCCACGCAGAGGGCACATGCACATACATCATGCGCACGGTCTCACCCTGCTGATAGTCCGGGGGCGACGCAATCAGCGCCAGATACAGCCCTACACTCAGCGTCAGCGCCGTGGCAGCAATGGCCCACGGCAAAACCGCGCCGGAAAGCGCCATGAAGCGCGCCGGATTTGCAAACCGCTGTATGGATTTAGCCATATGATTTTTTATCCCCGCCACGCATCAGCAGCAAGAAAAGCTCCCTGCGGCGAAATAGCGTTTTCGTGAGGGTCTGGCGATGTTTCATGACACGGAAATCCGCAATGCCGCTGCCGCCGCAAAAGGGGCCAGCGCCAGGGAGGCCAGCGAAAAAGCCCCCAGAAACAGCATGGGCGTTCCCATAAGATCGCCGGTGCCCGCCGCCGCGCCGAAAATAAGCGCCGGCACATAAAGCGGCAGCACAATCAAGGACAGCACAAGTCCGCCCCGGCGCACGCCCACCGTCAGAGCCGCGCCAAGGGCGCCTATGAAGCTCAGCGACGGGGTCCCCACCAGCAGGCTCACAATGAGGGGGAGCAGAATGTCGGTATCCAGATTGACCAGAAACGCCACCGCCGGCATCGCGATGATCAGCGGTACCGTGTTGGTGATCCAGTGCGCCAGACACTTGGCGAGCACCTGCGCCTCCACCGGCAAGGGCGACATCAAGAACAGATCCAGCGACCCGTCTTCAAAGTCCGCCTGAAACAGCCGGTCCAGCGACAGCAGCGTTGCCAGCAGTACCGCCACCCACAACACACCTGGGCCGATGCGCGACAGCAGGTCCAGATCAGCGCCCACCCCAAACGGCACCATGGTCACCACAATGATGAAGAAGCCAAGACCCACAAACGGCCCGCCGCCCAGACGGCCCGCCAGCTTGATGTCCCGCGCCACAAGCGCCCAGAACGCGCTCATGACACATCTTCCCGGGAGCCGAGCCTCAATTCAGCAGCGTCAATCCCAAGGCCCCGATGGGTCGCGGCCAGCACAACACCGCCCAGAGACAAATGCTCCTTGAGCAGCTCGTCCAGCAACACACGACCGGCATCGTCCAGTGCACTGTCTGGCTCATCCATCAACCAGATCGGCCGCACACTGTCCTGGCCCAGAAAACACGAGAACCGCGCCAGCGTCAGACGCCGCCGCTGCCCCGCAGAAAGAACCCCCGCTGTCAGGTCAGGAATATGCCCGAGACCAAACCGCTCAAGGGCTGCGTGCAAATCACCGGTGCCGCCAAAAAGCGCGACCCAGAACCGCAAATTCTCCATCACGCTCATCTGCGGCTTCAGCGCATCCAGATGCCCCAGATACAGCATCTCGTCGTCATGACTGATCTCACCGTCTTCTTCCTCAAGAAGCCCGGCCAGAATGCGCAACAGGCTCGACTTGCCGGTGCCGTTGGGGCCCGTGATCACCAGCGCCTCACCGCGCCCAAGCGAAAACGACACGTCTTCAAACAGAAGACGCGTTCCGCGCTGGCAGGCCAGATTCGTTACGTCGAGAAGAGCAGTCACACGCAGCCTTTAGATGTCGTCAAAATTGCCGCCACGTCCCTTGCCCGCCGCAAAGCGCGCGGCGCCTTCACGGGTGGCACCGGAGGCCAGCGTCACCCGGCCAAGACGGAACTCGTTGGCCATGGCCTGATCGTAGGGCATGTCCCACTGCATGTATGCGGACATTCTGTCGCCGCGCATACAGCCCTGGGGGAATTTTGCCAGCTGCTGCGCAATCTTGATGGCTTCTGCCCGCGCCTCGCCTTCCGGCACCACGCGGTTGGCCAATCCAAGCTGCAGGGCTTCGCGCGCATCCACCGGGCGGCCCGTCAAAATCAGATCCATGGCCCGGCCATGACCAATGATGCGCGGCAGGCGCACCGTGCCGCCGTCAATCAGCGGCACACCCCAGCGCCTGCAGAAAACACCAAAGATCGCGCTCTCGCTTGCCACCCGCATGTCCGCCCAGCATGCGAGCTCCAGCCCACCGGCCACCGCATGGCCTTCCACCGCAGCAATCACAGGTTTTGACAGCAGCATGCGCGACGGTCCCATGGGGCCATCGTCTGCCAACGGATCGGCAACGATGCCCGTCTTGGGAAAAACGCCCTGATTGGAGCGGGATGTGTCGTCACCGGCGACGGCCTTGAGATCAGCGCCCGCACAGAACGTGCCCCGCGCGCCCGTGAATACCGCCACGCTGGCAGTCTCATCATGTTCAAATGCCAGAAATGCCTCCGCCAGCGCATCCGCTGTTGGCCGGTCCACAGCATTGCGTGCCTGCGGTCGGTCGATGGTGATGATTGTGACGGGTCCGTCTTTTTCAACGATGACGGGCTGGGTTGCAGCGTCCGCAGGTGCAGATTCGGTCATTTAGTGTGTTTCTCCCGTGCTTTAGCGCACTCAAACGGCCTAGTTGCTCTAGGCGCGCAAACGTCTTCGGAGTATAAAGCGCCCGCACACTCCCGCACGCCAAGAATGCGCGAATAGCTTTGCGCCGCCTGAGGGTCACAACCCCGGTGCCAGAAAAAATAAAACCGCGCGCGGATCACAGTCTTTTTCGCCCCGGCATGTGCCCCCAACAGTGCATATGCCCGGCGCTCAAGGACCCTGTCCTAACGTTGCCTGATGAGGAGGATCTCTCTTGGCACCTGCAAAGAAAAAAGCAGCAAAAAAACCGGCCAAAACCGCTAAAGGCGTTGTCCCGGTTTCCCTCGACAGCTTCAAATGCCGCAAGACGCTTAAGGTCGGCACGAAGAGCTATGAATACTTCTCGCTGAAAGACGCCGAGAAGAATGGCCTCAAGAACATCTCACGCCTGCCCTACTCCCTGAAGGTGCTGCTGGAAAACCTCCTGCGCTCAGAAGATGGTCGTTCGGTTACCAAGGCTGATATCGAGGCGATGGCCAAGTGGCTGACCCGCCGCAAGTCCACCAAGGAAATTGCATTCCGCCCGGCCCGCGTGCTGATGCAGGACTTCACCGGCGTGCCCGGCGTGGTTGACCTTGCTGCCATGCGCGACGCCATGGCTGCCGCAGGCGGCAACCCGGACAAGATCAACCCGCTCGCACCGGTTGATCTGGTGATTGACCACTCCGTGATGGTCGACAACTTCGGCGCCAAGGATTCGTTCAAGAAGAACGTGAACGTCGAATATGAACGCAACGGCGAACGCTATGAGTTCCTGCGTTGGGGCTCTGAAGCATTCAACAACCTGCGTGTTGTTCCTCCCGGAACCGGCATCTGCCACCAGGTGAACCTGGAATATCTGGCCCAGACCGTCTGGACCAAGAAAGAAAAGCGCGCAGCAGCCGGCGGCAAGACCAAGACCGTTGAAGTTGCCTATCCAGACAGCCTCGTCGGCACAGACAGCCACACCACCATGGTCAACGGCCTGTCCGTTCTGGGTTGGGGCGTTGGCGGTATCGAAGCTGAAGCGGCCATGCTCGGCCAGCCGATCTCCATGCTGATCCCTGAAGTCATCGGCATGAAGCTCACCGGCAAGATGGCCGAAGGCATCACCGCCACCGACCTCGTGCTGACCGTCACCGAAATGCTCCGCGCCCGTGGCGTGGTTGGCAAGTTCGTTGAGTTCTATGGCCCGGGCCTGGATCACCTGTCTCTCGAAGATCAGGCGACCCTCTCCAACATGGCACCGGAATATGGCGCCACATGCGGCTTCTTCCCGATTGACGCCGAAACGCTCAAATACCTCAAGGCCACAGGCCGCAAGAAGGCCCGCGTGGACCTTGTTGAAGCCTACGCCAAGAAGCAGGGCATGTTCCGCACTTCCAAGTCGGAAGACCCGATCTTCACAGACAGCCTGCACCTTGAGCTTGGCGACGTTGTCCCAAGTCTTGCCGGTCCAAAGCGTCCGCAGGACCGTGTGGCTCTCGCCGACATTGCAGACAGCTTCGCTGGCTCCATGGTCAACGAGTTCAAGAAGGCAGACGACGGCCACAAGCGCGCCAAGGTCTCCGGCACCGATTACACAATCGGCCACGGCGATGTTGTGATTGCGGCCATCACGTCGTGCACCAACACCTCCAACCCGTCAGTGCTTATGGCCGCCGGCCTTGTGGCACAGAAGGCCAACAAGCTGGGCCTCAAGACCAAGCCATGGGTGAAGCCTTCGCTCGCACCCGGGTCACAGGTCGTGACGGAATACTTGAAGGACGCTGGCCTCCAGAAGGAACTCGACAAGCTCGGCTTCAACCTGGTGGGCTACGGTTGCACAACCTGCATCGGTAACTCCGGTCCGCTGCCAGCGCCTATCTCCAAGGCCATCCATGACGCTGACCTTGTTGCGACGTCTGTTCTGTCAGGCAACCGTAACTTCGAAGGTCGTGTGTCTCCGGATGTACGCGCCAACTACCTGGCCTCACCGCCGCTGGTTGTTGCCTACGCTCTTGCCGGCTCCGTCAATGTGAACCTCACAAAGGAACCCATTGGTCAGGACAAGAAGGGCAACGATGTCTATCTCAAGGACATCTGGCCGACATCCCTTGAAGTGGCAGACGCTGTACGCAAGTCCGTGACACAGAAGATGTTCCGCGAACGCTATGCGGACGTGTTCAAGGGCGACCCCCAGTGGCGCAAGATCAAGGTCACTGGTGGCAAGACCTATGACTGGAACAAGAAGAGCACCTATGTGCAGAACCCGCCTTACTTTGAAGGCATGACGGCAGAACCCGCAGCGGTTGCGCCTGTTCAGAACGCACGCATTCTGGGTCTCTTCGGTGACTCGATCACCACCGACCACATCTCACCTGCAGGCTCCATCAAGGCGGACAGCCCGGCTGGTGACTACCTCAAGAAGCACAAGGTGAAGCCAGCTGACTTCAACTCCTACGGCTCACGCCGTGGCAACCACGAAGTCATGATGCGCGGCACCTTCGCCAACATCCGCATCAAGAACCAGATGGTTCCAGGTGTGGAAGGCGGCGTGACGGTTCACTATCCGTCAGGCGATGCCATGCCGATTTACGACGCTGCCATGAAGTACGCAGATGCAGGCAACAAGCTTGTGGTCTTCGGCGGCAAGGAATACGGCACCGGCTCATCCCGTGACTGGGCGGCCAAGGGCACCAAGCTCCTGGGCGTTGAAGCAGTCATCGTTGAAAGCTTCGAGCGTATCCACCGCTCCAACCTCGTCGGCATGGGCGTTCTGCCCCTGCAGTTCGAAGAAGGCACGAGCTGGAAGAAGCTGGGTCTGAACGGTTCTGAAACCGTGACGATCACCGGCAACGAAAAGGGCATCAAGCCCCGCATGAAGCTGACCCTTGAGATCACCAATGACAAGGGCGCGACCAAAAAGGTACCGGTGCTTTGCCGCATCGATACCGCAGATGAAGTCGATTACTACGAAAACGGTGGCATCCTGCACTTCGTGCTTCGGAACCTGATGGCGTCGTAAGACACCACCAACACCCACAAGAAAGCCCGGAAGCCGCTACGGTTTCCGGGCTTTTTTGTACCTGGTCGCCAGAGCGGCCTCCCGCGGGTTATCGACGGTTCATCTCGATCACGCGCCCCCTCACACTCTCTTGAGTGGATCATGAGCGGCCAAAACCCTAGTTTGAGTGTCAGGGAGCCTCACCCTTCAACGCGAAGAGACCGCAATGACCGCCCTGCCACTAATTACTTCACGCGCATCCATGCGCCTTGCTGCACCAGCCCTGCTGGCCGCTGCCATGCTGATGCCGGCCTCAGCTCAGGCGCGGCCCGCCGTGGTTGAGCTTTTCACAAGTCAGGGTTGCTCCTCCTGCCCGCCCGCTGACGCACTGATCAACGAAGTTGCCCCCCGCGACGACGTCATCGCGCTGACCTACAACATTACCTATTGGGACTATCTGGGCTGGCGCGACACGCTGGGCCGCGAAGAACACACTGCGCGTCAGGAAGCCTATGCGCAGCACTTCATGGACCGGAAGTACACGCCGCAACTGGTGATCGACGGCGAAACCCATATGCCCGGCAGCCGCCAGCAGGCGTCACGCAAGGCCATCAATGACCAGGTAGACAGCGTCAAAGGGCCTGAGATCCTTGTCACGGCGCCAACAGACACCGGCCTTGCCATCACAGCCGATGCGACGACCAGCACACAGACGGCAGCCGTATGGCTTGTGCAGTATGATGTGGCCCACGAAGTCATGATTACCCGCGGCGAAAACGCGGGCGAGACCATCACCTACTCAAACGTGGTGCGCGATATCATCCGCCTCGACAATTGGGACATGTCCAAACCGCTAAGCATTGATCTGGCCAAGGACATGCTGATGCAAGGCAACCACGATGGATGCGCCATCATCGTCCAGCAGGCCGGTGACTACGGCGTCGGCAAGGTTCTCACCGCCGCTCGCATCGACATGGCCCTGATGAACTAAAAGGCTGCCGGCCGCCTTGAGTGCCTAGTTGGCGCCGGGGCCTTCACCGCCTGTCACAGCTTCCAGATCAATCGCTGCTTCGCTGTCTGGCTTGGGTTCGGTCAACGTTTCAAACGCGCGCGTCAGGTCTGCCCCGCGCACCGTTGACACCACAAAGGCATAGGGCGCAAAGCCTGCGGCAAGCCGGGCTGCTTCCTGCACCACGGCGTCGTCAGCACCGTCCACCGCGCGGGCATCAAGCACAACGTAGTAGCTCTTGTCCTGCTTCTCCGCCTGCACTGTGACCTGCAGACCATCCTTGGTGTTGTAGACCGACGACACCGGCGCTTCGAGGATGACATCCTCCTGCGGCACGACATCCGTGAACTGAAGTCCAACCAGACCATTGCCGACACCGGTAATCGCATAATCCGTCACCGGCTGGAGATCATCCGCCAGGCCATCGATTTCATACGCAGGCTTGCTGGCACCATCCCAGTCCTTGAGTGACACCGCATAGGACGTGCCATCCTCAGGCAGCACATCCACGCGCGTCACGCGCCCAGCGGCCAGATCAATGACGCCTGTATCGAGCCACGCCACAGGCTGCTGTTCAAGGTTGAAGGACCCCCGGGCCACATAGGCCTGGTCATCTCCAACGCGCCGCACATAAATCGTGCCCGTTGCATCAATGTCCGCCGACCCTTCTAGCTTGCCCACAATAAGAGCCGCCAGTTCTTCGCCGGCAGCGCCATAAACAGACACTCGTACGCCGGTTCCCTTGTCAGCAGGGTCCGTGAGGTTGATGTGCTTGTGCCAGTCAGCCAGCGCCGTGCGCTCTTCAACAAGCTCGAGACCTGCCAGACCCACAACGGTGCGCTTTACAAGGTCCGCGCGCGCCGGGTGGTTTTCCTTTTCCACAAGACGCCAGGTGTCCCCGGCCTCGTCATCGCGCACAACGGTCACAGCCGTCAGACGGCTGACGACTTCAACTCGTGCTGCGTCATTCACCTTCTCGGTGAGATCAGGAAACATCGGCCGCGTCTCAAAGTCGGAGGTCAGCGCCCGCCGCTGCATGGAAACCGCAAAGATCGCCAGCGCCACGAGCAGCACCGTCACCACACCAAGCATGGTCAGCGTGCGCGCCTGTCCGCCGCGCAAAAGCACATCCCTCATGACGCAGCTCCTATGTTTGTATCAGCACTCATGACAGAGCGACCCGCCGCCTGCGCCCGCGTTGCGCGTTGACGCCGCCGCGTCCAGCTCAACACCAGCCAAACCGCCCCAACGAGCAGCGGCACCAGTGCCATATTGAGGAACGCAATCCGCGCACCCAGCGCATCAACGTCACGGCGCAAATCGCCCTGCACGTCGCGCAGCGCCCGGCGACCTTCCGCCAGCTCACGCTGCAGCGACGCCATTTCAGCTTCCTGTGCATCGGTCAGCAGCGCAGCAGCACCCGCCCCTTCGGGCAGCTCGGCGCGCAGGGCTGCAAGCCGTGCTTCTGTTTCATCAATGCGGGTCTGAAGCCGTGTTTCTTCAGCCAGGAACTTTTCTTCCGCGTCGCGGCGAATGTCTTCCACCACCGTGAACGGCCGGTCAGCCGGTTCGCGGGCACGCAATGAAATCAAGTCGTTGGACCCCATGAGGTTCTCAACCGCATTGACCACGAAAGATGCATTGTCCGCTGTCGGCACCGCGATGCGGTCGCCCAGGAAGTTTTGAACCTGCACCCAGAACCGGTCATCAAAGATGTCGCTGTCCGCAAAGATCACAATGTTGGCGTCATCAATGCTTTCAACCAGATGCTTGGATGATTTGAGTGCTGTGGGCACATCTTCCTCGTCGTCCGCCAGAGGGCGTCCGTCGGGAAAGGCTGTCTTCACAGGACCGGAGATCCGTGCCGCAACGGTGAAGCGTTCACCCGCGGGCTCAAAAGCCCGTAGCAGATCGTCCGGCGACGGGGCTGACTTGACCCGCTCAAGATCAAGGATCATCGCTTCGGGTGACGACTGCACGATCGGCGTAAACACCGTGGTCGCGTCCGCGGTCGGTTCAAGAATGCCCGCAGACCCCGTATGCAGCGCATCAAGCGGTGCCGTGATCGGGTCGTCGCTGGCAAAATCTTCCGGCAGCAGCCGCTGCCACAGAACATAGTCCGTCAACTGACGGCGCTGCCGTGCACCAGCGGCAACGCGCTGGGCGCGCAGCTTGTCCGCCAGCACTTCATTGGGGTTCATTTCAACGCCCCAGCTTTTCATCAGCTCGGGCATGTTGGAGGCTTCCGTATAGCCCTGCACCGGCTTGCCGGCGGGGCCTGCGGTGAGGCTCACTTCGGAGTGCGGATCCAAAAACGCAATCACCCGGCCGCCACGCATGACGAACTGGTCAATGGCGTACAGCGTCTGCGGGTCCATCGGTTTGGGATGCACCAGCGCCAGCACTTTGATCTCATTGGCAATGCGATCAAAATCCTGCTCGAGGAAATCCACCGTGAAGGAGTTCTTCAGCTCCTGATAGATCATGAAGGGTTCAGAGCGCCCCTCCATGGCCAGCAGCAGCCCGCCCGCGCCCGTATCAAGCGGCAGGTTGGACACAACACCCAGCAACGGCTTTTCAGGATTGGCCAGCGAGAAGATCAACCGCGCCAGGTCATATTCCAGATAGGTCGCCCGCTCCGGCGACAGGAAGCCGATAACTTCGCGGCCATCCACCGTATTGGTGCCGACGACACCCAAAAACACCTTGTCGCCTGTGCGCAGGGGTACGCCGGTAAGCCCCGCATCCGTCGCCTGATCTTCTTCGATCGAGAACGACTGCGGATTGATTTCTTCCACACGCACATTGCCATTGGAGGCTGCGGAAATTTCCTGCAGCAGATCACGCACCCGCTGAGCATGAGCCCGCAGCGCCGGGATCTCCGTCACAACGTCTTCGGAATAATAGAACCGCAGCGTGATCGGTTCGCGCAGGCCGTTGACCATGTTGCGCGTGCCGTCTGCCAGGGTGAACAGACTACGGTCCGTCAGATCCAGCCGCGCATTCTGAAATCCCACGGTCGAGAAGGTGTTGAGCGCCACAAACGCAATCGTGCTCAGCACCAGAATACTGGTCGCAAACACGGCGCGGCTGAAAACGGGTCTGACTTTTTTCTGGATCATGGCCGTTACCCCGCCCGCTTCAGGTCAATGACAATGCCCGTCGCCACCAGCCACACGGCAATGAGGGATGCGAAATAGACAAGGTCACGAAGGTCAATCACGCCATCCATGATGGCATCGAAGTGGGTGACAAAGCTGAACGACGCAATGGTGTTGAGCACCGCCTGCGGCACCCAGCCTGCAAAGAAGTCCAGCACCAGCGGCAGACCCGACAGCGTGAACAGGAAGCACACGACCACCGACAGCACGAAGGCAATCACCTGATTGGTCGTCACCGCTGACATGCACGAGCCAATAGCAAGATAGCCGCCAGCCATCAGCAGGCTGCCAATGTAACTGGCAAAGATCACTCCGTTGTCCGGCTCACCCAGATAGTTGACCGTGATCCAGATCGGGAAGGTCAGAAACAGCGCAATGGCTGCAAACGCCCACGCGGCAAGATACTTGCCGACAACACTGGCCCAGAAAGGCGCGGGCAATGTCAGCAGCAATTCCATGGTGCCGGACTTGCGCTCCTCCGCCCACATCCGCATGGAGATGGCGGGGATCAGGAAGAGATAAAGCC
Source organism: Pyruvatibacter sp. HU-CL02332 (assembly GCF_040362765.1). Lineage (NCBI taxonomy): Bacteria > Pseudomonadati > Pseudomonadota > Alphaproteobacteria > Hyphomicrobiales > Parvibaculaceae > Pyruvatibacter > Pyruvatibacter sp. HU-CL02332. The sequence goes on from NZ_BAABWK010000001.1 coordinate 1,339,657, forward strand.
AAGGGTGAAACCCGAAGAAACCGCGCAGCGACGCTTCGCCGGCTTCGTACCACTGGCCCAGATAAAATGTGAAAGCCCCGATCGCCAGCAGGAAGATGACGATAAAGACGTAAGCCAGCGGCGTCGCAAAGAACGACCCCAGCTCGCGTTTGAAGATCGCGTACATCTGCCTCATGCGCTGATCTCCCCGCGGTCAACCGTGTCAGGCTTGTGGCCGTCAGGTGCATCTGAATGCGTCAGCATACGGAAGACTTCATCAAGCCGGCCTTTTTCAGCGTAAAGCGCCTTCACTTGCCAGCCCTTGTCCTGTGCCATCACGGCAACCTGTTCCGCCAGCGGCGCGCTTGTGTCGTCCGTGCGCGGCGCCGCAAATACCGTGAAGGTGTTTGACGGCCCATCGCCTTCCACACGTTCGACACTTGAAGTGCCGGGCAGGCCGCGCAGCGCGGCTTCCGCAACACCTGCTTCATCCTGCGTCGAGAATTGCGCGGTCATCGTCACCGCATCCTGCCAGCGCGAGCGGCCCATCAGCTGGGCTGGTGTGCCGTCCGCAACGATGCGGCCGCGATCAATAATCAACGCGCGGTCACACACAGCTTCAACTTCTTCAAGAATATGCGTCGAGATGATGATCGCCTTGTCCTGCGCCATCTCCTGGATCAGCAACCGCACCTGATGTTTCTGGTTCGGGTCGAGACCATCTGTCGGCTCATCCATGATCAGCACGTCAGGGTCATGCAAGATCGCCTGCGCCAGACCGACACGGCGCTTGAAGCCTTTGGAGAGTGTTTCAATCGGCTGGTCCAGAACCGGCGCCAGCGTCGTGCGCTCAACAGCAAGGCCAACCGCATTGGCCGCCTCTGCACCGCGCAGCCCGCGGATCTCGGCAATGAACCGCAAGAAGTCGATGGGCGTCATTTCGCCATAAGCCGGCGCGCCCTCGGGCAGATAGCCCATCAGTCGCTGGGCGGACATGGGATCGGTTTCCACATCATGACCGCACACCCGCACGTCACCCGCCGTCATGGCGAGGAAGCCGGTGATCATTTTCATGCTGGTGGACTTGCCCGCGCCATTAGGGCCAAGGAATCCAAGCACCTGCCCCTTGGGGACATCGAAGCTCACATTGTCGACCGCCACAAACGGCCCAAACCGCTTGGTCAGGCCGCTGATCTCGATCATCGGAGCTGAAGAATCCGAACCGCTCATAGTCTCTCCCGGATGCGCGCGGATACAATTGCCCGCGCGGCCATTTTGGTTCCTTCGTGCATAGAAATCTGCGCGACAAGGCGCAAGTGACTTTTCGGAAAGAATTATGCCCAAAGCGTGACGCGCAGCCCGGACATACAAGGTATGGGGCATATACAAGGTATGGGGCACCCTGTCTTGGACAGGTGGAGAATAGAGCGGGGAGAGAAAAGGCGGGCCGGGCGAAACGCACCTTCGTGTGAGAAGGGCCTTCACGCACCATCCACGAGGCTCGCAAGCCTAGGGGGATGGGGACGGGATGGTGGGAAGACGATAAGGTCCGCCTCCACCCGGCACCGCAAAAGGGGCCCCCGCAAGGGCCCATACGTTGGATACGCGGGTCATGCGGGGGGTCGCTGCAGCGGGCCTTGAACGGCTGCCCCGACGGGGGCTGGGGGGCTTGGGGGGTGCCGGAGAAACCGTTAACCCAAGGCCGCCTTGCGACAAAATGAATATGGGGACGGTTTGGGGCGCACCAACGGCTGAATTGGGGCCATTTTGTGAATTCGGATCACAGGATCGAGAGCCTGAAAAACCCATGACCCGCGCCAAAAATGGTTAACGCCGCAGCTCCTCCAAGGGCTGATGCCCCCGCACGGACCAAGCCCCTTGCACCGGCGCTCCATGAGGGAAACAATGGCTGTAATGAGCGAACCAACACACCTCACTGTTGTGTCCACACAGCAGCCCCAGTCAGCGCACAAGTCAGCCCGCCGGCATAACGCACCCAAATCCGTTTTCTGGGACCGTCGGGAGCTGGACGCCATCCTCAATATTTATGGCAGACGCGTCGCCGCCGGTGACTGGCGCGACTACGCCATGAGCGGCCTCAAGGATTGTGCGGTGTTCAGCGTCTATCGCCGCGCCAGCGAAATGCCGCTCTACCGCATCGAGAAACGTCCAAAACTGCGCAACAAACAGGGTGCCTACTCGGTCATCTCAGCCTCTGGCATGATCCTCAAGCGCGGCCATGAGCTCAAACAGGTCTTGAAGGTCCTCGAACCCAAGCAGTTATCGCTGGTCACAGACATCTAGCAGCTAGCGTTTTCGAGGATTCAGCAGCACGCCCAGCGCAATTGGCGCGATCAGCGTCGTCGCAATCGCCATCAGCACCAGAGCCGACGGCATCGCCGCAACCACCCGGTCTGTGGCGCCTATGGCAAACAGCCCGTGCTCCACCGCAATGGATATCACCACAAGTTCCACCGCACCGCGCGAACTCATGCCCATGCCGATGGCAGCCGCTTCGCGCGCACGAAACCCACGTAATCGCGCAGGCACGCCTGCGCCCACCAGCTTGCCGGCAATCGCCACACCGATGAGCGCTGCCAGAAAGACCGGCGTCTGAACCACTGCTGTGAGGTCTACCGCCAGCCCGATGGACGCAAAGAACACCGGCCCCAGAAACCCTGCCGTGATACCGCCGGTAAGAATTTTCATTTCTGCATAGGCCCGCGGTCCGACACGGTCCGGCTCGAAGAACAGGCCGGCCATGAACACGCCAATGATCCAGTGCATGCCCAGCACTTCCGCCAGCACCCCATAGCCCAGCGCCACACCCATGAGGATGGCAAACTCAGCAGACGCGATCTGCAGCACATGCAGCTGCCGCGAAATCCGCGGATAGACATGCGCACCCAGCAGCCCCGTGACCACAAAGAACGCCGCCGCCTTGAGCAGCATCACGGCGAACTCAACAACACCAGGCACCTCACCCGTTGCAATCAACGCGGTGATGACCGCCAGCAGCACCAGGCCGATGACATCATCAAAGATTGCCGCCGCCACCATGGTCTGCCCCAGCTGGGTCGACAGCAGCCCCATTTCAGCGAGCACCCGAACCGTGGTGGGAATGGCCGTGATGGCCAGTGCTACGCCCACAAAGGCTGCCTGCACCGCCCGCATGTCCGTGTCCGGCAAAAAGGTCCAGGCCAGCCACGTCCCCGCGACCAGCGGCACAACGGCACCACCTGCCGCCACCAGAAACGATGTCGTGCTGTGCGCTGCAATTTGCGTGGGCTTCATGTCGATGCCCGCCGACAGAAGCAGGAAGAAGATCCCCGCTTCCGCCACAAGATGAATCAGCTCTGAGTCAAGATGCACATAGGTTGCAAGGCCCGTGGGCCCGCCATTCAGCGACACGGCTGCCGCCAGCGCCAGACCGATCAACAGCCCCGCCAGCAATTCTCCCACAGCCGCCGGTTGCCCCACCCGTTCGGCACCTTCACCAAACAGACGGGCCAGCACGAAGACCACAAACAGCCCGGCGAGCGCTTCCATACCTCAAGCTGATACGAAAAACCCCCGGACGCTGGCAAGCGCCCGGGGGTGTGTTTCTTCAATCAGCGCGGTCTGCGCTGTGAGCCGAAGCTACTCGCGGTTACCGAACAGCTGCAGCAGCATGATGAAGAGGTTGATGAAGTCGAGATAGAGACGCAGGGCACCCATGATGGACTTGCGTCCGGATACCGTGCCGTCATCGTTGACGTCATACATCTCTTTGATCTGCTGTGTGTCGTAGGCGGTAAGGCCGGCAAACACGAGCACGCCAATGACTGAAATCGCGAACTGCAGGGCAGATGAGCCCACAAAGATGTTCACGACGGAGGCAATGATGATGCCGATCAGGCCCATGAACAAGAACGATCCCCAGCCGGAGATATCCTTCTTGGTGGTGTAGCCCCACAGGCTCAGCGCACCGAAGGACGCAGCCGTGATCAAGAACACCTGGAAGATGCTGCCACCGGTGTAGACCAGGAAGATCGACGAGAGTGACAGACCCATCAGGGCTGCAAACGTCCAGAAGGAGAACTGGGCCGCACCAACGCTCATTTTGTGAACGCGGAAGCTCAGGAAGAAGACCATGCCCAGCGGTGCCAGCATCACAACCCACTTGAGCGGGCTGTTAAACAGCAGGTTGCCGAATGCTGAAAGCATCAGGCCTTCAGGGGTCTGGACCACAGCCATGGAGTAGGCGAGATAGGCAATGACGCCTGTAATCGCCAAACCACCGGCCATGTAGTTGTAAACGCCCAGCATGTAGCTGCGCAGGCCGGCATCAATATCGGCGCCGCGTGCTTGCGCGGGGCTACGGCCACGAAGGACTTCGCTGTCGTAGTCAGCCATGGTGTTTATGATCCTCTCAAGGTTGATCAATCGAAACGTCGATAAACGAAACTCTGGCCCATAATATCGGCTGGAATTATGCCAGTTTCAAGGCGTTCTAAGGTGTCTCACGAGGAAATTCGTTGAATATTCAAACACTTAAAATGGATGTGGTTACTTTGAACGCGTTTTTGCAGCGCGAATTCCCTCAATGGAACAGCGAAACCGGCTCACAGGTGACCGATGTGACTGCCGACGGCGTCATTTGCCGCCTGCCCTTCAACGATAGTCAGCTGCGTCCCGGCGGCACCGTGTCCGGCCCCACAATGATGGGCCTGGCCGACAGCGCCATGTATGCCGCTGTCCTGTCACGTATCGGTCCCGTGGCCCTGGCGGTCACCACCAATCTCAACATCAACTTCATGCGAAAGCCCGAGCCCCGCGCCACCGTCGCCACCTGCCGCATCCTCAAACTTGGAAAACGCCTCGCTATCGGCGATGTCTCCATCGTCAGCGAGGGCGACACGGATCTGGTAGCCCACGCGACCGTCACCTACTCGATCCCGCCGCAGGGCTAGATACACCGTGACCATCCCGTATCTCCGGACTTGATCCGGAGCCTACTCGCAAACGATCAACCGCGCAGCCACCGCGAGTGGACCCCGGATCAAGTCCGGGGACACGGTGTTTTCGGATAATTCGACACAGGGCGTTGCAGGTGCGCTCGAAGCACTAAGCGCCTACTTCCCGCGAATATCGCTCCGCTCCTTCGGACATGTCGCCGGTGGCCGTCATGCCAAGCCGTTTGGCAAGCGCAATCGAGCGACCATTGACCGGCTCCACAAACGCATCAATGCGCGCCACGTCCTTGTCAGCCAACCGCCAGTCGAGCGCAGCCTCGCAGGCCTCCAGCATCAGCCCCTGCCCCCAATAGTCCGGGTGCAGATGATAGGCGATTTCAGCCGCCGGGCGCAGCGCGTTGAAACCAACCATGCCGGCAAAGGCCTGCGCAGCCCCCAGCAGCATCGCCCAGCGACACCCCCAGTCATCCGCCTGCGCCTTACGCCAGAACGCAATCAGCCGGTCGGCGTCATCCAGAGACGTCATGGGCATCATGATGGGAATGCCGAAGGCATCCAGCACGCGGCCTGAGTGCCGCACAACGGCAGGCTGCGACCACAGGGCCCGCACACCATCGCGGTGATCGTCGCCCAGGGGCACGAGCGTCATCCGCTCGGTTTCAAGGACCGGAACGTCAAGCATCTTTATTCAGACCGCAGGATCGGCGCCGCTTTGCGGCTCAGCGCCGACCATGTGCCCACGAGCCCAAAGCCCATGGTAATGACCGTCGCCCCGATCACCGTGATGGCCAGCGTCACGGGCAAAAACGCCCACTCCGCCTGCATCACCTGCGTGATCACAAGATAGGCCGCCAGCGTGCCAGCACTTGCCGCGATCAGTGCCGTGCCGAAGCCCAGCAACGCATACTCAAGCGCATAGGCACCCAGCACCTTGGCACGCGTGGCACCCAGCACCTTGAGCACCACCGAGTCATACACACGATGCCGATGCCCCGCCGCCATGGCGCCGGCCAGCACGAGAATGCCCGCAATGATCGTCACGACACTGGTCGCACGCACCGCAAGCACGAGGTCTTCCAGCAATGCCGATACGGAGCTGATGGCTTCCTTGACGCGAATGCTCGTCACGTTGGGGAACGCGTCCGTCACCTGACGCTGCAGTTCAAGCTCGCCCGCTTCTTCCATCGTCACCGTGGACAGAATGGTCTGCGGGGCGTTGTCCAGTACGCCGGGCGAGAACACGAGAATGAAATTGATGCCGCCCGTCTGCCACGTCACTTCACGCAGGCTGGCAATCTCAGCTGTGATCTCACGACCCAGCACATCAATGGTCAGCGTGTCGCCAATACCGATGCCCCAGCCATCTGCCAGATCCTTGACGAAGGACACAAGCGGCGGACCCGCATAGTCTTCAGGCCACCACTCCCCTTCGAGGATTTCAGACCCATCCGGCAGCGCAGCTGAATAAGTAAAGCCACGGTCACCGCGCAAGGCCCAGCGCGAGTCAGGTGTCGCTTCCACATCACCGGCGCGCACATCATTCACCGCAACAATCGGTCCTCGGATCATCGGCACCCGGTTGACGTTCGCAATCCCGTCCGTCTCATCCAGAATGGTATTGAAGCCATCCAGCTGACCTTTTTGCAGATCAAGGAAGAAGAACGACGGCGCACGATCCGGCAACTGCGTCGAAACCTGCCGAGTAATGTTGCCGTCAATGAGCGAGATCGTGACGAGCAGCGTCAGCCCCAGACCAAGCGACAGCACAACAGAGCCCGTAGGCGCACCGGGTCGATACAAATTGGCCAGCGCAATGCGCAGAGACGGCATCTTCGGACGGCCCACACGCTTGGCAACCCACATCATCAGGTCAGCGGTGAGCAGCAGCACACCAAAGGCCGCTGCGGTACCCACCAGGAACCAGACGGCAAAAAGCCGCTGATAGTCTTCCGTCAGCGCCACAGCCAGAACCGCCAGTGTCGCCAAAGAGCCTAGCGTCAAAACAATGTAGAACGGTCGCGGCCAGCGGCTGGCCGGCGCAACAATGTCCCGGAACAATCCGGCAGCCGGAATGTCCCGCGCCCGCGCCAGCGGCCAAACCGCAAAAGCAACAGCTGTCACAATGCCGTAGATCGCAGCCAGCACCAGCGGTCCTGTATGAACCGCAAACTCTGTCGGCACCGGCAGCAGTTCCGCCAGCGACGCCTGTGCAATCATCGGCACCATGGCGCCAATCCCAAGGCCGATGGCCACACCCACCAGCGCAATGGCCATCACCTGCAGGAAATAGATCTGGAAGATCAGCCCGCCCGGCGCGCCAAGACATTTGAAGGTCGCAATCACTTCGCGCTTCTTGTCGATGTAACTCTTGATGGCATTGCCCACACCAACACCACCAACGATCAGTGCCGTCAGGCCCACCAGCGTCAGGAACAACGCCACCTGCCCCACCGTGCGGCGAATACCCGGCGCGGAATTCGAGCGGTCACGGATGCGCCAGCCGGACTCAGGCAGCGCTTCCTTGGTCTCTTCCACAAACGCAGCAACGGCTTCGTTGGGCTGCTCGGCCGCTGGCAGTCTCAGCCGATACTCATAGTCCACAAGGCTGCCGATGGTCACAAGACCCGTTTCAGCCAATGCCTCGTCTGAAATCATCACCCGCGGCCCGATGGCAAAGCCCCCGGCCACACGGTCCGGCTCATTGTCTATGGCCGAGCGAATGACAAAGGTGAGGTTGCCGACATTGAGTTCATCGCCGGTCTCAAGACCAAGACGTTCCAGCAGCACCGGTTCAACCACAGCCCCAAAGGCCCCATCGCTACCGCGCGCCAGGGCTGCATCCAGCGACTGCCCGGACGCCAGTGAGACCTCCCCATAGAGTGGATAGGCATCGTCAACGGCCTTGAGCTCAACGAGTGTCCGCTGGGTGTTTTTCACCGCCCGGCCCATGGCCCGCATATCAGCGGTCTTGGACAACGCACCGCCGCGCTCGACCACCGCGTTCAGCCACGCCCGTTCGTCTTCGTTGGTTTCTCGGTGGACGATCTCAAAGCCGACGTCTCCGCCCAGAATGGTCTGGCCTTCTTCCGCCAGTCCTCGCATCAGCGCTGACGACACCGAACCAACAGACGCAATGGCGGCCACCCCAAGGGTCAGACACGCCAGAAAAATCCGGAAGCCTTTCAGACCACCGCGCAACTCGCGCGACGCAATCCTGAAGGGCAAAGGCAGCCGGCTGGAGCCGCCCCCACGAACGGACCCGGCCAGTGCAGGCGATGTTTCAGCGATATCGCTCAAGAGGCCGCTCCCACCAGGAGATCAGCTTTGTCGCGGGTGCCTTTGGTCGTCTTTTCCACCAGCCCGTCGCGCAGATGCACAACGTCGTCGCACAGCTCTGCCAGATGCATGTCATGGGTAATCAACACCAGCGTCGTGTCGCGGCGTGAATGCAGGTCAAACATCAGATCAATGATCGCGTCACCCGTTGTGCCATCGAGATTACCCGTCGGCTCATCCGCTAGCAGAATGGCCGGATTGGGCGCCACGGCGCGGGCCAGGGCCACACGCTGCTGCTCACCACCGGACAATTGACCCGGATAATGGTCCAGCCGATGGGCCAGGCCCACCGCCTTCAATTCTTCCGCCGCCACATCAAAAGCGTCCGCCCGTCCGGCGAATTCCAGCGGGATTGCAACATTTTCCAGCGCCGTCATGGTCGGGACCAGGTGGAAAGACTGGAACACAATCCCCACATTATCCCTGCGGAACAGTGCCAGTTGGTCCTCGTTCATCTGAGTCAGTTCACGATTGGCAACCTTGATGCTGCCGGATGTGGGTTTTTCGAGCCCCGCCAGTACCATCAGGAGCGTGGATTTGCCCGAACCGGACGGCCCCACAAGGCCCGCAGCCTTGCCGGGTGATACATCCAGGCCGATACCGCGTAGAATATGCACCGGGCCCGCTGTGCTCGGCAGCGTCAGATGGACGTCACTAAGAGAGATGATCGGATCAGATATGGACTTGCCGGCAGAAGCATCGGTCACGCGGATTTTCCAGACTTTGTTTGGTAACGCGCCTCAGCAGACCCCCCAAAAGGCTCCAGATGGGCGCGCGTCCTTGGCATATGGCGGTTTGCGGCTCTTATACAACCGTCGGTCAGATAAGAGTCCTACGCACTCCTTTGCAAGCTGGATCATGGCAGCAGCCCTGTTGGTTGCCCCCGGTATCCCCTCTGCCATGGCCGAAGAAGCCAAGGCAGACGCTAAGTTAACGGCCCAGCCGGTCAAAGTGGTCGCTCTGGGCACAAGTCTGACCGCTGGATATGGCCTTGAGCAGGGCCAGGGCTTTGTTCCACAGCTGCAGGCAGCCCTCGATGAAGCCGGGCTCAGCGTTGTGCTCGAGAATGCGGGCGTATCCGGTGATACCTCCGCCGGGGGCCTTGCGCGCCTGGACTGGTCGCTCAACGACGATGTGGATGCGGTCATTGTGGAGCTTGGCTCCAATGACGCCCTGCGCGGTTTCGAGCCGCAGCAGACCCGCGAGAACCTCACAGCCATTCTGGACGCCCTGAAAGAACGTGGCCTGCCGGTCCTTCTCACCGGCATGCTGGCCCCGCCAAATCTGGGTGAGGAATATGGCGAGGAGTTCGCGTCGATCTATCCAGACCTTGCGGCGGAATACGACGTGTTGTTTTATCCCTTCTTCCTGGAAGGAGTGGCCGCGGAGGCAGCGCTCAATCAGGCGGACGGCATTCATCCCAACCCGGATGGTGTGGCAGTGATTGTGGAGGCGATCACGCCCTATGCGGTTCAGCTTGTAGAACATGCCCGCAAGGACAAATCTTCCTGACCGACATTTAAGCTTCTGCGCGCCGCATCTGGGGAGAGGCGCGCTTTCCACCACTGAACACGTTTTTCGTGGCCGAACGCCGTTCGTGCCGCGCTTCAACCACATTCGCTTAATCGAAAAGATCGCACTCAAGGAAGCAACGCATGGCTATGGACTATCGCCAACTCGGCACCACGGACCTCAAAGTCTCTTCAATCTGCCTGGGCACCATGACCTGGGGCGAACAGAATACGGAAGCCGAAGGCCACGAGCAGATGGACTACGCGCTGGAGCGTGGCATCAACTTCTTCGATACGGCCGAAATGTATGCCGTGCCGCCGCGTGCTGAAACACAGGGGTCAACCGAGCGCATCATCGGCACCTGGTTCAAGGACCGCGGCAACCGCGACAAGGTCATTCTTGCCACCAAGGTTGCAGGCCGTGCGCCCTTCAGCTGGCTGCGCGACAATGACGAAGTGACCGACCACTCCGCCCGCCAGATCGAAGAAGCCGTTAACAAGAGCCTTAAGCGTCTGCAGACGGACTATATCGACCTCTACCAGCTGCACTGGCCGGACCGTCCCATCAATCTCTTTGGCGGTCTGGGCTACACCCACATCGACAAGCCCGGCACGCCGCTGGATGAAATCCTCGAAGCCCTCGACAAGATCGTGAAGGCCGGCAAGGTCCGTCACGTAGGTCTCTCCAACGAGACGCCGTGGGGCACCATGAAGTTCCTTCAGTATGCTGAAGAACGCGGTCTGCCGCGCATGCAGTCCATCCAGAATGCCTACAACCTCATCAACCGCACATTTGAGCAGGGCGGCTCCGAGATTGCCCACCGCGAAAAAGTCGGCCTCCTGGCCTACTCACCCCTGGGTCAGGGCTACCTCACCGGCAAGTACCGCAATGGCGCCAACCCAAAGGGCTCACGCAAGCAGCTCTTCAATCGCTTGCAGCGCTATGAAACCCCGGCTGCTGACCGCGCCATGGAAAGCTACTTCAAGATCGCCGAAAAACATGGGATCGATGTCTCTCAGATGGCACTGCAATATGTGACGCAGCGCCCCTTCGTGACGTCCAACATCATTGGCGCCACCACCATGGAGCAGCTCAAGGTCGACATCGACAGTGTGGATCTCGACATGAGCGAAGAGCTGGTGGCAGAGATCGAAGCAGCACACCTCGAGCAGCCCAACCCCTGCCCGTAAGGCACATCACAAAGATACCACCGGCCCCGCAGCCCCGGGCTTGACCCGGGGCCTACTCGCAGACGCCTCACACCGCAGCACACGCGAGTGGACCCGGGGTCAAGCCCGGGGATACGGAAGGTGGGAAACACACAATGACAAAGGCGGGTGGGTAGAAATGCCCGCCCGCTTTTTTGTATCGGCAGCGCCGCCTTTCAACTGACACACGACTCAGCTACGCCTGACCCATGATAAGATTGTTCGTTGCCATCGGACTGCCGCACGCCACCAGCGTTGACCTTGCCATGATGTGCGGCGGCGGCATGCCCGGCGCCCGCTGGGTGCCGATGGAAAATTACCACATCACCCTGCGCTTCATTGGCGAAGTCTCAGAACCGCAGGCCGACGATATTGATTCAGCCTTGGCCACCCTGTCGAGCAAACCCTTCGACCTTCAGATCAAGGGATGTGGCGTCTTCGGTCAGGACCACCCCCGCGCCCTGTGGGCCGGCATTGAGCCGAACGAAGCGCTGACAAATCTGCAAAAGAAGATCGCGCGTGTGTTCCAGCAGATCGGCCTTGCACCGGACAAGCGCAAATTTGCGCCCCACATCACCCTCGCCCGCCTGCGCAATGCGGAGCCCCTCAAGGTTCAGCAATTCATTCAGGATCACAGCCTCTACAAGGCCCCGCCAATCGCCATCGACAGCTTCGGGCTATACTCAAGTGATCTCAGCCATTCCGGTTCGATCTACCACCTGGAACAAAGCTATACGCTTGCCCGCGTCAAAGCCTGAGCCTAGGTAGAAGGCAACAACGCTCATCCAGGAGGCCACCATGACCGCAAAACTCGAAGGCGACGCCCGCGCCACAGCGCTTGCCACGCTCACCGGCTGGACCGAAGTCGCTGACCGCGATGCGATCAACAAGGTCTTCAAGTTCAAAGACTTTTCACAGGCCTTCGCCTTCATGACCCGCGTTGCCCTTAAGGCCGAGGTCATGGATCACCATCCTGAATGGTTCAACGTCTACAACAAGGTGGACGTCACCCTGACCACCCATGATGCGGACGGCCTGAGCCAGAAGGACATCGATCTGGCCACCGCCATGGAAGACTACGCCGCCTGAGCACTGGGCTATCTACCGCTCAAAAATCGCAATCGCCGCCACCAGTTTGCCGGCAGGTTCCTGCGTGACGTCCACCACGCTGAACCCGGCCTGCTTGGCCGCATCCACGGCCCGCTCCACCCGGTCCCAGCCACCCTGGGCCCCGGCAAAATTGCTCGTCGTGTCCGCGCCTGCTGATCTTTGAACAATGACAAGCCGCCCACCAGGTTTCAGGACCCGGGCCAGCTCCACCAGACCCTCATGGGGCTCTGGCCAGAACTGAAAGCTGTTGACGGCATATGCCTTGTCAAATCGCCCTGTCTCAAACGGCAGATCTTCCACGCTGGCCTGAAGCACCTGCGCGCAGCCGCGTTTGATCATCCAGTGAAGCTTATGCCGGGCCATGTGCACCGCCAAAGGCGCATGATCCACCCCAGCCACAAACCCGCTTTGGCCAATGATCCGCGCCACTTTGCGCAGAGAAACCCCAGGCCCACAGCCAATTTCCAGCACATTGTCACCCGGCTGCAGATCCAGCGCCTGCCGCGCGGCACCATTGTAGCGGCCATTCTTGTAAGCCATGGATGTCAGCGCCAGCCGCCCCAGAAGTCCACGCGGATTGCCAAACTGCGAGGCCACTGACCGGCTCTCGGCGGCGTCATTTAGCATCGCACCTGTCTTTGCCTTGCTCATACCGTCACCCTCCTGTCATGAATCTCTGAACGACAACTAAATTGTCATATAAGAGATCGTTTGCCCCCTTCAAGAGGCTCGCGGGGGGAGGTAGAGTCCGCGCTTCGTTTCGCACAGCACACCCAAGGGGGCACACGTGGCCAAAGACAATGGCGGCAAGAAGAAGCCCGGCAAAGGCGCCAAGAAACTGGTCAAAGCCGCCTCTCCCGCCAAGGACATGGGCCGCCGGGACTTGTCTCTTGCGGTCATGAACTGTGTGCCGTGGCTGTATTTTCGCCTGCAGGCGGAAGGTCAGGAGATCGGTGCCGTCAATGCCCAGCGCGGCGGCACCTGGGGCATGTTGAACTCAGTCATCACCCAGGGCCCCCAGACAGTCCCTCAGCTTGCACGCGCCCGGCCGGTGTCACGCCAGCACATTCAAAAGCTGGCCAATGAAATGGTCGCCGAAGGCCTGATCCGCTTCGTGCCCAACCCGGCCCATCGCCGTTCGCAGCTCATCGAAGCAACGCCCAAGGGCCTCGACGCCTATGCCCGCATGAATTCAAGCCTCGGCGAACTCGCAGACATGCTGGGCGACGGCTTTTCAAAGGAAGAACTGTTTGTGGCCGCCAGCGTGCTGGAACGCATGCGCGCCAAGCTGGCCGAAAATCAGGGCGGCGGCGGTGCCCCCGGCGCATTGCCGATATCCCTGGCCGCCGAATGAGTCACAGCCGCAATGGCCAAGCACACCACTCTTCACTCGATCGCCCACAATTGGGCTGACTCGTTGGCTTGCGGACTCGGATTTGCTCTGGGTGATCTCTACATGTCCGATATCTTCGCGGAGGCCGAATTATCAGAAGCCAAGTACATTTCAGTAGATTTCCTAACCGGAAAAATCGCTGGAGGTGAAGCTTCGGAAAGCCTGCAAAACGTGATCAGGCTTTACTGTGAACGCTTTCCACACTTCTGCGAAAAACACAGCGCTAAACGCGACGAGTATCGTGAGTTTACGGCTGTTTTCTCTGCAGGAGCCCTTGGCTGCGAGCCACGTTTAGAGATCATCGTTGCGGATGCAAAGGGCAAGAGATCATCAATACAATACCATGGCAGACTCGGGCGCCGCGTACGTGTCATGGATAAAGACGGCAAAATAATCCGCGCGAGGCGTAAGACAGTATGAACAAAAAAGGCCGCCCCCTGAGGAGCGGCCTTTTCTCATTGCAGATCGCGCTTATGCGCTATCCCATGTGAAACGCACAGATCTTGTTGCCATCCAGGTCACGGAAATAGGCCCCATAAAAGCCCTGACCGCGATCACCCGGCGCGCCTTCATCGGCACCACCCAGCTCCATGGCTTTGGCGTGCAAGGCATCCACCGCTTCCTTGCTGCCCGGTGCCATGGCCAGCATGTTGCCATTGCCCGGCGTGGCTGTGTTCCCGTCATAGGGTTTGGTGACCATGATCATGGCGCCCGGCCCACCGGCATAGACACGCATGGTGCCTTCTTCTTCCATCAGGACCTGAGGGTTCAGGTCAGCCAACAGCGCGTCATAAAAGGCCAGCGCCTTGGGCAGATCGTTGGTTCCAACAGTGGCGTAAGCAAGCATGTGTCTCTCCTGGAGGCGTGGGGGAAGATTGAATACACCCACTAAATCCCAAAGCACGCCAGCACACACTTACGCTGGAGGTAAGCACCACAGGGAAAAGCAGACGAACACGAAAAAGGCCGCCCCTCACAGGACGGCCTTTCCACTTTTATCCATCGCGCTGTGGGATCAACCCATATGGAACGCGCAGATCTTGTTGCCGTCCAGATCGCGGAAATACGCGCCATAGAAACCAGGCATCCGCTCGCCGGGGCCGCCTTCATCTGCGCTGCCAAGGTCCATGGCCTTTTTGTAGAGCGCGTCCACGCCCTCACGGCTGCCACCGGGAATGGCGATCATGCAGCCATTGCCAACTGTCGCTTCGCCGCCATCAGCAGGCTTGGTCACCATCAGCATGCCGCCCTGGCCATTGCTGTAAATGCGCATGCGGCCAGGATCTTCCATCACCATGTTGGGATTGTGATCGGCCAGCAATGTTTCGTAGTAGGTCAGCGCCTTGGGCAGGTCGTTTGTACCAACGCAGGTATATCCAAGCATCGAAATCTCCTCCGGGAGTAATGTGTTGTGGGAGTGGTTGTAAGGCCAAACGACCGCCTGTGCACTTACGTTTTCGTGATGCCCCCAATGAAAAAGGGCCGCCCGGCATTGCCGGACGGCCCCTATTCACTAACGTTATGTAAGGTCTACCGCGGTGCCATGCGGCCCCGCCCCGCGTTTACCGCGGCGCCATGCGGATTGCGCCGTCGAGACGAACGCTCTCACCATTGAAGTAGCCGTTTTCAATCATGGTCTTGGCCAGATGCGCGTACTCATCCGGCGCACCAAGACGTGCGGGGAAAGGAACCTGTGCACCAAGCGCCTGACGGACCTTTTCTGGAGCACCGGCCAGGAGCGGCGTATCAAAGATACCCGGCAGGATCGTGTTGATGCGGATGCCTTCGCGGCTCAAGTCACGGGCAATCGGCAATGTCATGCCGACAACGCCAGCCTTGGATGCTGAATAAGCCGCCTGGCCGATCTGGCCGTCCTGAGCTGCAACAGACGCTGTGTTGATGATCGCACCGCGATCACCGTTTTCCAGCGGGTCCAGCGTCATCATGCCGGCTGCTGATTTGGCGATGCAGCGGAAAGTGCCGACCAGGTTGATCTGGATGATCAGGTCGAACTTGTCCGTTGGGAACGCATTGATTTCGCCGGTTTCGCGGTTGCGACCAGCCGTCTTGATGGCGTTACCGATACCGGCACAGTTCACCAGAATACGTTCCTGGCCAATGGCCTCGCGTGACTTTGCAAAAGCAGCGTCAACGCCGGCTTCATCAGTCACGTTGCACTGGGCAAACACGCCACCGAGTTCTTTTGCCAGGGCTTCGCCCTTTTCAGCGTTGAGATCGAAAATGCCGACCTTGACGCCGTCTGCAGCCAGCGCACGGGCTGTTGCTTCACCCAGACCGGATGCACCGCCGGTAATGACGGCTGAAATTGAACTGTCGAGCTTCATGGAACAAAGCCTCCCTTTTGAGCCTTAAAGTGTGTGGTTTTGATCGTCTTGAACCGTGATTGGGCGCGGGTGTACCACGAAGAAAGGCCCATGTCACAAGGGGTTCCCCCTACATATCCGGCCCCAAAATCGCCCATAGTTTGACGTAGGGGAACGGTGGATGTGTCACGCAGATCGCTTGCGAAGCCGCGTTGAAACCCCCATCTTTGCCTCAAGGGCAACATGGATTTTGTGCATTTTTGCCCACCACGAGCAGGACCACATGACCAGCAGTTCCGCAGACAATGACGCTGTTACGCTTATTGAAGACCCCCGCATTCAGTTGCCGGTGGTCGCAGAGCGCAATGAACGCGTGGCCCGCAAGGGCTTCTGGCGCAAGCTGGCGCGTGTGGCAGGCAAAGTCCCCTTCGCGGAGGATGCCACCGCCGCCTATTACTGCGCCATCGATCCCGGCACGCCTATGCGGGTGCGCGCCACGCTGTTTGCAGCCATCACCTATTTCATTGTGCCCACAGACCTGATCCCGGATGTCATCGCAGCGCTTGGCTTCACTGACGATGCCACGGTGCTCACCACCGCGATTGCCATTGTCGGCAGCCACATCAAGGACCATCATCGCATTCGTGCCCAACGCACCTTGAAGCAGGGCGAGTTCGAAGACGCCTGATGGGCTACGTGCCCTCGGCGGACCGCCGCGCCTTGGCCTCAACCGCTTCCCGTCGCGCGATGTAGAGCGTCGTCGCCACAATGATGACGGCGCCGGCAATCGTCAGCCAGTCCGGCACATCACCGAAAATCAGGAAGCCCGCAATCGCTGCAAAAACGAGACGCGAATAATCAAACGGCACAATGGCCGATGCATCCCCTTCCCGGTAGCCGCGAATGAAACAGTTATGCGCGCCAGCCGCAAACACGCCCATGAGCACCAGCAGCCCCATCTCGTTCCACGTGGGCGTGATCCACACAAAGGCCGCAGGAATACCCGCCACCACCGTGCCGACGACGCCTGTGTAAAACATCAATGTGACCGGTGCGTCCTTCACAACGATCTTTACAAAGATTGTTGCCATGGCCACGCACAGCGCACCGGCGAGCGCCACCAATGCCGCAGGATCGATCTCCACCGTTGGCCGCAGCATCACCAGCACACCAACAAACCCGATCAGCACAGCACCGATGCGACGCGGACCTGCCGGCTCTTTCAAAATGAAATAGGCCAAGGGCACCACAAACAATGCCTTGGTAAAATTGTAAGCCAGCGCATCAGCCAGCGGCAGATGCACCAATGCGTAGAACCCGCACATCATGGCTGTGGAGCCAACCACGCCACGGGCGATCTGCAGCAGGGGATAGTGCGTCTTGATGGACGCCATGCCGCCGCGAATGAGAAACGGCACAATCACCAGCAGCGCAATGAACATGCGAAAGAACGCCAGCTGCAAACTGTCCAGCCGGTCCCCCAGCGTTTTTGCCAGCACTGCCATCGCTGTAAAACACGTGGCCGACAAAAGCAGCCACAAGGCACCGCGCACATTGGGGGGCAATGTCACCCAGTAGGCAGCCGCCCGCTCACGTTGGGACGCAACACTCATTCGGCTTTGCTTTCAGATACGGCTGCGGCAGCTTTTGCACGCGCGACCGCGGCTTCACGCTGCGCAATGTAAAAACTTGTAGCCGCAATAATTACCGCACCCACAATCGTATAGATGTCGGGCACCGTGCCAAAGAACAAAAACCCGGCAACGCCAGCGAACAGCAACCGCGTGTAATCAATTGGCGCCATGGCCGTGGCTTCACCCACCCGGTAAGCCCGCAGAAAACAGTTATGCGCGCCGGCACCGACAATGCCCATGCCAGCCAGCATCGCCCACTCATAAGGCGTTGGATCAATCCAGTTGAGGGCCATAGGCACGACCGTCATGGCGCAGCCGAACACGCCGGAGAAGAGCATCATGGTGAGCGGCCCGTCCTTGTCGGACACAAGCTTGACCATGATCGCAGCGCCCGCAATCAGCAACGCACCAAACAGCGCCACGAAGGCTGCCGGTTCAAAGTCGCCCGAAGGCCGCAGCATGACCAACACACCCAGGAAGCCGATAATCACCGCCGTGATGCGCCGCCACCCGGGCACCTCGCCAAGAAAGATGATGGCCAGCGGCACCATGAACAGCGCCTGCGCAAATTGAATGGCCTGCGCGTCAGCCAGAGGCAGTTTCACAAACGCATAAACCATGCAGATCATCGCGCCACCGCCGATGATGCCGCGCAGGGTCATCAACCGTGGATGGTTGGGAATGAACCCGCCATCCTTGATGAGCCACGGCATGATGATGGCGGTTGCAAAGAACAGACGAAAGAACGCGACCTGCATGGGGTCGAGCCGCGTGCCCAGAAATTTGGTGAGCACCGCCATGACCGTGAACAGCGACATGGACATCAACAGCCACAGGGCGCCACGCGTGTTGGGCGCGAGCGTGAACCACCACGACGTCAGGCGGTCACGGCGCGCCGAATAGGCGGTTGGTGTGTCGTGATCAGTCACGCGAGAGTTCATCCTGACGGGAATACAGCAGCCCCAGCACCACTGTGGATATGCCCAACCTAGGTGCCAGCCGCCGCAGCTACAAGATGACACAGCGTCATTTAAGCTGATGTCTGTTGTGCGCTGGCGGACATTGCCACAAAAAGGTCAATGGCTCCGCGCACTTAGAACCTATGGCGCGGGAACCGCCTGATCCAGCGGATCAACTGTCGGAGAGGGGGCAGATCGCAATCGGTCTCCCAGGTCCACCATCAACCGCTGACGGATCGCCCGCCCGATAACCGCATAGCCTTCTTCGTTGAAGGCCAGCCCGTCCCACCGAAACAGGCTTTCATCCATCTGGCCGTCATCCGTCGCAATGAGCGACGCGGTATCAACAAAGTGCACCCCGGCATTGGCGTCGGCCAGCGCCTTGAGCTGCGTATTGGCCTGCGCAAAGGCGGGCCAGCGAGCCGACCGCATGGGCGATGGCGTGATGGAAAGAATGTAGACCTGCGGCGCATCGCGCGATCGCAGCTCTGCTGGACGCAGCAATGCAATCAACTCTGCCATATCCGCTTCCACCTGATCCGGAGGCTTGCCGCCCACGTCAGCCAGATCATCCGCACCCGCCGAAATGACAACGGCAATCGGTTCGTAGGGTTGAATGATACGCGGCGCATAGGCTGTTACATGGGCAACATGCGCCCCGCCAAAGCCGCGCTTGATGACCGGTAGCGGAGCCAACGCCTGCTCCAGCGTGTCCCACTGGCGAATGGTGCCACCACCGGCAAACACGATCTGATTTTTTTCAGGGGGGTTTGAAATATCCAGCCGTTCAAACTCGGCTATTTCACCGGCCCAATAAACCGGATCGCTGGAGGCCAGCAGCACATAGACAAGAAACGCAAAGACGATAACCACAAGCCCAGCCACAATGGCGGCGGCGCGTATTGCTGCGCGCCGCCACCCCCGTGGATCACGATCATCGACCCTGTTCAGTGACACTTATTCAGTAACAAGAACAATCTTGCCCTTCACTTTGCGTGCCGCCATGTCGTTCAGCGCAGAGGCTGCGTCCGACAGGGGATAGGTCTTGGAGACCAGCGGCTTGATCTTGCCGGCTTTGAACATGCTCATCAGTTCAGCCAGGTTTTCCTTGTTGCGCTCTGGTTCGCGCGCCGTGAAGGCACCCCAGAACACACCAACAATCTGGCAGCCTTTGAGCAGCGCGAGATTGAGCGGCACTTTGGGGATCGGACCGGAGGCAAAACCAACAACCAGGAAACGACCTTCCCAGTTGGTCGCGCGAATGGCCGGTTCAGAATAGTCGCCACCCACCGGGTCATAGACAACGTCCGCACCCTGACCACCTGTCAGCTCCTTGATCTTTTCAGACAGCGCCTTTTGCTGATCGCGATCAAGTTCGCCGGTCGGATAGACAAGCCCGTCATCCGCACCATGGTCCTTGGCGACCTGCACTTTGTCTTCAGTTGACGCAGCCGCAATCACGCGTGCGCCCATGGCTTTGCCAAGCTCAACAGCAGCAAGGCCAACACCACCGGCCGCGCCCAGCACCAAAAGAGTTTCGCCCGGCTGGATCTTCGCGCGATCCTTGAGGGCGTGATGCGACGTGCCGTAGGTCATAAGGAAGGCAGATGCGGTCGTGAAATCCATTTCGTCAGGGAACGGTGTGCACCGTGCAGCTTCCAGAACGATCTCTTCAGCAAAGCCACCCCAGCCACATGAGCCGATGACCCGGTCGCCTTCCTTGAGCGTGGTGACGCCCGGACCAACCTTGTCGACAACGCCTGCAACTTCACCGCCCGGTGAAAATGGCAGCGGCGGCTTGAACTGATATTTGTTTTCAATGATCAGCACGTCAGGGAAATTGACGGCGGCGGATTTAACCGCGATGCGCACCTGGCCTTCGCCCGGCTCCGGTGACGCCACATCTTCCAGAACCAGCGTTTCCGGCGGCCCATATTCCTTACACAAAACAGCCTTCATGGCGCTCTCCCTTGCTTCGTTGTCGTATCGATTATGGCAATTGCACATGCGTGCAGCTTCGCCACGGGATGTACCATGGAGAGCGCATCAAAGCCAAAAGAAGTAAGAGGGTTGGCCCGTGTAGCCTAGGAGCCGGCGCGGCGGGCACCGGCCAGATTGCGCACCGTAATTTCAATCGCGGTTGCCCCATCGGCAACGCTCACTGCAGCATCTTCAAAATCCGGGGCTGAAAACACCGGCACCGCACCATTGGAAAAGCCGATCGGCTCCAGCGGAATGCCGAACAAACCGCGATCCAGCTCGCCATTGCCGTTGAGATCCTGATAGGCGACCGCTGCATATTCACCCGGCGCCAGGTCAGCGAAAGTCAGCTGAGACACACCATCGTCGGGCACCGCCACTTCAGCCTGCGCATCTTCCTGCTTCAAAAAGGCAGCTTTGGATGCGTACAGATTAACCCGCACCGTGCCGACGCCTGCTTTTGTGCCATCAACGGCAATTTCAAGCACGCCCGGCAATGCAGGAGCCGTCAAACTGGCGGTCGCAAGGCCATCCTCGGCCTGAACAGGCAAAACAAGTGCTGCTGCAAGCGGAAGCGCAAAAAGGAAGGCTGCCAAAGGTCGTCCAGACGTTTTTCTTGTTGTTTTCTGCCAGACAGTCACAAAAAGCCCCAGTGCTCACTCAACCTTTTATGCCCCAAATGAGGGCTTCGATCTCAAAGTCTAACGCTCTTTGGACCGCTAAACCGTTGCGTATATGACGCTTTTTCGCCCAATAGCAAATGCACATCCACGTGAGGCATCAGTGATTGGGACATGCTATGCAGGACCACACGTCCATAAACGACCTCAAGCAGACCACAGTCCGGCTGACACCACGATGAACACAAATGTCACCACCACCCGCGCCAAAGGCTTCTTCGCCATCGGGGCAGAACGCATCTCAAAGCCTGGAAATCTGGGAAATCTGGTGCGATCAGCCCATGCTTTTGGCGCCAGCTATTTCTTCACAGTGGACGCTCACAAGCGCATCAGATCCGGCCGGTCAGACACCTCCGACGCGAGCAGCAACATCCCCTACTACGGCTGGGACGGCGTCGATCAGATGCAAATGCCCGAGGGCTGCGATCTGGTGGGAATTGAGCTGATGGACGACGCGGTTGATCTGCCCAGCTTTTACCACCCCAGAAAAGCCGCCTATGTGCTGGGGCCTGAAGCAGGCTCCCTGTCGCCGGAAATGCGTGAGCGATGCACCAGCTTCATTCGCATCCCAACCGCCTTTTGCATCAACGTGGCCATGGCCGGGGCCATCGTCATGTATGACCGGGTCAAGACCCTGGGCAATTTTCCTGCCCGTCCCGTCTCATCCATGGGAATGCCCGAGGGCGTGGCCCCACCCCTTGGCAGCTACGCTGACAAACGCAACTCACCGCGCGGCCGCGGGTCCACGGCGACACCCTCAAATGGAACTGGTGCTAGTCGGAGCCGCCTAGGGACAGAGCGCGCTGCACGAGTCCGAGTGCCCCGGTAAGCTGCAGCGGCGCATCCGTAATCGCCAGAGCAAAACAGGTGTCTCCTGCTTCAGCAATGGGGCGATGGGTAATCTCAGGTGAAGCAACAGACACTTCCCCTGGACCAAACCGGTCCCGACCATCCGCGAACGCGCCCGTCAGGACCAAAGTTACCTCACTGCCCTTATGGGTATGCGTCGGTACGCCCTTGCCCTGCTCCAGCCGGTAAAGCTTCACTTCCCCCGGCGCTGAATCAGCACTGCCCTGCGGCGCGTCAAATCCAAGGTCCATTGCCTTGACGCCCGGCGTCACGAAAGACCACTTGCCGCCACATGCGGCAATTCTATCCTGAATGACCTGCGGCAGGACTGTCAGTTCATCATCCATGGCCCGATCTGCCTGTGCATCCACCGGCATCCGGTCGATCAAAGACATCACCGCGTCAAATGCGCCCTCGCGCATGGCCACGGGCTCCGCATCATCCAGCAGGGCACCGCCCACAAGGGTCATCATATCCACGGTCTTGCGCGCGTCCGGGCAAAGGTCGAGATGGGCCGCCACCATCAAATTTGTGGCTTCATCCAGAGAACCGGTCACGTAATCGAGTAGAATCTCTTCGCCAAACCGCCGGTCTGGAGCTGGAGCCTCTGTCTGTGTCGTCTCGATATTGGTCATCGTCTAAACAGTTCCCTCAAGTCCGCCTTTGAGTTTGCGGAAGGCAAGCCGCAGTCTCGATTTCACAGTTCCCAGCGGCAAGTTCTGATCTATGGCGATTTCGCTGTGTGACCAGCCCTTGAAGAAGGCCAGTTTTATCAACTCCGCCTGCTCCTCCGGCAAGGTTTCAAGCGCCGCACGCACTTTGACTTCTCGCTCGCCTGCCGCCACAGCCTCATCCGGCTGCTCAGCCTCAGAGGGCAACAGCAAGGGGTCGTCAGGGTCATAATCGGGAAATCTATCCCGCCGCAGCACATCAATGCGCCGGTTACGGGCAATCGTATAAAGCCATGTGGAGACCGATGACTGCCTGCGATCAAACTGCCCGGCCTTGCGCCAGAGGGTGATCATGACTTCCTGAGACAGCTCTTCCGCCAGCGGCTCGCCGGACCCCAGTTTCATCAAATAGCCTTTGAGGCGGGGCGCGAAATAGTCAAACAGGGTCGCAAAGGCTTGCTTGTCCTGCCGCGCAGCAACCGCCTCAATGCAATCTGCCATGGCCTCACGGTCGTAGCCGCCGGTTTTTCCGGCCCCTGCTGCCTTGGCACTTATCTGTGACGTTGCCACGTTCACCCGTCGTTTATCCTCATCAACCGTCTACCCCAGCATCATCCCCCACATCGTAGGGGCCAGAGCGACGGCAGCATCTCTAGACACAGCGCAGGGCCACGAAAACGCCATGTTCCCTGCGCACTATTTCGCCATTCAACGCCACTCTTATAGCAGACGCAACGCCCCAATACTCGGCATACTTACTATCTGGCAACCGCAATCTCCCCGCCGTTCCATAGGGATCATGCAGATAGGATTATGAGGTGCTGGTGACATTGACCGTCGAACAGCGATAAGAAGGGGCAATTGATGGCAAATGCCCATGGTTTAAGAGGATGTTTCCGCGCATGACACGCCCTGCCTTTCTGACCCGTTCTGTCCGCGCCTCAGCACTGGGGGCCGCTGTAATCGGCGCAGCATTGATGCTGCTCCCCTCAGCCGGCGCTCTTGCAGCAGAGCCCGTTCCCCTCGGCACCTTCACGGACTGGCGTGCATACAAGGTCACTAACGGGCCAAACACCATCTGCTATGCCCTGAGCCAGCCCAAGGACACAGCACCCAAAAACGTCAAGCGCGGCCAGATCTACGTCATGGTCGCCAACTGGCCGGGCCGCAACGTGAAGGGTGAAGTCAGCGTGGTTGCCGGCTATCCCTACAAGAAGGGCAGCAACGTCACAGCAGATGTGGATGGCGCCAAGCACACAATGTTCACAGAGAACGACGCCCAGAACGAAGGCGGCGCGTGGGTCCAGGACCGCGCCAGTGAGCGCAAGCTGATTGCAGCCATGAAGCGGGGCAACTCCCTGCGCGTTCAGGGCACATCAGGTCGCGGCACCCTCACAACTGACAGGTATTCTTTATCCGGCGTGACTGCCGCCATCAAAGCCATCGACGACGGCTGCAAGTAAGGCACACATGTCCACCCAGCCGCTTGATATTGCCCGCGCCAATCCCAACGCACCCACCATCACCGGTGGCGTGGTAGCAGCACCCGTGCGCCCATCACTCATCGGGCAGTCACGCAAGGCACTGGTCAAGACGCTAGAAGGCATTGGTCTCCCCAACCGGGAAAGCCGCATGCGCGCAAGCCAGATTTACAACTGGCTGTATGTACGCGGTGTCACGTCCTTCGACGATATGACGAATATCTCCAAGGCGGTGCGGGCACAGCTGGCTGACGCGTTCGACATCAGCCGCATGGAAATCGTCAGTGAACAGATTTCCACCGACGGCACCCGCAAATGGCTGATCCGTCTCTCAGACGGCAATGAAGTCGAGACCGTGTTCATTCCAGAGCCCGGCCGCGGCACGCTGTGCGTTTCATCGCAGGTCGGCTGCACCCTCACCTGCACCTTCTGCCACACAGGCACACAGCGCCTGGTGCGCAACCTCACCGCTGGTGAGATCGTTGGTCAGGTGCTGATTGCCCGCGACAGCCTGGGCGAATGGCCCGAGGTGAATACATCCCTCACCAACCAGCCCCGCACCCTGACCAATGTCGTGATGATGGGCATGGGCGAGCCGCTCTACAATTTCGACAATGTGCGCGATGCGCTGGAACTGGTGTCCGACGGCGACGGCCTGTCCATCTCCAAGCGCCGCATAACCCTGTCCACCTCCGGCGTCGTGCCGGAGATTGAGCGCTGCGGGGCGGAAATGGGCGTCATGCTCGCCATCTCCCTGCATGCAGCCCGCGACGATGTGCGCGACATACTCGTGCCCATCAACAAGAAGTACCCGATCAAGGAACTGCTGCGCGCCTGCCGGCACTATCCCGGCCTGTCCAATGCCCGCCGCATCACCTTTGAATATGTGATGCTGAAAGACATCAATGACAGCGACAAGGATGCCCGGGAACTGGTGAAGCTTCTCAGGGGCATTCCTGCGAAGATCAACCTGATCCCGTTCAACCCCTGGCCCGGCTCGGACTATGAGTGCTCCGACTGGGACCGGATCGAAGCCTTTGCGTACATCATCAACAATGCGGGCTACGCCAGCCCCGTCCGCACGCCCCGTGGCCGCGATATCCTCGCCGCCTGCGGCCAGCTCAAGTCGGAAAGCGAAAAAGAACGCGCCTCCGTCCGCCACGCGCGGGAACGTGCAGAAGCTGCTGAATCTACTTAGATTTGTTGCCTGATTTGTTTTGCGTTTTCGCCTTAGACTTTCGTTTTGTTTTTGGAGCGCTCCTTGAAGACCGCGCCTTTTTGGAGCTTGGTTTCTTAGAGCGGTCCTGCTTGCCGAGTACGTTCTGGGCAAAACTCTCAAGCTCCGATTTCGGAACATCCAGTTCTTCTGTGACTGGGCCCGGTTTGTCAGACAGCGACTGTGTCTCGGTCTCAAGCTTGATTCTCGTCTGATGCCAATCGTTCGATCGACGAGTGAGTTCTGCCTCATAAAAATCTGGCATTCGATGGTTTGAAAAACTCAGTGTTGAACAACCAACAACAAAAGGGTGAGTAATAAATGCATCATTCTCTTCGATAAATGCATTGCAAAATTCACTTACTTTGTTGGGAGAGATTTCTTTCTCATCCCTAATGGCATCTTCGATCTTGAGTAACTCATCATCATACAAAGCATCAATGTGGAATACCGGATATGGTTTTCCTCCTAGTATTCCTTTCAACGGCACGCGTCCCTCGTACCTAAAAAGAAATTTGCCAATGCTCTTTTTGGGTGCCTTGGAGATTTGGGTTTCTTGGAGGGATGACAAGATGCAGGCAAGTTCAACAGAGAGTATGAACTTCCGAGGTGACGCAAGAGACGCAAGGCGAAATCCAGCATCTAAGGACGGGCCAACAAAATCCCTTATCAGACCTGATCGTGCACCGTCATCTTCGTACCATGCATTGAGCAACTCATCACTCGCGTAAGTGGGAGCACCAGTACTGGATTCCCTAGCTTCAGAAGCGGACGCCGTTTGAAATATGATTTCCCGGTTTCTAACAGGAAACCCAGCGGTCCAAGCGGTCGCCTTGACGTCTATCCCTGAGAATTCTTTACGCATCAACTCGGCACGCGTTCTTCTCACAGCTTCCAACCAACAATGCACGACGGCTTGCGCCTCGATTACATCGGTCAGTATCTTTACAAAAATTAGTTCGTCACCGTTGGCTTTCCAAAGCTCCGGGTCCGAACCAAGTTCAAGTGTACCGTCTTTTGCTAAGGTAGTTTTCAGCCTCGTCCATTCATCAGCAAATGATGTCTCTACATGACGATAGAAGCTATTAAGAGTGTTTAGCCAACCGTCTGACAAGTTCTTGTCACGGTGCTCATCGCTTGATCGAACTGCCTGTTTTAATTTCGATGAGCCAACTAAATCTGCGCTCAAAAAAATTCTGAGGCGAGGTTTTAGGAAACTTGGCAGCGCTTCAAATTCCAAGATTCCAACCTAACGAGCGGGCTCTAAGCCGCCAGTGTGAGCGCTTTGGCCCGAGTATCAGCGGCGGACGTAGAAACGCCAAATTCACGCGCAACAAGACTAGCATTGCCACTTTTTTGCCAAGCCGCGCGGAACTCTTTTTCTGGCATGAGAAAGGCAGCCGCAAACCAATTTGCTTCCCACTCCACCCGATTTGACCCAAACCGGTTGGCCGCCATGCGTTCTAACTGCTTGCCCTTGTGACGCTGCCATAAAAAATGAAGTACGTAGTGCCCAAGTTCATGCGCAATAGTGAAGTTATCTCTCTCAACACTTGTATCAGGTGAGATGTAGATCTTGAACTTGCCAGGTTCCTCAACGATCATCGACTCTGGATTTGAAGAAGGATCGTCTCGAAAATTGTGCACCTCAATGGACCCACCGAGTTTTGCTACGGCATTAGATATTTCTGAACCTGGTTTGTAATCCAGCTGGCGGGCTATATCTTCTGCCAAAGAATAAATGGAACTCTTGGACAACTGCGTTGCTTCCGCAGCCGGATACTCCGGCACCTCGTGAGAGAGAGCTGTCATGATGTCCAATTTTTCGATTCGCGTGGCTGCTGTTACCATTTTGTTCTTCAAGACTTAAGTGTCAAGTCCCATACCGCCATGAGGCTGAAAGCACGGCTTGGCGTCAGGCGTCTCCCCTCCTAAAGTCCACACATGACCTAGGGCCTTGCAAAAAGGCCGAACGACCGGGGGGATCGTTGCGCATGGCTGACCCAATCAAGCACATCACCATTGTGGGTGGCGGCACGGCGGGGTGGTTTACCGCCAACATGCTGTCTGTGTTTTTCGGACTGCAGAAGAACCATCCGGCCAACCGGATGCGCATCACCCTCATTGAAAGCCCGAACATCCCCACCGTGGGCGTCGGCGAGGCCACCGTCCCCTCCATGTCCCTGTCGCTTCAGCAGACCGGCATCTCCGAGACGGAGTTCTTCAAGACCTGCAACGCGTCCTTCAAGCTGGGCGTGGATTTTGCCGGCTGGAATGTGGACGCCAAGGGCAAGCCCTTCAGCTACATCAACCCGTTCAACACAGGCCACCGCGTCGGCGGCATTGACCCCGGCTACTATTACGGGCGCTTTGGCGGCAGCGGCGCGAGCTTCGTGCAGACCATCTCGCCAGCCCAGGACCTGGGCATGATGCGCAAGGGCCCTCGCCCACTCGGCTCCAAACCATTCACCGAACCGGTCAACTACGCCTACCATCTGGACGCAGGCCTCTTCGCCAAAATGATGCAGGGCATCAGCGTGGCGCGCGGCGTTGAACATGTGCTGGACGACATGGTGGATGTGGAGCGTGCCGAAGACGGCAGCATCGCCGCCATCAATTTGAAAGAGACCGGCCGCCACGAGGTCGAGCTGGTGATCGACTGCACCGGCTTCAAAGGCCTGCTCATCAATGGCGCGCTGGATGAACCTTTCATCTCCTACGACAAATATCTGGCCAATGACCGCGCCATGGCCGTGCAGATTCCCCACCCGGAGCAAACCGCGAACGGTCCAAAGTTCATTGAGCCCGTCACCCGCTCCACAGCGCTGGGCGCAGGCTGGAGCTGGCGCGTGCCGCTCTTCAACCGCATCGGCACGGGCTATGTCTATTCATCCGCCCACCGCAGTGACGACGAAGCCCGCGACGAATTCCTCAAGCATCTGGGCGATGCAGGCAAGAACGCCGAACCCCGCGTCATTCCCATGCGCGTGGGCCGCACCCGCAACAGCTGGGTCAAGAACTGCATCGCCATCGGCCTGTCCGGCGGTTTCATCGAGCCGCTGGAATCCACTGCCATCTACATGATCGAAATGGCCGTACGCTGGCTCATCGCCTACTTCCCGGATAATTCGTACCCGGACAGTCTGCGCAAGCGCTACAACGAGGTGGCATCCGGCCTCTATGACGAAGTGCGTGACTTCATCTGCCTGCACTATGCCTTGGGCAACCGCACGGACAGCCAATACTGGATTGATGCCCGCGAAGAACTCGAAGTGCCCGACTCTCTGGCAGAGAATCTTGAGGTCTGGAAACACGCCATGCCGGTGATGACCGACCTGAAGTCGCAGCACCTGTTCTCGCCCGAGGTCTACACCGCCGTGTTGCAGGGCAAGCGCGTCTACCAGATGCGCGATGACTGGAACGCCGGCCTGAGCCTCAATCTCAACCGAGATATGTGGCGCAAGCATGTGAGCGGCCAGCGCCACAAGATCAGCCAGTTCGTCAAGGCCATGCCTGACCATGTGGCCCTGCTGCGCCAGATCCGCGGCGAGACGCCAGCGCAGGAGGCCCCAAGCCCGCTGATGGGCAACATGCAGGGGCTACCCGGCCAGCAGGCTCCCCTTCAGCAAGGTTCTGTGCCCTTGCCGGGCCTTGGCACACGGCGGACACCGGTCATCAAGACGCCCATAGCCCCCGCTGACGCAGGCGACGGCAACCTGCTCTAGGGCCTGACGCGCGCATCTGCCCATCTTGCGCTTGCAGCCGCAATCCGTATGATCCCGCGCTTCTTGCTGCGCCGCACAATTCAGCCGGATTGAGCCGCGCAGCCCCCAAACCGCCAGTCGCAGGACCAAGAGCCAATGCCGGGCCTTCGCCCCATGACCGCACATCCGCTGCGCCAGCAGCTCAATGACGAGGTGCATTCGCGCCCGTCAGCGGACGTGCATGCGCCCATGATGGTGACCCAGATTTCCGTCATCACTGGCGAAACCGGCGCCGAGGCGGAGCGAACCCTGCTGCGCGAACTTGCCGAGGAAATGGGTGTCGAGGCTCCCGGCGCCTTCGGCAATCATCTGGCCATAGATCTGGGGACGGACGAGACAGCCCTGCATCTGGTCTGGGAGCGCCACACCGAGTTTTCGACCTATGCCTTCTCCCGCCGGTGCAGCGCATCGCCGGACGCGGACATTCCAGACCTTGGTCGCCCGTTTTCAACACCGCCCCTGTCCGGCATTCCCGAAGGTTGGCGCGCGCGGCTGCCCGGTGAAGTTCTTGTCGGCATCAACCTGCTGGCAATCCCCGGCAATGCCTCCGACATCGAAGCGCGCCTGCCCGAAGCCTTTGGCGACAGCAAGTGCGTGGGCGCAGGCATGTCTGGCGGACGTGCAAGCGCCTGGACGGATTTCCAGCTGCACGAAGACGGGATGAGTCGCATCATTGTGGCCAATCAAACTTTGCGCCCCGGCCGCCTGGGTCGCCTCATCCAGCGTCTGCTGGACGTGGAGACCTATCGCATGATGGCGCTGCTGGCGTTCCCGCTGGCCCGCGACCTGACGCCGGATCTGGGTTCCATTGAAACCGAGCTGTCCACTCTGGCCGCAGAAACCGCCCGGATTCAAAACCTTGAGGACGAGCAGCGCTTGTTGGCCCAGCTGTCCACCCTGGCGGCCCGTGCCGAAGATCTTGCGGCCCGCAGCCATTATCGCTTCTCCGCCGCGCGCGCCTACCACCAGCTTGTGGAGCGCCGCATCAGTGAACTGGATGAAGTGAAGCGCGAAGGCCTGCAGCAGATCGGCACTTTCATGGAACGCCGCCTCGGGCCCGCCATGCGGACCTGCACCGCTGTGGCGGATCGGCTTGAAGCCGTGTCAGTGCGTATCTCCCGCGCCTCCAGCCTGCTCAACACCCGCGTGGAAGTTGCTTTGCAGGAACAAAACCAGAGCCTGCTGCGTTCCATGGAAGGCCGCGCCCGCCTGCAACTGCGTTTACAGGAAACCGTCGAAGGCCTGTCCGCAGTCGCCATCACCTATTATCTGGTCGGCCTCATTGCCTATGTGCTCAAGGCCCTGGAAAAAGCAGGCCAGCCCATCAACCCGACATTGGCAACCGGGGCGCTGGCCCCCTTCGTGCTGATGGGCGCCTATATCGCCGTGCGGCAGATCCGCAAACGCGTCACGCGCAGCGACGTTGGAGGCGATCTGTAAAGGACCGCCCCCACGACGCCTGACTGTGTGGCCTATTTCGGAGCCGCGGCGTCCGAGTACTGTGCTGCAAACTCAGCCGATGGCGGGATGATCTTGATGACATCCACAAGATTGCCGTCCGGGTCCTGCATGATGAAGTGACGCTGGCCAAAGTCCTCGTCCCGCAATGTCAGCAGGATGGGCGCCCCTTGCGCCGTCATCGCCTCATACAGCGCGTCCACATCATCCGTCTCGAAATTCATCAGCCGGGGAGCCGCCACACCGCGGTGACCCGCAGGCATCGTTTCATGGCCCTCAACGATGATCGCCAGATTGCCCGGCCCTGCGCCCGTGCCGTCTCCGGCCGTCAGATGCACATACCAGTCAGAGTCAAACGCCGTGTGGAGCCCAAAGGCGTCCCGGTAAAAGGCCGTCAGTCGGGCCACGTCCTTGGTGGCAATCACAGGGTAGATGCTTGCAATGGTCATTTTGGTTCTCCTGCTTGGACCCGCCCAAAGGTCGTGTTCGCGATCATGGTCGGGCTAATCTTGGAAACAGACAGTCTGTTTGTTTTATCGATATACAAACAGGCAGACTGTTTGTAAAGTAGCGCGATTGAATTTTCTCAAAGATGCATCTTTCCATGGCCAGCAACGAACAACGCACCGCCAGAACCCGCGCCGCCCTCATCAAGGCGGCCCGCGCCGAGTTTGCTGCCAATGGCTATGCAGATGCAGCGACTACCGCCATCGTCGCCCGCGCAGGGGCAACGCGCGGCGCCATGTATCATCACTTCAAGGACAAGCTGGCGTTGTTCGACGCAGTGGTGGAAGCAGAAGACGCCCGCCTCGCCGCCCTGATTGATTCAGAAACCGTGGACATGCCCGATGCCTACAAGAGCCTGATGCACGGCATCGGCATCTATCTGGACAACGCAACAAGTCCCGCCACCCGCCGCATCCTGATGCTTGATGGCCCTTCGGCCCTTGGTTGGAAACGCTGGCGCGAGATCCAGTCCCACAATTCCCTGCGCACTCTGAGAGAGGGGCTTGAAGCGGCCCAGACCCAGGGCACCCTCAACAAGAAGCTGTCTGTCACGGTTGCAGCATCTCTGTTCGCAGCAGCCCTTGATGAAGCCGTCCACGTCATTGCCGAAGCCAAGAACCGCAAAGCAGCACGGAGCGATGCCATCAACGCCGCAGAAGCAATGCTGGAAGGGATGCGGGCTTAAACAGCATCCCCATGGATGCGCGGCATCTGCGCCCGCAAGGCCTCGGACATATGATCCATGAAGGCCCGCACCCGCGCCGTCTTGCGCAGGTCCGAATGGGTCAACAGCCAGATGTCGTAGGCATGCTCGCTCCTGTCAGGGAAAACCCGCGTCAGGGTTGGATCATCAAGCGCCGACATGAAGGGAAGCCGCGCAATGCCGCCACCGGCACGGACAAGCCCTGCAATGTGCAAGGGATCGCTGGCCGTCAGCGTCGCCCGGGACTCCGGCAGCTCCGCCCGCAACCAGGGCACATGCACCGCATTGTCGCGTCGGCCGTTATAGCCAAGCATCGGCGGCATGGTCGCCAGATAGGCATCCACCCCACCGGCCGCATCCACGGCATTGGTTCCGGCATAAAACCCGTACCCAATCGGCCCGAACTTCTGCCCGACAAGCGTCTCGGGCGGGCTGTCAGTCACCCGCACCACCACATCCGCCTCGCGACGATCAAGGTTGGCAGATATCGACGTTCCCAAAACCTCAATATTCACATCCGGGTAAGCGTCACTGAAGGCAACAAGAGCCTCCTGCAAGAGGCTCAGTCCAACCATCGGGTTGATCGAGACACGCAAGGTCCCTGTGAGCGTAAGGTCGCGACCGGCAATGCGCCGCAACGCCACCGCCGCCGCATCATCCATTCGCGCCGCTGACGCCGCTAGGTCTTCGCCAGCAGCGGTCAGCTCCACCGCACCTGATGCGGGCCGGTCAAACAGGCGGACACCCAGCTGTTGTTCCAACCGGGCCAACCGCCGCGACAGGGTTGCATGTCCCAACCCCAGCACAATGGCCGCCTTGCGCAAACTTCCCGACCGCCCCACGGCCAGAACCAGTTTAAGGTCATCCCAGGACGGATCGACGGGCTCACTTGTTGCGGTTTGTTTTTGGACCATTGCGGTGCTCTATTTCTGTCTTATGGACTGAAAACGAAACACCTACATCGGTGGTCCGGGGCGGTCCATCAAGTGACACGCCCCAAAAAGGCTCATTTTAGGGAGGTCCGGCACATGCCAGACGCAATGACCACAACCATGACACTTCCAGTCATCTCCGCTGCCCTCGCAGGCGTCATACTCATCCTTCAGCAGATTCTGATGCTCGCTACCGGCACCCGCCGTGGCAAAACCGGACAGGGCGTTGGCGTAGCCGGTGATGTGGAGCTTGAACGAATGGCCCGGCGCCACGGCAATCTGGCCGAGAACTCCGGCATCTTCATCGCGTCACTGGCCCTGCTTGAGCTGCTCATCGGCTCCGGCATGACCGTGCAGATCTTCGCCCTCGTCTTCCTGGTCGCGCGGCTGTTCCACGCCCTGGGCTTCAGCACCCTGCGCGGTTCCCATGGTAAGATTGACGGTGAAACGGCGCCGGGTTCTGCCCTTTTTGTAGGCCTGCGGGCGGGCGGCGCCACCCTCACAGCCCTCTCAGGCATCGCCCTTGGTGGCTTCATCCTGTTCAATGTCTGGGGCTATCTGCCTTTCTAGGGCGCTGACGCATTTCAGACCTGACATTTCGGCGGTGCGAACCCTTTGACAAACGCCGCCAGACGCGCAAAACCCCGCGCACGGACATCGTTTCCGATAGACTTTAATTTCCGATGCGCGGGGCAAGACCAAGAATGACCGTGACCGACGTCAAGAAGGTGGTGCTCGCCTATTCAGGCGGGCTCGACACTTCCATCATGCTGAAATGGCTGAAGGAGACCTACGACTGCGAGGTCGTGACCTTCACTGCTGATCTGGGCCAGGGCGAAGAGCTGGAACCAGCCCGCCAGAAGGCCGAGATGGCTGGCATCAAGGACATTTACATCGAGGATCTGCGCGAAGACTTCGTGGCGGACTACGTCTTCCCGATGATGCGCGCCAATGCCCTCTATGAGGGGCTGTATTTGCTCGGCACCTCTATCGCCCGGCCGCTGATTGCCAAACGTCAGATCGAGATTGCCCGCGAAACCGGCGCGGATGCCGTGTGCCATGGTGCCACGGGTAAAGGCAATGATCAGGTCCGTTTCGAGCTGGCCTATTACGCGCTGCAGCCCGACATCAAAGTCATTGCCCCCTGGCGCGACTGGGAGCTCAAGTCCCGCGAAGCCCTGATCGACTTTGCTGAAAAGCATCAGATCCCCATCGCCAAGGACAAGCGCGGCGAGGCACCCTTCTCCGTGGACGCCAACCTGCTGCATACATCCTCAGAAGGCAAAGCCCTGGAAGACCCCGCTGTGGAAGCACCGGAATATGTCTACCAGCGCACCATCTCGCCTGAAGCAGCACCGGACACACCGACTTACATCGAAGTCGGCTTTGAAAAAGGCGATCCCGTTTCCATCAACGGCGTTGCCATGTCTCCGGCCACGATGCTCACGGAGCTGAACCGCTACGGCCACGACAACGGCATCGGCCGGCTGGACCTGGTCGAAAACCGGTTCGTCGGCATGAAGAGCCGTGGCATCTACGAGACCCCCGGCGGCACCATCATGCTCATGGCCCATCGCGGCATCGAGCAGATCACGCTGGACCGCGGCGCGGCCCATCTCAAAGACGAGCTGATGCCAAAGTATGCAGAGCTTGTGTATTTCGGCATGTGGTTCTCACCCGAACGCGAAATGCTGCAGGCGCTGATCGACCAGAGCCAGGAGCGGGTCAACGGCACTGTCCGCCTCAAGCTCTACAAGGGCTCGGTCGATGTCGTCGGCCGCTGGTCGGATGATTCCCTGTACTCGATGGAACACGTCACTTTTGAAGAAGACGACGTCTACGATCAGGCGGACGCGTCCGGCTTCATCAAGATCAATGCCCTGCGCCTGCGCCTCCTCGCAGACCGCAACAACCGCTCCAAGTAGCAGCAACCACAAGGCTCACAGTTATGCGTATCGAAGCCCTGTCCATCGGTGACAACCCGCCCTACGACGTCAACGTCATTGTTGAAGTGCCCGTCGGTGGCGCGCCGATCAAATATGAATTCGACAAGCCGTCCGGCGCCTTGGTGGTGGATCGTTTCCTGAACGCGTCCATGCGCTACCCGTGCAATTACGGCTTCGTGCCGCACACCCTGTCCATGGATGGTGACCCGGTGGACGTGCTCGTCGCCGGAACACCTGCCGTGGTGCCCGGTGCCGTCATGGCCTGCCGCCCGGTCGGCGTGCTGATGATGGAAGACGAAGCCGGCATGGACGAAAAGATCGTCGCCGTCCCGCCGTCACGCCTCAACACCTATTATGACAGCGTCCAGAACTACACGGACCTGCCCAAGATGCTGCTCGACCAGATCGAGCACTTCTTCAACCACTACAAGGCGCTTGAAAAAGACAAGTGGGTGAAGCTCAACGGCTGGGGCGATGCCAGCAAGGCCCGCGGCCTCATTGAAGAAGCCATTGCCAAGGCAAAAGCGTAAACGGGCGCAATTGCCTTGTGCTCCCTGACAGATGCGGAAACAGGCTTACCCCTGTTTCCGCGACTGTTCACCCAAAGTTACTTTGTCAGATCCTGAGCCAGCATGAGGGCATTGCCATCGGGATCGTAGAAGGTCGCGGTACTGACCATGCCCTCAATGGTCTCTGTTGCCCCGTCAAACGACACATCGACCTTTTCCAGAGCCGCGCGCGCAACCGCAATGTCTGCAACGCCAAACACGGGAACCGTGTTGCCCGGCGTGGGCTCTGCTTGCTCGCCCAGACCCAGCGTCACGCCGGCGGTCTTGGTCTGCAGTTCGCTCCAGCCAGCCTCATCCGCATGATACAGCAGCCCAAATCCAAGATGCTTTTCGTACCATTCAGCGCTGGCGTGCCTGTCCCGCACCGAAAGAGCCAGAGTGATCGTATCGTCCAGTGAGACTACCGACATGATGCTTCCTTATGTAGCAAAAGTATAGTAACTATATTTCATGGATATAGCACTGCTTGTCAACATCACATCCAAGGCCTGGGCTTTGAAGATCCTGGCCCTGCTGGACTCCGGCGTGCCAGGTCGGCAGGCACCGCTGCTGGCTGCAACACAGGCAAGCCGCACATCGTTTGCGGCAAGCCTCCGTCATCTGGTGCAGCTTGGATTGCTTGAGAAGAACCCCGGCCATGGTCACCCCCTGCGCCCGGAGTTCCGACTGACCCCGGCAGGAGAAGTCGCCGCGTCGGTTGCCGGCAGGATCATGAAGATCGCCCCTGACGATGACGCATTTGCCATCATAAGGCGGAGTTGGGCCGTGCCCATTCTGGCTGTCACACAGTCGCCGGAGCGCTTCTCGGGCATCAAGTCCGGGCTGGGAACGATCACCGATCGCGCCCTGTCACAGTCCCTGTGCATTCTGGAAGACAAGGCATGGCTTAAACGTGAGATTGACGTTTCACAACGCGCACCATTTCCCACCTACCACGCAGCAAACGCCGGCAGAAAAATCAGCCACGCCATTGGCCTGAGCATCTGATTGGTAGCTGCGCCCTAGTCAGCGCGATGTTCTGACAGAGACCCAAGCATGAGCTGCGTCAGCACGGTTACAGCCGTCTTGCGCGGCATCCGACCCGCCGCCGCATCCGCACCAAGCGCATCTGCGGCCCCTAAAAATCCCACAATCAGGGCCCGTGCCTTTGAAGGTGACAGGGTCACAAACGGCTTGATGGCGTCATGGCAGGCGCGGATGTAGATCTCGCGCAGCTCGGCCTTCACCGCATGCATCTCTTCGCTGCCTTCAAGGGCTGCGGAAATAGCACCGAAGGCAGGTCCGGCCTTGACGCAGCAGTCCACATAGGACGCCGCCACGATCTCGCACACCGCATCGAGTGTGCCCGGCGCTTGAGCCAGGGCATCACGTGCCGCATTGATCTGCTCATTGTCCATGCGCTGGTAGAGCGCGATCAGCGCACCGTCCCGGGAGCCGAAATGCTCATACGCAATCGGCTTGGTGACACCGGCCCGCTCGGCCAGCGTCTGCAGGGTCAACGCGTCCGTGCCCGCCTCGCTTACAATGCCCTGTGCCGTCTCCAGCAACTGCTGCCGCCGATCTGCCTTGGACAGCCTTTTTTGTCCCGTCGCCACGATAGTGCTCTTTCTCGCTCTTGACTCGTCTGATTCCGTATATATCTTACTTTTCGTAACTTACGAATAGTAATTTATTGGATCATTATCATGACCGCCCATGCCCTGACGCCCGCGACCGCCAATGCACCAAGTGCACAGATCGCCAGCCTCGTTCACATGACCGGCCCGCAATCCTATGACTACATCTTCGGGTCACAGGCGAAGCTCGAAAAATTCATCGCCAAGGCCTGGCCAATGACCGGCACCCTGTATTCCTACGACGCAACAACGCTCGTCGAGGAAAACAACGCCATCATCGGCATCGAGCTGGGCTATCCCGGCAAGGAATTCTACAGCCGTCGCAATGCCTCCCTGCAGGCCTCCATCAAGGCGGCAGAAGATGGAAGTCTCACCGAACAGGACCTTTACGGCATTGGTGATCGCGCCGACAAAGCCAGCTATCTCAACGCCTGGGTACCAGAGGATGTCTACTACCTCATGGCCCTTGCGGTGCCAGACACTCAACGTGGTCGCGGCATTGGCAAACATCTTCTTGCATCCGCCATCGACAAGGCCCGTGCAGATGGCTTTCGCGCTCTGCACCTTGATGTCCTGTCCGGCAACCCGGCCATTGGCCTCTACACCGCCATGGGCCTGACCTGCCTCGCCGAAACAATCGCTCCTGAACCCTGCCGCGACCATGGCGTCCCCATGGAAATGCGCATGGGGATCACGCTCTAACTTTCAAACCTAAAGGGAACGCACATGTCCAAGACCATTCTCGTTGCTGGTGGCTACGGCCTCGTTGGCAGCCACATCGCACGGCACCTGCGCCGCATCATGCCGGACGCCAAACTCATCATTGCCGGGCGCAACCCGGACAAGGCCGCAGGCCTCGTCAGCGAGCTAGGGAATGCGCAAGCCCTGGGCCTTGAAACGACGGACCCGGTCGTAGCCCTCGAAAGCGTCGGCAAAATCGATGCCCTGATCGCAGCCCTTCAGGACCCCCACGACAAGATGCTGACCCATGCCATCAACAACGGCATTGCCCATCTCAGCATCACCCGCTCCGTGCTGGACATGTCCGGCTTCGTAGGACATGTGGCCCACGCCAACCTGACAGCACCCGTGGTTCCCACGGCCCACTGGCAGGCGGGCATTCTGTCGCTCGCAGCGCTCGATCTCGCATCGCAGTTCAAGAGTGTGGACAGCATCGCCCTGTCCGCCCTGTTCGACATGACAGACCCCATCGGCCCCATGACCGTGGAAGATGCCGGCCATTTCTTTGGCAAGGCCCTGCTGGTCAGGGATGGATTGTGGACCTGGGTGGACCCGGATGCAGAAGTAACGCCGATCACTATTGACGGCGAAACATTTGATGCCCGCCCCATGAGCAACCTGGACACCATGAGCCTGCGCTCGGCCACAAACGCGGCCGACATCACTTTCCACCTCGGCATCGCGAACTCACGCGGCACGCGCGCCGGGGGTGCGGCCTCCCATGACATGCAGATCGTCATGAAGGGCACGGATGCCAATGGCAGCGCCATCACCCGCACCCGCCTCGTGTCAGACCCCCGCGGCCAGGCACAGCTCACAGCGACCGGAGCAGCCCTTGCGGTCCAGCGCGCCATTGGCGGCGACGGCAAACCCGCCCCCACCCCCAAGCTCCACATGCCCGAAACAATATTGGACACAGCGGACTACACCGCACGGCTGCAATCAGAGTTCGGCATTCTCGTTCAGGACGCGGACGCGTAAGGGGTAACACCAATGGCTGAGACCATGATGCCTGGGACAATGAAAGCAGCAACATGGCCGCCCACCGGCGGTGCCATGCAGATCATCGACGCACCCGTACCAAAGCCCAAATCCGGCGAGGTGCTGGTGCAGGTCAAAGTCGCTGCCATCAACGAAATGGATGTGCAGACACGAGATGGCGGCTGGAAGCGGGAGGTGAAGACCTTCCGTAAGGCTGGTCCTGTCGTCACCGGCTTCGAGTTTGCCGGCATTGCAGCCAGCAGCGACGGGCACATCAAGGCCGGCATGCGGGTCGTCGCCTACAGTCCTGTCCTCAAGGGCCCCCGCGCCCATGCGCAATTTGCTGTGGCTCCAACACAGTCTTTGGCCGAGATTCCACACGACATGAGCTTTGCCGACGCCACAGCCCTGTCCGTGATGGGCCTTACAGCTATTGAGGTGGTAGATGACATCGCAAAGATCACCCCGGGACAAAAAGTCTGTGTGCTGGGCGCCGCAGGTGGCCTTGGAGCCTATACGGTCCAACTGGCGAAGGCGCGCGGTGCACATGTGACGGCGATCGCATCGGCCGAAAACGAGGCCTTTGTCATGGCGCAGGGTGCCGATGTGTTTCGCGCCAGAAGTGACACACCTGTTCTGCACAGGGGCGACCGCTTCAACCTCATTCTGGATGTGCCAGCGAAATACAGTTTTGCGGGCTCCCGCAGACATCTGGCTCCCGGCGGTGTGTTCGTCTCGTCAAACCCGTTGAACGACCTTACCGGCTTTCCCCGCGCGCTCGTGTCTCGACGCAAAGCCGGTTGGCTGCTGATGCTGAGCACGACGCCGCAGAAACTGAAACGCCTAATCGAAACGGCAGCATCAGGAGACCTGACGCCCGTGATCGACGCGACCTATGGGCTAGCGCAGATCGATGCAGCCTTTGACAGGTTTGCCACGCCGGGCAAGCAGGGCCGTGTTCTGATTGACATGGAGGCAGGCAGCTAGCGCCCTAGAAGTTCGGCGCAACAGCCGCAAACGGCACGATCCAGGATTCATCGCGCTCCAGTTCAACAAGCCCGCCGAACACATGCGCGCCAAGTTCCTGAACCAGACGACCACCGGACTGTGAGTTTGTCAGCACAACCAACGCGGCTTGGCTGCGCGGTTCAATCACCAGAAGGCTTGAGTAGCCCGGGTTGGAGCCCCACTGCCAAAGTGTCCGCTGCGTGTCGCCGTCACTCAGCCGCCGGTCACGCACACCAATGCCAAGGCCCCAGGCCAAGCCTTCCGGCGCGCCATGACCAACAGGCACATGAGGCCGTGTCATCTCGCGCATGTCAGCGCGTTCCAGCAAGCGCGGATCGATGATTTCCTGCGCAAACAGCGCGATCTCACCAGCCGTACCACGAAGGGACGCCGCCGGGTGCACATCACCTGCGGCGCGCAATGGCAAAGGCACGCTCATGAACATCAGCGGCAACAGGGAGACCACCGCCAGGACCACAGCAATGCGTGTCCAGAAACTGCCCGATACTTCTTCGCGCCGCATCACCGTGCCCGGTCGGGCTCGGGTGAACCCCAGAAGGTGAAACACCAGCCGCCACAACACAGCCGCCAGCGCCACGCACAAAACAAAGATGAAGGCGATCAACAGCACAGCCGTCAAAAGGCCCAGCCCCACCAGCTCCAGCAACACAACAATAGTGGCAATGCCCGCCAGAATGCCCGGCAGGACCAGATGTCGGCTTTCCATATGTGGCTGCTGCAGAACCAGCCGCACCACGAGGAAAGCAAGCAACGCTCCAATCACAAACACCGCGACGAACGGCACGAACACCATCGCCAGCGGCATCCAGAGGCCTGTGTGACCCGTTGCCACCAATGCCATCTGCGCGTCTTCGAGGGCAAACCCTGTTGCAGCCATGCCCAATGGCTCCAGCAATCTTACCCGCGCAACGTCTGCAAAGGGCCGTTGTTCATGGGCGGTGATCGCATAACCAAGATATCCAAACCCCTCACCGGCATAGGAGAAGGCGCCACCGGGAGGCGTCACGAGGCTGTGCGACGTACGGCGAATATCGTTGGAAAGTCCTGATCTATGGGTCAGGACCTGCTCAAGGGTGATCTTGGGAATGCTGCCGTCAGCTCCCGGCTCCAGCCATGGCGGCTCAAGCCCCAGACCAATGTCCTTGTCGAGCCGCAACTTGCCGGCGGCCACAAGCTGCAGAGCAACATGAGCCGCGACCGGCTTTGAGATCGAGGCCGCTTCAAAAATCGTCTCGGTGGTAACCGGCGCGCGTCCAATGACATTGCGCACCCCAAACGCGCGCTCATACACCATGCGCCCATCACGAATGAACGCGACCTGGGCACCGGGCACATTTTCTTCGTCCATCAGGCGCGGCATGAACGCATCAAGCGCCTGCGCAATCTCGCGGTCTTCCCAGTCCAGCATGCCCGTGTCTGCGCGCGCTGCACCACTCACAACAAGAATGCCGATCAGAACCGCCGCAAGATATGACCGGACCCGGCGCATCAGTGCAGCGTATCCTTGCCGTCATCCCCTGACATCGCCGCCAGAGCTTCCATCGAAAACTCTTCAAGCGGGATGCGCGGTTTCTGGAAGGCCAGCCGCAACGCATCGATGCGGTCACGCACATCATCTTCCAGTGGCCCGCGCGCTTCTGCGTCCACCAGCTGTTTCAGCTCTTCACGGTTTTTGACACCCAGAATGACACTGTCCACGCCTTCCATGCCGAGAGCATATCGGTGTGCAACCACTGCCGGGTCTTCACCCATTTCCTTGCACAGGGCGCGAAACGGTCCGGCCTTGGCGTAATCCGTCACCTGCTCATTGTCGTCCGGCAGGGCACGGTCAATAGCTGACGTCAGCGCGCCCGCCTGCACGGCCCGAATACCAAGCACACCCACATCGTTGTTCTTCGCCGTCCGGATGATATTGCGGGGCTCTGCTGGTTCCTCATAGCGGCGCATGTCGCCGGGGGAATCCATCAGGTTTGCCACCGCCTGCACCACGTCTGGCTTCACGTCGTGACGCAGCGCATCCATGATTGCGCGTGGCAGGCCGACACCGGTTATGCCCCACGCGCCAATCAGCCCACGCGAAACAAATGATTGCATCGCCGGGATCATATGGTCCGTATACGTGCTGAAGCGCGTGGCCCATTTGTGCTGGGTGTCCGCGTTGCGCGCATACTCATAATCGTCAGGGCAGATGTTGGAGTGCAGAAGGAAGATGTCTGCCTGCTCAACCCGCATGGTCTCAAGCGAGCGCACAAGCCGACGCTCAAGCTCGGACGCAACCTTGTCTGCTGGCGGCGTCCCCAGCTGACACTTGGTGGTGACACGCACGCCTTGCGGCAGGTTGCCTTCAAATGCATCGCCGATGACCGTCTCCGCCTCACCGCGCCCATACAGCGGCGCCATGTCCAGCAACGTGATGCCGCTGTCCACAGCAGCGCGTGCCGTTGCCACAGCCTCGTCCCGGGTCGTCTCACCCCAGATCTGACCAAGGCCACCGCCGCCAAGGGTCAGTGCGCTGACGGGCCACAGAGTGCCCAGTTGCCGTGTCTGCATGTCCCGTCTCCCTGTTTGAAAGTGGTTGTGGCCTAGACCGCCGGATCCGGTAGTCCGGCCTGACGGTGCGCTGCAATCAGCGTGTTGCGCATCAGGCAGGCAACAGTCATCAGACCCACACCGCCCGGCACCGGCGTAATCGCACCGGCGATGTCCGAAGCTGCTGCAAAGTCCACGTCACCCACAAGCCGCGTCTTGCCTTCGCCTTTTTCAGGCGCCGGAATGCGGTTGATGCCAACGTCAATCACAAGCGCACCCGGCTTTACCCAGTCGCCCTGTACAAAATTAGGCTTGCCAATGGCCGCGACCAGCACGTCCGCCGCGCGCGCCTCCGCCCGCAGATCCTTCGTGCGCGAATGCGCCATGGTCACGGTGCAGTTTTCGCGAAGTAGCAACTGCGCAACCGGCTTGCCCACAAGGTTGGAACGGCCAATCACCAGCGCCTTCAAACCGGACAGATCTTCCCGCACGCCTTTGAGCATGAGATAGGCTCCATAGGGCGTGCACGGCACCATGGCATCCAGACCACTGGCCAGCCGCCCGGCATTGAGCGGGTGCAACCCATCGACATCCTTCAACGGGTCAATCGTGTCGATCACCGCCTGCTGGGAAATCTGATCGGGGACCGGGAACTGCACCAGAATGCCGTTTACCTCAGGGTCCACATTCAGCGCGCGGACAAGTTGAAGCAAGTCTTCCTGAGAAGTTGATGCCGGGAGCTTGTGCTCGATCGACCGGATGCCGACTTCGCCGCTGACCCGCGCCTTGGAGGCCACATAAACCTTGCTCGCCGGGTCCTCGCCAACCAACACCACCGCAAGGCCGGGCGACGTGCCGGTCTTTGCCTTGAAAGCTTCAACGCCCGCTGTGACCTGCTCCTTCACCTTGGAAGCATAGGTCTTGCCATCAATGAGCGTCGCGGGCATGGGCGGGAAATCCTGGATATGAAGCGTGGAAGGGCCGGCGGCTACAGCATGTAGGTAATGATGATGACCCGCAGGGCATAAATGCCGACGAGAACGATCAGCGGTGACAGATCAATACCGCCAAGGTCAGGCATGATATTGCGGATCGGCCGATACAGCGGTTCCGTCAGCTGATGGAACATGTTGGTGATCTGGTAGACGAAATTGTTGCGGGTATCGAGCACATTGAAGGCGATAAGCCAGCTCAGGATCACGCTGATAATGACGAACCACCAGGCGATGTCGAGAATGAAAAGCGCGATGAGTGCAATGGCCTGCATCTGGGTATCCGTATTGCTGATTCCGGTTACACCACATGTACTTGCGCCACCTCGCCGACGCAAGGCGGGATGAGCCCCAACCCGCCCAATATGGCCACAGCTACCCCCGGTGAGAGCGGAATTTGACCCAGCCCATGACCATCACACACACCCAGACCAGAATATTGTTGATGATGATCGACGGCGCCTCCAGCACCACCCCATAGGCTGCCCACAGGGCAACACCCGCCCCAAAGGCTGCAAGCCATCCCCATGAAAAATCATCCGCGTGGCGCGTTTTCACGGTCTTCCAGACCTGCGGCAGGAAAGAAGCCGACGTCAGCACGGCGGCAATGGCGCCGATGATCTCGGCGTAGGGGGCAAGGGCAGCAAGAGACATCAATCACAACTCCACAAAACCGCCCGCCGGCACCCATGCCCGCGTGACGCGCATCACCCATACCCGCCAGACCGCCCCACTGAAAGCACCCAATGCGAAAGTACGAGATGCCCCGCCTTTTCACTGACCCGGTGCCGTATAGACAAATGACACTATGAATGCCAATTTATAAGCGCAACACGCATCAAAGAAGGAAACGGGATGAGAAACCTAGGCGCAGGCACATGGATATGGGGCACCGCACTTGCTTTGTCTTTGGCTTTCACCGCCTGGTATCACAACTGGAGCGGCCCGCTTACGGCAGCTGAGATCAGTGCTTACGTTGAACAGTTACAGGGTCGACCGGGCAGCAATCCAGAGGCCGTCATGACCCTGAAAACCTTTCTGGAGGCCGACGATGGGCGCGAATTCATCATGCTCAACGTCATCAAGCTGCACGCCGACCCGCAGCCACATCCCCAGACCGGCGAGCCAACCGATGCGGCAGAGCTGCTGGGAACCTATTCCAGTGCCTTTATGGGC
Organism: Pyruvatibacter sp. HU-CL02332; assembly: GCF_040362765.1. Taxonomy (NCBI): domain Bacteria; kingdom Pseudomonadati; phylum Pseudomonadota; class Alphaproteobacteria; order Hyphomicrobiales; family Parvibaculaceae; genus Pyruvatibacter; species Pyruvatibacter sp. HU-CL02332. The sequence goes on from NZ_BAABWK010000001.1 coordinate 1,383,887, forward strand.
CGGCTTTTGCGTAGCGCAGGTCACCCGGTGTTCGTCGCCGACAAGGTGGGCCCCTTTGTAGATACATTCGGCGTCACCGAGCGACCTGACTGGACCTTTACCTCCATGGTGCGCTACCGCTCCCGCCGCGACCTGGCAGAAGCGGCAACCTACGAAGGCTTCCCCGGTGCGCACCTGTTCAAGACCGCCGCCATTGAGAATACATTCAACTTTCCGACCCAGACCCGGATACAGCTCTTTTTCAGCCCTGGACTGCTGCTGCCATTGCTTTTGTTCTTCGTCGCGTCACTGACGCATCTCATCGTGATGGTACGGAGGCAAAGGCCTTAGGCCCTCGGCAGCATGAAAAGCGGATCATCCGCTTCCACCTTGGCAATAAGGCCCTGAACATCCGGCAGGCCGATGCGCCCATATCCAAGCTCGACCATCCCGTCCTGCTCGAGACGCTTGAGCGCCTTGCCCGTGGCAACGCGCGACACCCCCAGCGTCACCGCAAGATCCTCCTGACGGCACTCCACCGTATCCGCGGGTGCCTTGGGATCGACCGATGTCAGCAGCAACTGCGCAATCCTGATGGGCAGTGTCAGGCGACGCTGGGCATCCAGGAATTCCAGAAGTTCGTGATTGCGTAACAGGGCGATGGTCAGCAGGGCATGCGCGAAGGCCGGCTCCTCATCCATCAACCGGGTGGCAAGCGACCCTTTGATGAACGTGATCGTCGTCTCCCCCTGCGACCACAGCGTGTGCGTATGAGGCAGGTCGGCCATCACGGTGAATTCGCCAAATGTCTCCCCGGGGCGCAGCAGTGCGGACACCAAAAACGAGCCGTCGGCCCCTGCATTGCCCGCCACGATCTGCCCCGAGGTCAGAACGGAAATACCCTGCCGGTCATCGCCGCGCTGCTGAATGATCTGGCCATCCTTGAAACCACGTGACGTCCCGGTGGCGAGCACCCGGTCCAGAACCGGCTGCGGCAGCAGGTCATAGAGCGTTCTGGTCTTGGCCCGCAGCACCCGCATGGCGGCCTCCCGACAATCTGCCTCAAATGTAACTTGTTAGCATTCTAGGCCACATGACCCCGCTACTGTCAAAATACGGCAACTACAAAACAAGCCCACAAAACAAACGATGAGGGACGACAATGATCAAGGTCTGGGGCATTTCAGTTTCCTACTACACCGGCAAACTTGAGGCGTATCTTCGCTACAAGGGCGTTCCCTATGTGATGGACAACCCGTTTGCCTGCCAGGACCACATCAAGGAAAAGGCCGGCGCCGTTCAGGTTCCAATTATTGAGCGCGAAGACGGAAGCTTCCTCTCAGACAGCACGCCGACCATCCAGCTCATGGAACAGGAGTTCGTGGACAGCGGAGAGACAGACCGGATGGTCTTTCCAACCGATCCGGTGGTGCGGTTCATTGCATTGCTGATTGAGGACTATGCCGACGAATGGCTCTGGCGCTCCGCCATGAGCTACCGCTGGAGCAACGAGAATGATCGCGAACTGCTGACCAGCATTCTGACCGATGAGCTCACCAACCACGTCAAGGCACCGCGGTTCATCCGCCGTCGCATGGTCAAGAAACGGCAGCTCGCCCGGTATGTGGCTGGCGACGGCGTGACTGAGACAACGAGAGCGCATGTGGATGAAACATTCCTCAATGCCATGCGTGTCATGCTGTCCATGCTGGAAAACCGCCCCTACCTGCTGGGCGACACCCCCTCCATTGCAGACATCGGCATGATGGGCCCCATGCTCCGTCACTACAGTCAGGACCCCACGCCCTCCACCATCATGCGCAATGAGTGGCCAGCCATCACTGAATGGGTGGCCCGGGTCTGGAATGCGCGGGCAACCGCGGGTGAGACATCCCTGCTGGATCACGTCCCCGATGATGCAGCCCCGATGCTGCGCGAGATCGCCCAGACCCATCTGGTTCAGCACCGCGAAAACGCCCGCGCCTTTTCAGCTGGGCAAAGCCGTTTCGAAATGACCGTGCAGGGGTGCCACTACAAGAACCTTCCCGTCACCCAATACAGGGTCTATTGCCTCGAACGCCTGCGCGAGGAATTTGATGATCTGAGCGATGAGCACAAAGCCAAGGTCAAAGCACTGCTGCCCTATGAAGGCTGCGACCTGATCTGGGATCACACGGTGCAGGCAAAGTCTGGTCACGATGTGGAGCGCAAAGCCCCCTTCGCCCACGGCATCAACGTCGTCTAACCCGAAAGCTTCATTGGCAGGCAATGCACTTGGCATTGCTTGCCACTCCCCCGCCCGCCACTATGCGCGCAACCATTACAAATATGGATTGCACACATGACCGCGCCAATCACCCTCTACACGGGCCCCACGCCTAACGGCCGCAAGGTCTCCATCGCGCTCGAGGAAATGGGCCTGCCCTACACCCTCGAATATGTGGACATTCTCGAGGGGGACCAACACACCCCGGCCTTCCGCGCCCTCAACCCCAACAACAAGTTCCCCGTCATCATTGACCCGGACGGGCCAGACGGCGAAGAAATCGTTTTGTGGGAGTCCGGCGCCATCCTCTGGTACCTCGCAGAGAAGACCGGCCAGTTCCTGCCCGTCTCCGGCAAGGCCCGGCACCTTGCTCATCAGTGGCTGATGTTTCAGATGGCCAGCGTCGGCCCGATGTTCGGCCAGTTCGCGCATTTCTTCTTCTACGCCAAGGAGAAACACCCCTACTCCATCGAGCGGTATCAGTCAGAGATGCGCCGCCTGCTGGACGTCATGGAGGAACACCTCTCCACATCCACCTGGTTTGCTGGGGACGATTACACCATCGCCGATATGGCGGTCCTGCCCTGGGTCGAAGGAACAGTGGACATACCCGGCATTGAGAACGTCGACAGCCTGCGCGCCTGGGTGCATCGCATGAAGGATCGACCCGCCGTTATCAAGGGGCTGGATGTTGCACGCGAAAAAGTCCGCAAGGAGACCGTTGAAGGCGGCATGAAAGACCTCAACGACACGCACCGCTCACAGTTGTTTGGTGAAGCGCAGTACACCCGACAGAAATAATCCGTCTCCGGATAATCAGGGAGGCAACGACGTGGCTGTCTAGGCAGGCACCCGATCCCCCATCGCAGCGCGCAGGGTCTTGGCGCTGCGTGCCAGCGATGACGTGAAGATGGCTGCATCGTCAAAGGCATGCGCCATCAACAGGCCACCCTGTATATCCACCATGCAGGCCATGGCCTGGACCTTGCTCTCCTTGGCCGACAGGCCACCGCGCTTTAGACAGCCCGCCAGCGTCTCCACCCATCGTGAAAAATAGCTGACGATTTCAGCGTCAAACGCCGTGCGCACGTCATAAAGCGAGAATGCGCCCAACAGGCACAGCCTGCGGCCGGAGCGAAAATAGTCATCCACCTGCACGAACATCTGATCCACCGCCTCCATTGGATCAGTTTTTGAGGCAAGCACACCAAACACATTGTCCTCAAACCATCCATGCACATGGGCAAGGACGGCACGCGTCATGTCTTCTTTGCCATTGGGAAAGTGATTATAGAGACTGCCCTTGCCCAGCCCGGTCGCAGCGGTGATCTGCCCATAGGACGTGCCGTGGTAGCCGTGCTCCCGAAAGAGTTCACCAATCGCCACAACGGCCTGCGCACGATCCATTCTGGATGCCACTGACAACTCCCCGCTGGCTAACGTCTAAAGACCCAGTTCCGTTAGGCCGGGATAGTCTTCCGGCCGCGGACCCGCCTCCCACAGAAACTTTCGGTCAGACGGGTCAATCAGAACATCATTGATGCTTGCTTCGCGCCGCTGCATGTGGCCGCTGGGAGCAAAGGCCCATTGTTCGTTCCCGTAGGAGCGATACCACTGCCCCGCCGCATCATGCCATTCATACTGGAACCGCACGGCAATGTGGTGGTCATGAAAAGCCCACAGCTCCTTGATCAGGCGATAGTCCAGTTCACGCTCCCACTTACGGGTAAGAAACGCTTCAATCTCGCTATGGCCCTGCAGAAAGTCAGACCGGTTTCGCCACACACTGTCCGGCGTGTAGGCCAGCACCACTTTGGACGGGTCGCGCGTATTCCAGGCGTTTTCCGCCATGCGGGCCTTTTGAGCAGCCGTTTCCGCCGTAAAGGGGGGAAGCGGCGGGCGATCCTGCACCGAGCTATCTGTCATTCTGTTACCTACTCAACATATTTGTACCGATTGGTACAACATAGGCAGAGCGCACGCCCACATCAAGACCGCCCTTGAAAACACCCCCTCACCCCCCTAGCTAATTGACCAGCGGTCATTAATATGATCGGCGGCAGGTACCAAGCTGTGACACTGGCTCAAGGGGAGTGATGGATATGTCTGACCAGATCAACAAAGATGCGCCGGTTCTTGTGACGGGCGCCTCGGGCTACATCGCCCAGCAGGTGATCCTGTTGCTGCTGGACAAAGGCTATAAAGTCCGCGGCACCATCCGCTCCCTGGACAAGGGCCCGGCCCTCAAAAGCCTGCTGGCAACCCAGGACCCGCGCGCCGCAGACATTGAGCTGTTTGCTGCCGACCTCACATCGGACGCGGGCTGGGACGACGCGGTCGCAGGCTGCACCTATGTGCACCACATTGCGTCCCCCATTCCGCCGGAACTTCCCAAGGACCCCAACGAGCTGATCGTTCCTGCCCGCGACGGCGCGCTGCGTGCCCTCAAGGCCTCAAAGGCTGCGGGCGTCAAACGCGTGATCATGACCTCGTCTGTCGCATCCGTCGCCTACGGATATGACGACCAGCCGGAAGTCCTAACAGAGGAAGACTGGTCCAACCCGGACAACCTCAAGGACAACACGGCCTACACGCGCTCCAAGACCATCGCTGAAAAAGCCGCCTGGGAATATCTCTCAGGTCCAGGCCAGGGCCTTGAGCTAGTTACCGTCAATCCCTCTGCTGTGCTCGGACCAGTTCTGAACGGCGACTTCTCAGCTTCCGTTGAAATCCTCACCCAGCTGATGGGTGGCAAACTGCCTGCAACACCAAAAGTCGGCTTCCAGATCGTTGACGTGCGCGACGTAGCGGCAACCCATGTGGCGGCCATGGAAACACCCGGCGCTGCGGGCCACCGCTTCATTGCCGCGAATGACTTCTACTGGTTTGAGGACATCGCCAAACTGCTGCGCGACGCGTTCCCGGCCCAGAAGAAGAAGATCCCGACCCGCAAGCTGCCGAGTTTCCTGCTCCGCCTGCTGTCAATCTTCAACCCGGTCATGAAACAGGTCGTGCCCGAGCTCGACAAGAAGCGCTTCGTCTCCAACGACAAAGCCCAGTCCATGCTCGGTGTCACCTTCCGCCCCGGCAAGGACGCCATCCTCGACGGCGCGCAGTCCCTCATCGACCACAAGGTGGTCTGACGCCCTTACGCGCAAAGCACTCACGCACAAGGAACGTACCCGCCTAATCCCGGCGGGTGCGTTCCAGGCGTTTTTCAATCTCACGCTTTTCCCAGTCCGGGCTGAACAGCGACATCACTTCAAAGACCGACAGGCCGTGCGCGGCCACACCAACGCCCCAGCCGAGCATCGGCCAGATAAACCACGGCGTGCTGATGCCGGTGAACAGGTTGATGATGAACAACCCGAAAATCACAACCGCATAGGTCGCTGCATGGCTGTAAAAGGCCTTCAGATCGCGCACATAGCGGATCGCCCGGCGTTCTTCTTTCGACAGTTCGTTGGGTGTGTACATGGGAGCCTCCGTTGACAGGGTGGGAACATCCACCTCGAAGACCGCAGCCAGCGCTGTAAGAGTTTCCAGGCTCGCCTTGTCGCCCCGCTCGAGCCGCTGAATGGTGCGCACGCTCAATCCACTGACTTCCGCCAGTGTCTCCTGCGACCATCCCTTGTCGATCCGTAGCTTGCGAATAAGCACCTGAACTCTCTCCATCATGTGTCGGTTGCGGTGCCGCCAATCTGTGAATTCTCACAGACCATCGCCACGTCACCACCCCGTCACCAACCTGACAGCGCCGCGTCACACACCCGAAAACCCGCAGAAAATAGGAGTTTCTGCGCTAGAGGCCCAACACCCGCTTGGCAATGATGTTTTTCTGGATCTCATTGGTGCCGCCATAAATCGACTGTGCCCGACCCGCAAAATACGAGGACACCGATGGCGGCGCGTAGCTCGTCAGGGCATCCTGAGACCAGTCAGGGGACGCACAATCGGGACTGCCGATCTGGGCCGCCCGGCCACAGGCTTCCACCATCAGCTCGGTGATCCGTTGATGGGTTTCCGTCGCCAGAATTTTGACCGTGGACGCCTCATTGCCCGGTGACCCGCCTTCCGCCACCGACGACAGAATGCGCAGCACGGTTGTCTCCAACCCGTCCACGCGCATTTCCGTGTCAGCTATCTTCAGCTTGAACACTTCATCATCATAGAGCGCTTCATTGCCGCCCATGGGCGCTGCCTTGGCAATCTCCTTGAGGTCGGACAGCATCTTCCGCTTGGCGCCGATGCGCGCATAGGACGTGCGCTCATTGCCCAGAAGGTAGGTCGAGTATTCCCAGCCCTTGCCTTCTTCGCCGATCATGTAATCTACCGGCACACGCACATCTTCAAACACCACCTGATTGAGATAGTGCTTGCCGTCAATGCCGATGATCGGCACCAGCGTCACGCCTTCGCGGGTCATTTCACAGCACACAAAGCTGATGCCCTGCTGCTTGCGTTCGCCCTTGGAGGTCCGCGCCAGCAGAAAAATCCAGTCCGCATGTTGCGCAGCCGACGTCCAGATCTTCGTGCCATTGAGCACAAACTCATCGCCATCGCGCACGGCGGAAAACTGTAGCGACGCGAGGTCAGACCCCGAGCCCGGCTCGCTGTAGCCCTGCGCCCAGCCCATTTCGCCGGAGCGGGTGGGTCCAAGCCATTTTTCCTTCTGCTCGTCGCTGCCGAAATTGAAGATCACCGGCCCCACATAGATGACACCCATGGGCGTCACGGTCGGCGCACCGGCGCGCTCAAGCTCTTCATCAAAGATGTATTGCTCCTCGATGGTCCAGCCCGGCCCGCCGAACTCCTGCGGCCAGGCAGATGCCAGCCAGCCTTTGGCACCCAAGGCCATTTCGGCCTTACGGACTTCCGGCGTGCTCAGCGAATAGCCGGAACGCACCTTGTCCAGAATGTCCTGCGGGTAGTCATTGGCAAAGAAGCTGCGTACTTCCTGCCGAAACGGCTCAAGGTCCGCGCTGAAGCTCATATCCATGGGGTCGTCTCCCGAATAGCCGGGCCTCGCTTGCTCGCAAGGCCCTCAATATCTGTTCGGGTCTACTTTACCGCATGTACCTCATAAATCACGCCACCATCTCCGGTCCGGCCCTTGCCGACCGCCACTACGTGATTGAGCCATAGATATCGCTCATCTCCGGTTTCAAACAGCGGATTCGTTCGGAAATAGTACCGCTCCGCGCCGGCCACATCGTCCGGCTTGGCAAAATCCAGCGCATACTCATAATCACCGTCCAAAGCCAGCATTCGGCCGAAATAGGTCATGTAGATGATTGCCCCGTCATCCATCTCCAGACTGAGACGAACATCCAGCGCACCGGATCCATCGCCGCGCACCATGGCCCAATCACCACCGGCGTTCGGCACCACGCGCCCCTCCATGCGCGGGCCTTCAACAGTACCTTGCGTACCAATGCAGATCATCCGCATTCCGTTAGGCGTGACGCCACTGGTGACGGGGGCTGCAAGTTTCACGCGCAGTTCAAACAGGAATTCAGTTTCAAGTGTTGGCATGGGCTGGCCTTTCAAGCAGGTGTTGAGGTCGTTCAGCCTACGCATGTGCGATGTTCAGCCCGCATAGCCGGGCAGATGATCATGTCCGATTTCGACCAGCGCATTTCCCGCCAGTGCGATAGTCTTGGACATCGCCATCAACTGCCCGAGACCCCCATGCACATTCTCAAACGCGAGTTGCGCTACACCTATATTCCAAGCCCCATCGGCGACCTGCTGGTGGCCGGTGATGCAGATAGTCTGCACCTCATCAGCTTCCCTACCGGCAGCAAGACGATCCGCCATGCTGAGCACTGGCAGCAGGATGATGGTGGGTTCAGGAAAGTCGCAAAACAGCTGGACGCCTATTTCGCAGGTGACCTGACAGAGTTTGATTTGCCGCTAACCCTCGACGGCACTGACTTCCAGAACCAGATATGGCGCAACCTTGCCACCATTCCTTATGGCCAGACCGCTTCTTATGGAGAGATGGCAAAGAAGGCCGGTCGACCAAAAGCAAGCCGCGCGGTCGGTGCCGCCAATGGGGCCAACCCGTTGCCCATCGTCCTGCCCTGCCACCGTGTCATTGGGTCAACAGGGGCACTGACAGGCTTTGGCGGCGGCATGGAGGCCAAGAAGTTTCTACTGAAGCTGGAAGGCGCACTGCCGGACTCACCGGCCCAGCCTTCGCTGTTCCAGTAAGCACCACATGCACTGGTGGCTACTTGCCGTAAATCGCCGCGTTCCAGATCTCTGCTGACACCTTGCCGATCACCGCAGGATCATCAGGCTCTTCGCGCATCAGATTGTCATTCGCCAGCGCATTGTTCATCAGGATGAGGCTGCGGGCTGTCAGGTCGGGGTTTTCGACTTTGGATCGCCCAAGCATGATCTGCTGCCGGATGAAGCGTGCGGTCAAATCAATGAAGTAATCAATCACCCGCGACCGCCATTCGTCATGCACCTTTTCGCTGCTGTTGGAGGCGCGAGCGAGCGCCATCATGCCGGTGCGATGGTTGTCCATGGCCACGAACATTGTCGTGAGGCGGGCATGCGTATCAGCCCGGTAGTCGTCGGACCCGTCGCCATTGAGCCAGTCATCCACGGTCTCGCGGATGGCACCCTCGAGACGGCCCAGAAAGCCGAGTGCCAGCTCATCAACACTTTTGAAGTAGTGATAGAACGACGACCGCGTCATGCCCGTGCGCTGCATCACGGCATCCACCGTCAGGGCGTTGAAGTCCATTTCCGTCAGTGCCGCCTGGGTCGCATCGATAATCTCTTCGCGCGCCATTTCCGGTGTACGGCGAATACGCTGGGCTCTTTCAGACATGACGGGCTTTCTGCTGCGTTTGATGACTTCTCTTAGCCTGCTTGAGTCTATGCGTGCAATTCCTTATTGACAACCCGTCAATAAGCTATCATGTTAGCGTCAACAAGCAGAATAAAGGGCGCCGAACGGCGCGATCGGGAGAAGATCGTCATGAACATGCATACAAACGAGTTTGCATCCGGCGGATCAAACGGCTGGGCCAAGGCAGGCACACAGCCGCGCATCGCCGTTGTGGGTGCGGGCATGTCTGGCATAGCTGCCGTCGTGAAGCTCCGCGAAGCCGGCTACACCGACCTCACCGTCTATGAAAAGTCAGACAAAGTGGGCGGCACCTGGCGCGAGAATCAGTATCCGGGCCTCTCCTGCGATGTCCCCTCCCGCTGGTACTCCTTCACCTTCAATCTCAACCCCGACTGGTCTCACCGGTTTTCCTACGGCCCCGAAATCCAGGCCTATATGGAAGAAACCGCTGAGAAGTTCGGCGTTACCAAAGTTGTTAAATTCAATACGCCCGTGACCGACCTCACCTATGAAGGTCCGCAGTGGAAACTCACTGACGGCAATGGCGACGTTGAACACTATGACGTGGTCATTTCCGCGACAGGCGTTCTGCACAAGCCGACGCTGCCAAACATCGACGGCCTGGACAGCTTTGAAGGCGACATGTTCCACACTGCGCGCTGGGACCATTCGGTAAAGCTTGAAGGCCGCAAGGTCGGTATCATTGGTACCGGTTCCACAGCAGCGCAGATCATCGGCGCCATCACCCACAAGGTCGGCACGATGAATGTCTTCCAGCGCACCCCGCAATGGATGATCCCGCTGCCGCAAAAGGAATATGCAACCGGCTGGAAATGGCTGATGCGCAAGTTCCCGGCACTGCAGAAAGCCAGCTTCAATTTCTACTACAAGACCATGGTCAAGAACTTCGGTGCTGCCACCACCGGCGACCAGGAAAAGCTGGCCGACGTACAAAAGGCCTGCACGGAACATCTGGAAGAAGCGATTGCCGATCCAGAACTGCGCGCCAAATTGACACCCAGCTATCAGGCAGCCTGCAAGCGCCTGATTTTCTGCTCCGAGTTCTACCCGGCCATCAGCCGTGACAATGCCAACCTGATTACAGACGGGATTACACGCATCACCCCCAAGGGCATTGAGACTAAAGACGGCAAGCTGCATGAGCTGGATGTGCTGATCCTCGCCACAGGCTTTGATGCATCCGCGTTTATCCTGCCCACCAAAGTCACCGGCGAAAACGGTCAGGACCTTGGCGAGAGCTGGGACGGGTCTCCCCGCGCCCACCGTGCCGTCGGCATGCCCGGCTTTCCAAACTTCTGGATGCTGGAAGGCCCGACAGGCCCCGTTGGAAATCTGTCCCTGATTACAATTTCAGAACGCCAGGTCGACTATGTCATCAGCATGCTGAACAAGATGCGCGATGAAGGCTTGGAAGCCATTGCCCCCAAACAGGCCTCTTTTGATGCCTACAACAAGAGCATGGCCGAGCGCGCGCCGCAGACAGTGTGGGCATCTGGCGGCTGTGACAGCTGGTACTTCGACAAGTCCGGCACGCCGAACCTCTACCCGTTCCCGCCTCAGCAATATCTCGAAGACATGCACAACCCGGACTTCTCCGAGTTCCGTCTGATTGCTGATGTGAAAGAAGGGGATGCGGTTTCAGGCGCGGCCTAGATAACTGTATCCAGAAGCGTTTCAACAACTTCGGCCTGAGCCTTAAAGGCTTGGGCCGTTGCTTTGTAGGCAAACTCTGCACGCGTCAGATTGACCGCCGCAACTGCAAGGTCAGGTGACTGGGCCTGCGTGCTGGGCGCCAGTGGCGGCGTGTAACGCGGCGCCGCACTGCCCGAAGAGGAAGCTGATGTCCTGGATGCAGCAGATGCCGTCTGTTGATAAGCATTGCTGGCAGACTGCGCCGAGCGCACGACATCACTCGCCGCCTTGCCCACACCAACGCGGGCTGACCGCAAGCCTTCTGCCGCACTGGTCAATGATCCGATCATCACGCCCAGCCTAGCGGCGGCGGATTCCCCGCGCACGTCTAAGTGCACGGGAAACCTAATGAGCCGTTAAGCGTGTATCAGACCGAAACACAGCTACATGGCAGAGATGCCACCATCGATCTTGATCTCGGAGCCGGTGACAAACCGGCTCTCATCGCTGGCGAGATAAAGCACCGCATAGGCCACATCATTGGGTTCACCAATGCGCCCAAGCGGCACCTGCTTGGCGAGCTTGGTCTCAGCGTCTTCCGCGCGGGCCAGCAGACTTTCCAGAATAGGTGTCCGGATGAATGTCGGATGCACCGAGTTGGACCGAATGTCATAGCCGCGCTTGGCGCAGTGCAGTGCGACCGACTTCGAGAACAGCCAGACACCCGCCTTGGCCGCATTATAGGCGCCCATGTTGTGTCCCGCGATCAGACCGGCAATCGAGGAAATATTGACGATCGATCCGGGCTGATGCGCTTTCATGTGACCAAGCGCATATTTGCAGCCCAAAAACACACTATCGAGATCAACAGACTGGATCTTCTTCCAGTTTTCAAACGTCTCATCCTCAACCGGCGCGGAGCCGCCAATGCCTGCATTGTTGACGAGAATGTTGAGACCACCCATGAAGGCAACCGCTTCATCAAGCGCGGTCTGCCAACCGCTCTCTGACGTCACATCAAGCTCAACAGCCTTGGCACTGCCCGGCGCGTCCTTGTTGATGGCGTCAGCCACGTCCTGCGCCCCTTTGAGATTGATGTCAGCAACAACGACCTTGGCGCCTTCAGCGACCAGCAACTTGCATGTTGCAGTGCCCAGACCTGACGCACCGCCCGTTACCATTGCCATTTTTCCGTCTACACGTCCGGCCATATCAGACCCTCCTGTTTTTGATGTTGTGTTTGATTGGTCGTCGGGCGCTATTCGCCCGTGAATTTCGGTGTGCGCTTTTCAAGAAAGGCGGTAATGGCCTCGCGCTGATCCTTACCCGTTGCCGCCAGCGCAAATTGATCCCGATCCATATAGGTCGAGACCGGATTGAGCGCCTTCGCCGCCATCTCGATGGACTGCTTTGACATGCGCAAGGGAACCGGTGGCACGGCCGCTGCACGACGAGCGAGCTCAAGCGCTGCATCCAGCGCACTCCCATCTGCCACGACGTCTTCGATCAGACGCCAGTCAAGCGCATCTTGTGCCTTGAGCACTTCACCAAGAATGACAAACAGCTTGGCCCGCGCCGGCCCCATCAGATTGACCAGCCGTGGATTGGAGTGCCAGCTCATGTTCATGCCGAGCGGGATTTCCGGAAGTCTGAAGCCTGCGGACTCACCGGCAATGCGAATGTCGCACGCCCCAACCAGCGCCACACCACCCCCGATGCAATGACCTTCAATGGCACATATCGTGAGCTGCTCGAGGTCTTCCCACGCATCACACATGTCGGGACCGACCTTGAGGCCGTGACGGCGTGCCAGCAGCCCGTCTTCGCTACCGGCCATTTCGGGATCCTTGAGATCAGCACCGGCACTGAAAATCTTCGCGGTGCCTGTCAGCACAATCACATGGGTGTCGATATCATCGCGAAAGTCCCGCGCAATCTGCGTGAGTTCACGCATGGCAGCGCGCGACAGGGCATTCAGCCCATCGCCACGGTCGTAGCGCACAATGGCCACTGGACCATCTCGTTCGATGGTTGTGAATTCTCGTTTTTCGATAGCCAAAGTCTCTCCGCCCACCCTGTTACTGCCATTGGTGACAATTTTGGCGACACGCTAGCCGATAGACTGCGGTCGGGGAAGGCAGGTGCACCCTGACCGACAAGCCTAGGTGCGCAATGCGTCCCACAGGCTTGCTTCTGCGTGAGCGACCACAGATGCCTCGATGGAGAGATGGCCGTCCTCTGCCATTTTCAACATGCCAAGCGCCCCACCCCAGATAAGGGCAACGGCGACGGCAGGTGGCATGTCCCGAACCTCTCCGGATGCCACAGCACCCATGACAAAACGCTCAATGCCCTGCACGAAAATGCCATCCGCCTCACGGCTTTTCTCGTCAAGCAGCGGCTTATGATAGTGCTGCTCCAGAAATGTCGCTTGCTCCGGGTATTCAGCCAGCCAACCGGCAAGCCGGCGCCACAGGACACCAAATACGTCGCGGGCAGATGGTCCTGCAGGAGCGGGCGCAAACACGCACGCGTTGAGCTCACGCCTCGACCGCTGATACAGCACGTTCAGCAATGCGTCCTTAGTGTCGAAATGCCGATAGATTGTGCCGGTCGCCACACCGGCAGACTTGGCAATATCAGGGACAGCCGTCGCCTGATATCCACGCCGGGCAAACAACTCCAGTGCAGCACTCAGAATGCGCTCCTGCTTGTTGAGTGCCTCTGGCAGCACATCAACTGAGGGCGGAACCGCTTGCTCGGCGGCCTCAGGTGCACTGTCAGGAATACGCGGAGGATGTGCCATTCAATCAAATTGAATGAACATTCACATTCGGTCAAATGGGTTAAGGCCCCGCGCAGGGCCAACCGGCGTGAACACAGATCAGCCGGTCAAAGTGTGGCGGTGTCTGTCTCGAGTCCGAACAGGAGCCTGCCGGTCAGTTCCCAGGTCGCGGGCGCGGTCATCATATGCTGCGTGGCCACGTGGACGTCCCGGAAGGCCCGTTGCAGCGGCGACGTCCGGTGGACAGAACTACCACCACCCAGCAGATACATACGGTCAACCACCCTGGCAGATGCCGTTGTGGCATGGGTCGCAGCAAGACGCAGGTCGCGGCGATGGTCGACGCCAATAGACCCGTCCGCAGTGGCAGCATCCCATGCCGCCCCGACTGCATTCTCCAAAAAGGAATGCGCGGCGCGCAACTCCGCTTCACCCTGCGCAAGCTCGGACTGAGCCTGCGGCCGATGGGCAAGAGTCTTGCGGCTTCCCTGAGGGACTTTGCCGCCACCAATTTCAATGATCTCGTCAATCGCCTGCCGGGCCAGTCCCGTTGCGACAGAGGCAATGCCCACGGCAAGCAGGCCGAACACCGGGAAGGCATAGAGTGGATTTGTGAGACTTGGAGGCTTGGTAATGTCCGCCCCATGCCCAAGCGGCACCACCACATCATTGGCCTCAAAGTCGCTGCTGCCGCTGCCCGCAAGGCCTGACGGGTCCCAGTTGTCATGCAGCTTCAAATCCTGAACCGGCATGGCAAACATCTGCGTCCGTGGCCGCCCGGCATCGTCCATCACGGGCGCACCATCGGATATCAACCGCGCACCGCCAAAGACCCATTGCGCATTGTGCGAGCCGGAGCCCCATGCCCAACGCCCTTTGACCGTTGCACTGTCTGTGGACATGTCCGCCGTGCCCATGGGCGCAAAGACACCTGCTGTAATGGTATTGGGGTCATCACCATAAATGCGCGCGGCCGCGGCCGGGTCAAGATAGGCGGCCGTAAGCCCGGTCGTGGATCCGATCATCACACACCAGGCCGCTGACCCATCCGCCTGTGCCAGAGCATCGATCACCCCGGCGATCTGTTGCGGTGTTGCTTCAAGCCCACCCAGCGCCTTGGGTACAGCCATGCGATAGAAGCCCGCGGCTGCAAACCGGTCTGCTATGTCCTGCGGCAACTGACGCCCGGACTCAATCTCCGCTGCACGCTCGCGCAGTTCACCGGCAAAGCCATGGGCAGCAGCGATAAGACCGTCACCGCCCGTGGGGTGGTCTACTATCTGTGCTGTGTCACTGGGCATAATGATCTCCCTCTTCGATCCTGAGCATCGAACGCTGCGTCATAGGCTTATGTGCCGGTAAAGGTCGGCCGCCTCTTTTCAAGAAACGCAGACACGGCCTCTCGATGGTCGTCCCGCGTGAACGAGATCATCTCATAGGCCAGCGACGCATCAAACACTGTAGCCGCGAGCCGCTTGAGCTCCATGTTGACCGCCGCTTTGGTGTGCTGGATGGCCTGCGGCGCACCAGCTGCCAGCTTGGTCGCAAAGGCAAGAGCTTCCGCCTGCAATTCATCATCGCTGACCACATAGTTGACCAGTCCGATACGCTCAGCTTCCGCAGCGCGCACAGGATCACCGGTCATCAGATATTCCTTGGCACGCGCATAGCCCACAAGCTGCGGCCAGATCACAGCCCCGCCATCACCGGCCACGAGTCCAACGCGTACATGCGGGTCAGCGACCTGCGCGCTCTCACCCATGAAGATGACGTCACAGAACAAAGCAATCGTTGCCCCAAGACCAACCGCAGGCCCGTTGATGGCAGCCACAATCGGCTTCTCCACATCAAGAAGCGTCGTGACGATGCGTCGCCCTTCAGACGCACTGGGACTGGCAGCCTTGCCCTCAAGTCCAGCTTTCATCCAGGCGATGTCGCCCCCTGCGCAAAACGCATTACCGTCCGGATCGCCAGTGAGAAGAATGACATGGGTCTGATCATCTTCCTGCGCGTCCACAAATATGTCCGCCAGCTCATGATGCATCTGCTCATCCACCGCATTGCGCAGCTTTGGATTGGACAGCATCAGAGTCAGGATCCCGGCATCGCGCGATGCTTTGATGCGTGTGTATCGGTCGAAGCGGTCAGCCATTGGTCACCCCAGCGAGGACGTCCAGTTCGGACGTATTGCGAAAGACGTTCAGACAAAAAAGTACCGCCGCCCTGCCCATGACGTAAACCTTGTTTCAGGTCTGTCCGGGCGGGGCGGCGGCTATGTCGCGGGTCTATGGTCGGACGTGACTAGCTTCCGCTGCGGAAACCTTCAGCCGTGTCGGGATGCTTCACAACGCCAGGCTCACCAAAGATGAGAACGCTGCCGTCAGGGCCATCCACAACAGCCGAGTAGCCCTTACGGTCCGGACGGTCCACAACTTCGAATGTGTTGCCACCATCCGTGCTGTAGGCAACACCGCCATTGAGGCCGGCAAGGACAATCGCTCCATTGTCCATCTGCATGCCGCCACCAAATGACTTCTTGGAGCCGGTATCAACCTGCGCCCATGTTGTGCCCTGGTCTTCAGAGCGCCAGACATTTCCACGCATGCCGAAGATCAGAATGTTGCCGTCATCGAGCGTCATGCCACCCCAGAACGAGCCGAAATAGGGTGTCTTGATGGGTTCCCAGTTCGCGCCGCTGTCGAGAGACCGGAACACGAAGCCGGTTTCAGCCGCAATGAACATGGACCCATCAGGTCCTTCAAAGAGCGCATTGAGGTGTGGTTCGTACTCAAGACCTTCCAGCGGGGGAGGAGGATCGGGAATGACCGACTGGAGGTTCCAGGTCTCGCCACCATCCGTGGTAGACAGCGCGGTAGAGAACGCGCCTACCGCGACACCAGTGTTGGCGTCTGCGAAGCGAACCGAGAACAGAGGCATTTCAGCTTCTGCGTCGTCGTATTTCAGTTCCCAGTTTTCGCCACCGTCTTCTGTCTTGATGATGACGGCGTCATGGCCAACCGCGTAGCCGACTTTGTCATCAGCAAAATAGACCGATGTCAAAAGCGCCTGGGTTGGAACAGACGCTGCCTGGCGCCAGGTCGCGCCGTCATCGTCTGAAATCACAATGTGCCCAAACTGGCCAACAGCAACGATGCGTTCGCCAAGATCAGCGGCCGCAACCAGAAGCGTTTTGGAGGCAAGGTTGGAGGGCGTGGCGTAGCCTTTGGTTTCCAGCTCGCGGATTACCGCAGCTTCTGCCGGATCAACTGAAGGCACGGCCTGGGCAGGCACGGATGCAACGCCGGCGAGAACCAGCGCGGCAACGCCGCCTTTAAGTGCTGTGCGTAGTGTGCTCATGGGTCTAACTCAATCCACTCATTCGCCTCTCACACAAGAGGCATATACGTGCAGGTCCGGCATACAGAAAACAGATTGCCGCCGGTCTGACACTCGATTGCGTGTCTAATTCTGTGTCTAGCTCTAGGTCTATCCTACACCCTGAAACGGTTTCACCTAGCGTCAAATCGACCCCAAATCACGATGCTGAAACTATGGCTAACAGCCGCAGCCAGGCCTCGGTTGGGCGATGGAACCAGGTGAGATGGTCCAGGTTTTTGATGTGTATGGATGGACAGTAACAAACGGGCCGGACCTCGGGTATGAGGACCGGCCCGCCGTTGGATCGTACTTAGGCGTACAGCGACTTAGCGCACACCGAGCTGACGGATAGCCGAAGGCGTATACCGGTCAGGGTTGAGCTCATCGGCGAAGTAGTTCACGCCGGGCTCTTCGTTCTGCATGGCGAGTGACAGGTAACGACCGTTACCAGTGTCGTACACCACTTCAGTACCTGAACCACAGGTCGGTACGTTGTAACGCTGGATCGTGTGCAGTTCCTGCACGCGCCACAGCTCACCGCGACCGTCATAGAGTTCAGCCTGTGCCAGCTGCCACGCATCTTCATCCATGTGCTTCACACGACGGCTGTAGATGTGGCGGTTTTCAGCACGCAGGTTCGCTTCGATTGTCCACACACGGTGCAGTTCGTAACGAATGTTGTCCTGGTTCAGGTGACGAGCCTGGATGTACTGGTCGTATGGAGCTGTTTCAGCGTCATACGTGTTGTAGGCAATGATCTTTTCGCTCTTGCCCTTAACAGTCCAGTCAAACCGGTCTGGCGCGCCATTGTAGCCGTCAAACGAGTCTGAAGTAGACAGACCGTCTGAGTTCGTGCCCGGGTTGTCATACGCAATATTCGGAGCACGACGCACGCGACGTGTACCTGGTGAATACTGCCATGCCTTACGAGCATCGAGTGCACGGTTGAGGGTCTCATGCACCAGGATCACGCTACCAGCCGCACGCGCCGGAGCGGTCGTGTTGGCAATGTAGTAGATCGAGATGTTGTCGAGTTCCTCAGCTGCACCCTTGGAAGGGTCAGACCACTGAAGGATGGCTTCATCCTGAACCGTCTGCAGTGTGTAGTCGCCGGTTGCCGTAACAGGAGCAGCCGTAAACTGACGCGTCACCTTAAAGGCACGATAGCGCAGAGTGTGGTTCCAGATTGCTTCCAGACCAGAATTGATGATCGGGAAAGGCGAACCCATGATGCCTTTGCCAACACCATTACCGCCACCAACAAGTTCTGAAACAACAGCGTTATTCTTGTTTGCTTCATAAACGAATTCAGGGAACGCGCATGAGCGGCGTGTCTGATAGACGTTCATTTTGTAGGTGTCGTAGGTCGAAAGCAGTTTCTTGTAGCCTTCGGTCAGAACACCGTCGTACTGGCCCATGTTGCCAGAATTGATTGTGTACTGAACTGCGTCACCCGAGAACGGGTTCTGCAGACGGTCACCTGCATTGTAGGTAACGCCCGGAGGGGGTGTCGGCAGACCACCGGTCCATGCCGGGATCGCCCCGCCATTGCCGGCCTTCTCGCCACCCATCGGGTTGAGATCATTACCCAGGCGGTCTGCCTGAGCCTGCGGAACTGCTGCGAGAGCGGCTGACGCGCCGAGCGCTACACCACCTGCAATAGTAGCCGCAATAATGCCACTGGTTTTCATTGAGAATCTTCCTCCACTGAAGAGTTCGTTTGCGGCCATCCGGTTCACAGCATCACCTGCGCCTTAGGACCAATCGTGTTCCCCACGAGTTTTTGGTGTGACGCCCGGACCGCCTCAGGATTGAGACGGTCCGGTGTCAAAGTCGTTTTCAGTCTAACCTTAGAACGAGTAGCTCGCTGTGAGCGACACAAAGTCGTCATCAAGGTTGTTCTGATAGGTCTCGGAACCCATGAAGTCCGTGTAGCTCAGGCCAACACGCCATGTGCTCTGCAGGTTTGCAGTGACGCTGATGCCGATTGAACGACGGTCTTCAACAAAGTTGCCGAGCGGAGCTGGTGTGAAGCCCTCCAGGTCGTGACGGTACACGAGCTGTGGTGAGAGCGTCCAAGCAGTGCCGAAGGCATTGTTGTAGTCGAGACGTGTCAGGAGGATACCACCGTAAGACGTTTCAGTCGGACGGCAACCCTGACGGGTGTCGAGGTTCAGGATCGCGCCGAGCGGCAGATCCGTACCAGAGCGGCAAACTGGAGCGAGGCGGTTGAATTCAACCACTGCACCGGCAGCCTGCGTACCAGGCGATTCATCGGGAACACCAGGAACGTGCACGACGCCAAATTCCGTCACCAGGATACCGATGTCGGCACCCAGGAATTCGATGAGCGGGTTGGAGTTTGTGTACGTAGCCGTCGTACCGATCTGGAAGGTAAATACTTCCTCACGAACGAAGGCAGTTGGCGTACGACCAAAGTTCTCAGGCTTACAACCAGTAAGGTCGGTTGCGAGTGGCTGAGTACCTGGCTCTGTGGAAAGCGGCGAAATCGCCGTCCGCAGAACGTCACCGAAGGTGATGGCACCGACACACTGTGCACCAGCGGCAGAAATAGTCTGCTGCGTGGTGTCAACCTGCAGCGGCTGGTTTGGACGGTAGGACACTTCGCCCTGCACGCCCCAGTCGCCGACTGTGGTGTTGAAGCTGATACCCCAAAGCTCAATGTCTTCTGGGTAGATCAGTGTGGTTGACAGGTTCTGTGTCACGCCGATGTTTTCAACGCCATCCGGAGCGATCGGGATGTTACCCAGACCCGGAATTGCGATCGTCGTGGAGGTACCGATGAAGATACCGCACTTGATGAGCGCAACCTGACGCATGTTCACTGTGGACTGGCCAGCAGTGATACCCGCGAGATCAGCAACAGCAGTTGCGTTACCCAGAGCACCGTAAACAGCAGCAGCAGTTGAAGCCATGGCTGCAGCGGACGCATTCGGGTCAGCAACATTCACGCCTTCGAGGAAGCCACCATTGGCAAGTGAGGTATCCGCAAAGTCACGGTTACCAGCGCCAAGAAGCGCGCCACAAGCCTGTGCACCAGAAGCAATGGCCGTACCGGTGGAACCAGGAGCCTGAATGCTTGTTTCAACCTGAGCGATGCCGTCTGGCTTCACCTGGGCGATTGGCAGACGGGAGTGGTACTTCATGTAGTAGAAGCCAAACTCGGTTGAGTTCAGAGCTTCTGAGTACCAGCGAAGAGCAACACCGAACTGACCTTCGTCCTTGGCGTTGATGTCACGACCACGGGTCGTGCCTTCAAGAGCATGAACGTTGGACACATCGTCAACGATGTTCGTGCCGGTGCTGGCGCTAGTGTAGCCGTTCAGGAGAATTGTCTGAGCGGAGCCATCTGTCGGCAGGTTTGTCAGGTAATGCTGCGATGAAGCAGTGGAGCAACCCGTACCAACCAACTGAGCATAACGTGCAGCCTGACCAAGTGCCGCCGCAAGGTTACGCGTGGCGTTGGTTGTGTTGTCACAGTTACGCAGGTTTGGACCGGAGCGCAGTGAGCCGGAATAGAAACCGACACCCTGGTTACCACCGATGCTGGAGTTGGCATTCGCCACGTCTGAACCAGCGAACGGCGTACCGGCTGGATCAAGCTGGAATGGTTCCCAGTCAAGCTGGTAGAACGCTTCCAAAGACAGGTCGAATGGCAGACCCACAGAACCGTACAAGGCCCAGACCGGAATCAGGCCTTCCTTGATTTCCACACCTGGACGACGGAATGCGCTGACGTCAACTGGGTTGACCGCGTTGATGCCGTTGAAGATGAAGGTACCTTCACCCCAGGAGATAACCTGCTTACCAGCGCGGAAGTTGACCGGCAGGCTGCCGAGATCAAAGTCAGCTGACAGGTAAAGGTCGAGCAGGCGAATGTCGCGGCCCACTTCTTCCTTGTTGTTGTCGTCAATACCGAACCGGTTGTACGAGCTGTCATTATCCAAAACAGCGTCATAGAACTCCGTGGCACGGGCGAACAACGTGAAGTTGCGCCATGTGGCCTGGAAGTCGTGGTTGGCTTTGATGTTGGCAGACGTCAGATCGCCGGCACCGAAGTTCAAGAAACGGTCGTCCGTGTTGGGCGAGTCGTCAAAGTTGAACGGCACGACAGTGCCGCCAAGGGCACCGTTGTTTGTTGACGTCACCGGCGCAACAGATGCCGGGAAACCAAACAGGTTGGCAGTACCCGTAGGCACCAGAGTCGTAACGCCAATTGTGCTGGCCTCACGTGGGTCGAAGTTACCGCCGTTGAATTCTGTCAGGAACGCAGAGCGCGCATCCTTGGTCTTCATCTGAACACCGACGGAAACCGTCGTGTCAAAGAAGATTTTCAGTTCGCCGAACTCAGTAGACAAAGCATGTGCTTGTCCCCCTGAGACCAGCAGACCCACACCCACGGCACTGCCTAGGAGTGCGGATCGCAAATTGCGAGTAGTCATTTGAGCGATCCTCCTCGATCCTCGCTTATTAGACGTAATGACGAAGCTAGGAGGAGTAGGGGCTCTAAAATATAGAGCACGTTCCCTGTCCCCCCGGCCAGTCAGCATCCCTCGCGCCTAGACCACTGGATGACCCCCTGTGAGTCAACCCGATTGTGATGGAATGTGACGCCGCGATAACATCATTGGGTACGGGTATGGCTTTTTGGTCACGTTTTGAGCAGTTTTGTTAACGATACGCTAATCATTCACTCCATGCTGCGGTGCAATATATCCATATGTTCAGTCGCTTAGCAGGAGAGCGATCCCGCCTTCGGGACGAATCAAAACTGCCCCTTTTAGCGCCAGAAAGGCGTGCAAATCAGCAACAGCCGCCCCACGAAAAACGCACTCAGTGCGGTTGTTCCGGGACTAGTCCCCAGCTGCCCGCTCCGCCTCAGAGCATCGTCTGGCGACAGCTGTTTCGTCCTCAAAGCGACCCGCAATCCGGGATTTACTTCGTCTTCAGGCCTGCCGGGCCACTTTTGGGCGCAAGCTCTCCTGAGTGCGCCTGATCTGCCTCAAGGCCAAATCTCATCGTCATGCCAATCTTCCTGTCAGGAGAGTGTGATGTCGAGTTACGGTTTGGACAGACACACCGGCAGCCACACTGGCCCCACGGCCCAAAATCAATCTCAGCGTGCCCAAGCAAGCACGCACAAAGGATCGCCTGATGACCGTGACGCAGCACCAACCCACACCATTCCAGCTCACTCTCAGCCTGTTTGCCGCACTGACCATTGCGACCGCTGTGCCAGCCATGGCGCAGTCGAACGAGCCCGTTGCGCCAGAAACCTCACAAACGGCGGAAGAGAGCGTGCCGGATCGCGCCGCATCCGAAATGACCGCGGCTCCGGATGCCTACACAGCCATTCAGCAGGCCTTGATGATGGCCGAACCTGGTGCCGTCATCGAACTGGGCCCGGGCCGATATGAATTGACCGAAGGGCTGTCCCTCAATGTGGACGACGTCACCATCAAGGGTGCGGGCATGGATCAGACCATCCTGTCCTTCCGCACCCAGGAAAGTGGTGCCGAGGGCCTTTTGGTGGAGTCCTCCGGCGTCGTCCTGATGGATTTTGCCGTGGAAGACGCCAAGGGTGACGCCATCAAGGTCATTGGCGCCGATGGCATCTCCTTCATCCGCGTGCGTACGGAATGGACAAACGGTCCTGACCCGCTCAACGGTGCCTACGGCCTTTATCCGGTCGCGTCCAAGAATGTGCTGATTGATGGTGCCATCGCCCGCGGCGCATCTGACGCTGGCATCTATGTCGGCCAGTCAGACAACATCGTCGTGCGTAACTCGTTGGCCGAATACAACGTGGCTGGCATCGAGATTGAAAACAGCTACGTCGCCGACGTCTATGACAATGTGGCCCAGCACAACACCGGCGGTGTTCTTGTGTTTGACCTCCCCAACCTGCCGCAGCAGGGCGGACATTCCGTCCGCGTCTTCAACAACAAGATCATCAACAATGACACGCCCAACTTTGCCCCCGCCGGCAACATCGTTGGTGGTGTGCCCATGGGCACCGGCGTCATGGTGATGGCCAATGCAAAGGTGGAAGTCTTCGACAATGAGATTTCCAACAACGGCACAGCCGGCGTCATGATTGTCGCCTACCCAAATGAATTTGAAGACGACAATTATTATCCGTATCCGGAAGGCATTTCCGTGTGGGGAAACAGTTTCACCAGCAATGGCATGGCACCTGACAACGACATCGGTGAGTTGATTGCTTCGATCTCCGGCACGCCCGTTCCCGATATCGTGTGGGACGGCAACATCCCCCTGTGGCATTACTTCACCGGCATCCCTGAAGACCGCGGCGTCTACATTGGCGACAACGCAGGCAGCGACCCTGAAACCGGGCAAGCCACCTTCATCGACGTGGATGTGATCGGCTACTTCGCCTGGAACTGGTTCCACTCGCCAAGCCGTGAGCTGCCAGATCATGCCGGCGGCGGCACGCGCCTGGCGGGCGCTAATGTTTCAGCACCAGGCTCAGAGGCTGCATCCAGTGAGGCGCCCCAGCAGTGACCATCCGGCGTGTAAGTAAATGGCTCGTTGTCCTGAGTATGGCATGGGCCGCCGCAACATCAGCGCATGCAGCCGTCAACGACGCCGCCATCACCGGCAGCGTCGCACCCAAGGCATTGTCCGAGTATGGCTTCTTTGATGACCTGAAGGCGCACACGCCTGCGGACCGCGTCTTGCCCTACGATCTCATCACACCGCTGTTCACGGACTACGCTGAGAAACTGCGCTTCGTCTATGTCCCTGAAGGCAAGACCGCTCAGTACAATCCTGATGATGTCTTTGCATTGCCGGTGGGCTCTGCCCTCATCAAGACATTTGCCTACCCGCAGGACGCCCGCGCACCCGGTGAGAACCTGCGACTGATTGAGACGCGCATTCTGGCGCACACCCCCAAAGGCTGGCGGACCTATCCCTATGTCTGGAATGCGGACATGACCGACGCCGCGCTGTCTCCCTTGGGCGCCAAGCTCGACGTTTCATGGATTACCGCTGACGGCACCAACCGCACCATTCGCTATGCGGTGCCGAACATGAACCAGTGCCGCTCCTGCCACGTCAAAGGCACGGGCCGCGACCGCACTACGGTCCCCATCGGGCCGGAAGCCAAGCACCTCAACAAAGACTATTCGTATACGGATGGCATCACCAACCAGCTCACCAGGTGGACCGAGGCAGGCATCCTGACAGGCACACCGGACAGTCCTGATGACGCCCCCCGTATTGCACAGTGGGACGACGCCACACTACCTGTCGCTGACCGCGCGCGCGGCTACCTGGATATCAATTGCGCCCACTGCCACGCGCCTGATGGCCCGGCTCATACATCGGGCCTCTATCTGGACACCCGCGCCACCACACCTGCGCAATTCGGCATCTTCAAACGCCCTGTTGCAGCAGGCCGCGGATCAGGCGGGCATGATTTTTCAATCAACCCCGGCGACCCTGAGTCTTCCATCATCGTCTACCGCATGGACTCGACTGATCCGGGCATCATGATGCCGGAGCTTGGCCGCTCCACGATCCACCGCGAGGGCGTTGCTCTCATCCGCGAGTGGATCGCTGGCATGGACGACTAGTGCCGCCACCCATTTTCCCCTTAGGTAGCCATGCTGACACAGCCCCCTGACTCCCAAGACACCACGGGCTAGACTATCGCCAACAAAAAACACGACAGGGAAATGACATGACCAACACAGCAACCGGCGGCTGCCTTTGCGGCGACATAACCTACTCTTTTGATCGCGATCAGGTGGTCTCTAGCCACCATTGCCATTGCACGGACTGTCAAAAGTCCACAGGCAGCGGCAAGGCAACAATCGTGTTCGTCCCATCTGCTGCGGTCGACATGAAGGGTGACCTCAAAACCTACACGGTGCAGGGAACAGCAGGCAGCCATGTCAAACGCGGCTTCTGCGGCAAGTGTGGCTCTCCCCTTGTGAGCTTCATTGAAGAAAACCCCGGCCTGACAATCATCAAGGCAGGTTCCCTGTCCGACAGCAGCTGGGTGCAGGTGGCTTCAAGCTTCTGGTCTGACTCTGCTCAGTCCTGGTCACCGGTTGATCCAACCTGCGACTCGGTTCCCCAGAATCCCAACATGGGCTAGCGAACCGCATATCGGGCAGAACGAGACGGCAAGGAAGACACCCATGACTCACGACCTCATCATCCGCGGCGGCACCATCGCTGACGGCACCGGCGACGCCGCATTCACCGGCGACATCGCCATCAAGGACGATGTGATCGTCGAAGTCGGAACCGTATCCGGCACTGCCACCCGTGAGATTGATGCCAAGGGCGCGCTCGTGACACCGGGCTGGGTTGATATCCACACCCACTATGATGCCCAGGCAACATGGGACACAGCCCTTGCGCCTTCTTCCTGGCATGGCGTCACAACCGCCGTCATGGGCAATTGCGGCGTCGGCTTTGCCCCCGCCGCCCCTGACAAGCACGACTGGCTCATCGGCCTGATGGAGGGTGTGGAGGACATTCCCGGTGCCGCCATGACCGAAGGGCTGACATGGGGCTGGGAGAGCTTTCCGGAATATCTGGATGCACTGGACCGCCACTCCTATGCCATCGACATAGCCGCCCAAGTGCCCCACGGCGCAGTGCGCGGCTACGTCATGGGCGAACGTGGTGCCAAGAACGAAGAAGCCAGCGAAGACGATATCGCCCGCATGGCGCAGATCGTCGAAGACGGCGTGCGCGCCGGAGCCGTCGGCTTCTCCACCTCCCGCACTTTTTTGCACAAGGCCACCGACGGCGAATACGTGCCCGGCACCTTCGCCAAGGAAGACGAACTCTTCGGCATCGGCGACGCCCTCAAGCGTGCAGGCCACGGCGTCTTCCAGATGACCTCCAACCACAAGGATATGGACAAGGAGTTCGGCTGGATGGAGCGCATGGCGCGCGACCTTGGTGTCACCGTCACGTTCAACCTCGTCCAGACCGACGAAGCACCCGAACTGTGGAAAAAGATGCTCGGCCTTCTCGACAAGGTAGATGCAGAAGACCTGCCGCTCTACGCGCAGGTCGCCGGACGCCCCGCAGGCATCCTCATGGGCTGGGAATGCACGGTACATCCCTTTATCGCCTTCCCAAGCTGGGCCGAGCTTGCCGCTCTGTCTCCAGCGGATCGCCGCACCCGTGTTGCTGATCCAGACTTCCGCACACGGATGATCAACGAGACACCTGCCGACATGACAGGGTTCGGCCTGTTCGTCACACGGTCTTTTGAAAAGATGTTCGTGCTGGATGCAGGCGACGGCTCCGCCCCGGACTACGAACCAACGCCTGAACAAAGCGTTGCGGCCATCGCCAAGGCGCAGGGCATCAAGCCTGAGCAGGTGATCTACGACGCCATGTGCGCCAATGGCGGTGAAGGCCTGCTCTACTTCCCGCTGTTCAACTACACGTCCGGCGCCATGGATCCGATCCACACCATGCTGCAGCACCCGCGGACTAACATTGGCCTGGGTGACGGCGGCGCCCATTGTGGTGCGATCTGCGACGCGTCCATTCCCACCTTCATGCTGACCCATTGGGTCAAGGGCCGCACCCGCGGCGACAAGCTGCCGCTCGAATTCATCGTCAAGCGCCAGACCCGCGACACCGCGCTTCTGTATGGCTTCGCCGATCGTGGCCTCATCAAGCCAGGCATGAAAGCCGACATCAACATCATCGACCTGGACAAGCTGGCCATCCCAGCCCCCCACATGGCCCACGACCTGCCGGCAAACGGCAGACGTCTGGTGCAGGAAGCCACCGGCTACATCGCAACCCTCAAGTCAGGCGTCGTGACGTTTGAAAACGGCAAGGACACCGGCGCACGGCCGGGCGGATTGTTGCGCGGGCCTCAGTCAGCCTAGGCAGACACCCGAGCCATCTCGGACTCAAATGTCTTGAGATCAAAATAATCGCGCCATTTGCGGATGATCTGGCCATCCATTTCAAACGCACCCATGACGGGCAGTGTCATCCATTTGCCGTTGATGAGGAACTTGTCGCTGCGCTCCGTCAGCACGGTGCCGTCAGCCGTTTCCGAGATGGCGTGCATGACCCAGTCGATTTCACTGGCGGAGTTGAAGAAGGCTTCAAGCACGCCACGGATCGCAGCGGTGCCGGTGACCGGGTCCATGGGCAGATTGTGATAAAAGCTGTCTTCATCGAAGAAGCTCATGATCTTGTCGAAGTCGCGCGCATTCCACGCCCCGACAAAGTCCATCACCGCCTGCGTGTTCGCTGACATGGCGCTCGCTCCTATTTGCTCATCAGAGCAAACAGCTTAGAGCGGACTTCGTCGCGGTAATAGTCCGGCACCCGCAGCAGGTTGGACGCGCGGTTCATGAGGTTTTCCTCAAACACATCGACCTTGCCGTCTGCGGCAACAATCTCGAACATCATGTCCAGCACTGAGATGCGCCCGTCCCGGTCCATCTTTTCCGTCACGACATTTGTAAACTTGAAAAGGTCCGTCGCGTCGCGCTCCGCTTCCTTGGCTTCCTTGAACAGGTCTTCGGCTTCACGATCAGACAGCTCGAACTGGCTCTTGAGAAGATCAACAAGCTTCATCGCTTCCTCGATGGTTTCCTCCCCGTCGATCACAAGTGAGCGCACCAGCAGCGTGGCGATGGCCTTTTGCAGCTGCTGGTCTTCCGCCGCAGCGTCCTCTTCATCCCCAATCAAAGATTTGAAACGAGCGGTGATGTCATCAAGAAAACCCATGGGACGCTTTTCCTTCTGCCTTGAGGCATGAACAGGTGGATTGCGACCACATATAAGGGGAAATCATGGGGCGGTCAGGTGCAAAGTGCCCTGGTGCCAGACATCGACTTCACAAGCCCGGCCTGTGGTGAGAAGAGACCTGTCTACGCCATGGACTGGCCAGGTTCACTTCCCTTTCTGCCCGACGACACCTTCCAGATCCGATAGATCTCAAGTCCCACCAGGGGTAAGAAATGGACTAGGGCCCCACCAAACGTGTTGTGGATAAAAATCCAGTGCAGCAATGTGGCAACCGCAGCCACATAAACAAGCCGCTGCAGGTTCCCCCATCCTTTGCCCATGGTGCGCACGGACACGGAATTGGATGTCATCGCCAGGGGAACAAATATCAAGAAGGCAACCCAGCCGGTCCAGATCCCAAACCTGACAGCGTCTTGCAGCACCAAAGACAGGGTCCCAAGGTCAATGACATAGTAGAGCGTGTGGAGCGCCGCATAGCCGAAGGCCGCCACGCCAAGATACCGGCGCCGCTGCATCAGCCACGCCGTCCAGCGCGCGCCGGGAAAAAGCATACGCAAGGGCGTGAGCATCATTGCAATAATCATGAACCGGGCAGCAAATTCGCCTGTCGGGTGCAGTAGCTCTTCAATGTCCCGGCCGTTGAGCGCACCGTTGATCATGCCAATTGACGGCAGGGTAAGGATCAACCAGAAGAAATAGGGCGAGTTTAGAATTGTTTTGATGTGTTTCATTCTCCGGCCTCCCAACCATCCCGCACTTGAAGCTATGCATCAACGCAGGCCGGTTCAACACCGGGAAGACAGATGTCCCACCCCACACCTGCCTGCGGCAGCTTGAATTTCCGCCAGATGTATAGGCTGGAGACGCGGTAAAAATCTTTCGCAGCACATTGAACCGGTGCTTCCGGGGGTGCCGGGTCAAGAGGATAGGCTTCGTTGGATTTTTCAAGCTTCTGCGACCATCGCCTGCGATCAACCTCTCGCCGTGAGATTGAAGTCCAGTGAGGTTGAGAGAGAGCCGGTGGTGCCGCTTAGGTGACTTGAACACCTGACCCCGTCATTACGAATGACGTGCTCTACCAGCTGAGCTAAAGCGGCTTGACCATTGTGAGGCTGGCCCGCGAAAAGCGGGGTGACCTGACCGGCGGGCGCGGAAGATAGGGGGAATATGGCCCCGCTGCAAGTCATGAAGCAGGGCAAATCCACCTACCGCCAGTGCGCGCTGAGCCTACCCATTGATGGTTAATAGAACCTTGGGCGACACGGCCCCGCCTTCAACTCGCCGGATAGCGCAGCCGCAGCATCATGTGACCTGAGTCCTCGTGGAACCGCTCCGACACCGGAACAAAGCCATAGGCGTCATAAAACCGGCGCCCCACTGCATTTTCCTTGAAAACATCAAGCTCGAGCTTTCCATGGATATCACGCGCCTTGTCCATCAGCATGCGGCCAGCGCCGGTCCCATGCGACCCGGACTGCACAAAAATCGCACCGACCTCCGTGGTGCCCTCGCCCACCATCAGGGCAATGAACCCGACAACCTCCCCATCGCACTCACACACCCAAGTCTCGGTATTGGGCAGATAGACATTGGGAATGTTGTAGCGCTCCGTGTCCTTGAAGGTTTCAGACAGGAAGGGGTGCCCCACCAAAGTAGCACTCTCCCAGGCGGCCATCACCGCATCAAGATCAGTATCCGCATATGCCCGGAGGGTGTTCGTCATGGGTCAGGTCCATTTGGGCCCAGGTTTTGCCAAGAAAAAGGGGAAGACGCGTCTGCTGCATCTTCCCCAATCTGAAATTCTGAGTTGCGGGCGATCTTACTCAGCAGCCTCTTCAACCACGTCCTCTTCGGCGTCCTCGATGACATCGCCTTCAGCCGCGTCTTCTGCGGCCTCCACAGTCAGGGAGCCGTCATCTTCGACGGTAACCGTTGCTTCGAGCGGCGGCATCACCGGCGCAGCAGGTGCGGCCGCGGAGGCTGCGTTGGCAGCCATGAACGCCCGCACGTCATTGGCACTGACGTCAGCGACCTCTTCCATCGGGATGTGGCCTACATTCTCGTACACCACCAACGTGGAGTTAGGCAGCAGCTCATCAAACCGGTAGCCAACGGAGACCGGGATCAGCGGATCCTTGTCACCCCACATGACGAGGGCAGGCATCTCCAGGGACTGAACTGTTTCAGGCGGCACCTGAACCCGCGGCGTACCAAAGCGCGCGCGTGTGGCGTCCCGCGTGCCTGTCATGACATTCAGCTCGATGTAGCGATCCACCATTTCGTCGGTCACCACAGACTGGTCAACGAACACACCGCGCAGACCATCTTCAAAAATGAACCGCGGCGTGAGCCAGCGAAGCGCGGTGCTGACCACAGGCATGTTCACAAGGGAGAACGACCTCGCTGCATCACCGGAAGACGTTTCTGCTTCTTCCCGCGCAATGCCGGAGGAGCAGACAAGAATGAGCCCCTCAAGATCTTCGGGATACGCCACCGCATAGTTGAGCGCCACAGCGCCACCCATGGAGTTGCCAGCAAGAGTGAACTTCTCAACACCAAGCTTGCGCACCACTTCGCGGGTGAAAGCCGCCATTGCGGTCACTGAGTAATCCGCTTCAGGCGTGGCACCCGTCAGACCATGGGCAGGCATATCCAGCGAGATGACCCGGTAGGTGTCCCCTAGGTTTGCAACCCACGGCTCCCACGTATGGAGCGATGCATTGGACCCGTGCACAAGCACGAGAACATCACCATCCGGATTGCCCTCGTCACGCACATGCGCAACCGCGCCCGACCGCAATTCAATGTACTGGGATGCCTCACTGCCATACTTGGCCTGAAGCTCTTGGCGCGGAATATCAAACCGCAGCCACGCCGCAATAATGACTGCGACGGCCACCAGAATGAGCGCAACAACGCCCAGGAAAAGCCTCTTAAGCATCTCTTGATCCCCCTATGGTCGGCACGGCGTTGCCTGCCGCATCCCAGGCCGACGTCGTCCAATCTGGTTTTACCAGGAGGCGCGCCGGTCTTCGTCTTCTTCATCAAACGCAGCCGGACCTGGATCATCCGGGCGCGGCGGCATGAAATCAATTTCTTCGTGGATATCAATCAATTCAGGCGCTGGGGCTGCAACCGGAGCAGGCGGCACGGGCTGTTCGTTTGAGTTGTCCGCTGATGCCACCTTTGCAGGCGTGATGTCCTTCGCCGCTGGTTGGACCTCTGGCGCTTCTTCCTCAGGTGCAGGCGGTGTCGGTGCGGCAACAGGTACGGGCAGCACAACGGCTTCAGCTGCCTGTGCCATGGCTTCTTCCGTTGACGAGCTGCCAATCGGCATGACGGCGTCCGTCGGCGCACGCCATTCAAACGCATCAAACGCCCCGGTCGTCGGCACCACAGGTGCCCAGCTCGTGGTGCGATATCCATCCGCCACCCACTGAGCGTCTGCCGGTGCCTTGACCGAGCGCGACAGCCATTCGCGCGTCGCACCCATGTCGCCCATGCCCTCAGACAGTTCTGCCATCAACATGCAGATGCGACGGCTGGGGAATGGCTCGGCATACGCAATAAGCTGCTCCCGCGCATCATCAAACCGCCGGGCGGCAATGGCAGCCCGGGCAACAAGCACATGGCTTTCCACGTGATCGGGATTGCGAGCGGCCAGAGCGCGGGCGCGCTTGAGGCGTTGTTCCGCAGCTTCAACAGGGAAAATATCCAAAAAGACATTGGCAAGGTCGGGATGCGGTGACCGTGCCCAGGCATCTTCTATGATCTTCTGCGCACGGCGGGCACGCCCGTCTTCAAACACCAGCCGCGAGGCAAGGGCTGCAGCCGGCACGAGGTCCGGCGCTAGGTCACGCGCCTCAATGGCATGGCGAAGGGCACCGGCGCGGATGGCCTGAACCGACAGTGTGTCGCCGCCGTCAATGTCTTCTTCGTCACGCGGTCCGTCCGGCGCTTCGATCTTGGCAGCTTCTGATTGCGCCAGCGCGGTCAGAAGCACCGCCCGGCGGCGGCGCGCATCGGTGCGCTCCACCAACCCCTGCCCCAGACCCTTGTCCAGCGTCTCAAGGGCCGCTTCGTAACTGCCCTGCCGCGCTTCAATGGCAAGCTTGCCTTCAAATGCCCAGGGTGTTGCGGGCGACGCATCAAGTGCGCGCGCCGCATGGACCCGCGCCTGATCAAGGTCACCGGACGTCATGGCATGCTCGAACAATCCCTTGAGCGCCAGACCATGGGTTTCAGGCGCGGCAAGCATTGCCCTGAAGGCCTTGCCGCTTGCCACTTCGTCGCCATTGAGTTTCGCCGCCTGAGCTGACAGCAGCAATGTCATGGCGGGCTGGTCCAGCAGCTTGTCTGCCTTGTCCGCATAGCGCCGTGCCGACTGACCATCGCCTGAGGCCACAGCCAGCAGACCGCGCGACAGCGCCTCATAGCCGCGCACTTCCTGGCGTGACTGCCAGAAGCTCACAACATTGCCCGGCCCGTGCATCACGAAACTGATAATACGCTCCGCGAAAATCGCGAGGCCCACCAGCAAGGCAACCAGACCCAGCGCGGTCGCCACACTCATGGCGATCTGCCGGTCACCCACGGTCGCGACAATGTCACCGGGGACCCCGGCAATGGCGGCCGTCAGTGCGGCTAGAACAGCGACAATGAAAAAATACCAAAGGGCGCGGATCATTGCGCAGCGCCCCCATCTTCAGCCGCGGGGACTTCTGGAACCAAAGTCTCCGCCGCGGGAAGGTCTGCGTCCGGTTGGTGTGCCGTTGCCAGATCTGTCAGCAGGGATTTGCGCATGTCCGTGATTAAGCCGTTCACATCCGCCCGCGCACGCGCTGTCTCCAGCCACGGCGCCAGCGCCTCTGCCGCCGGGCCTTCAATGGCGGCAGCTTCTGCCACGGCAGCTGATACATCTCCATCACTCAGTGCGGCTTCTGTGCGGGCCAAACGTGCTTCCAGCCCATCACCTTCAACAGCGCCGGTCTGGCGCACGGTGATGAGTGACAGGGCGTTGCCGGTAAATCGTTGCCACACACTATCAGCAGCACCCGCCGCCTCAGCTCGCATTGCTTCGCGCGCTGCCGGCTGGAAGGACCGCAACAGCGAGGATGCATCTGCAACACCAGTTGACGCAGCCTGCTCCAAGGCCGCCACTTGCTCCGCACCCGGAGCAAGTTGATCGACGGCTGCAAGTTCGCTCTCAAACGGCTTCCCGTCATTGGCTGCCCCCGCAAGGCTCGCCAGGGCAATACCAAGGGCGGCGCGGCGGGCGGCTTCCGGGCGGTCAACGCGCGCTTCCACAGTTGCAAGCCGGGCCTCTGTGGCGTCGTCAGCAGCTGCCAGTGAAGAAAGGCGATCGCTCTGCGCCGCCAGCGTGTCCTTTGTGGCATCCGCCCGCGCACTCAGGGCACCAAGCTCAGCCTGCATAGTGCCAAGCTGTGTGCCCTGTGTTGTTTGCTGTGACCCGATGGCAGCAACCCCTGCCTCCATGGCAGCGACACGCCGTTCTGCGGATGCTGCGTTCTGCACAGCTTCTTCGGACGCAGCCACCCGTGTTTCCAGCGCAGTGATGATTGTCTGTAGCGCCTCGATCTGGTCTGGCTGAACCGCTGTTGCAGCAACGCCTACGGCGGTTTCCGTATCTGCAAGCCTGCCGTCAATCTCGGTGATCAACCGAAGCGCGGCATTGAGGTCGTCCGCGCTTGCCAATGCATCCACATCAGAGCCGGTTGCAGCGGCCAGTTGGGATTCCACGTCCGTCAATTTGGTATCAAGCGCCCCGCGGGCTTCTTCAGCATCACGCAGCTCTCCGCCCAGACGTTCAACGTCGCGCAGCAGGGCTGCAATACGTGTGTCCGCCGATTCAAGTTGCGCACTTACGTCTGACGACGCACTGCCGCCACTGAGCACCGCCTGCCCGGTCTGTTCATTGAGCAGACCCGCCTGCCACAAAACCGCTGCCAGAACGGCCGCGCCGCCAAAAAACGCCGCGATGGGCGCAGCTACTGTCATGGCCGATCCGCCACCGCTGCCGGATGCAGGCTTGGCCGGTGCATCCGTCACATCTTCCGCCGTGCCATCAATGACACGGGCTTTGCGCTTCTCCTCGCCGGAGGGCGCACTTGTTGTGGCGTCGGCAGGCTTTTCGTCAGGGGTATCGCTGCTGCTCATGGGGTCGCAAAAAACTCTTGTGTTAGGGGGCCAAATCAGGCGCGCCAGAGGACCAAAACGGATGGTCCATACGGGTCGCAAAGACTAGAGGGCACTTAAGGAGACAACAAGGCAATGAGATGCGGTGTTTCAGGCGCAGTTGCAACCTTGCAATGTGCCGAATTAGGCGCAGAAATCTGCGCTGAGAGCGCTTCTGCCACCGCAGGAGACAGGCAATAGGCATCAATGTCCGCCAGTTTGCCCAAAAGACCCGCTTTTTCGGCCAAATCAGCAAGCAAACGGGCACTTCTGGGGGAAAACAGCAGTACGCCGTCCAGATCACCCGCCAAAAGTCCACTGATGACACTCTCAGGCAGCGTCTCCAAAGGCCGCGCCTCATAGCCAACCACGCGATTGACCGTGAAGCCCTCCGCTTTCAGTGACCCTGCAAGGTCACCTGCCGCTGCTTTGCCTGAGACATGAATGAGAGATCCGTCCTCAGGCGACAGCCTGGCGGTGACCAGCGCTGCCAGAGCATCAACGTCACCGTCAGCCGTCTCGACCCGCATCCAACCCGCATCCCGCGCCGCCTGGGCGCTGGCCTTGCCAACCGCAAAGGCGGTCATGCCATCCGGCGGCGCGCCAATCTGCTCAGCAAACGCCCTGACCCCATTGGCACTGGTGAACAAAACCGCCCGCACACCGACCAGGTCAATGGAAAGATCGCGAACAACCACCTGCATCAGGGGCGCGACAAGCACCTCATGCCCAAGCCCCCGCAGAGTGTCCGCCAGCGCGGACGCATCAGGCTCTGGACGTGTGACGAGAAGATGCATGGGCGCTTAGCCCATATTGGCGACGAAATCCTCGCCAGCTTCTTGTTTCAGCGTACGACCTGCGCGGGTGCCCAGCGCCCGTGCGTCGGCCACAGCCGCATCGTCTTCAAAACGGAAGGCCTGCGAGCCATCTTCGGCCAGCAACACGGCTGTGAGTTTTATGCGGCCGCCTGGTATCAAAACCGCATGGCCCCCAATTGGCGTTCGGCAGGTGCCATCCAGTTCAGCCAGCATGGCCCGTTCACACCCAACGCATAGGCTGGTGTCGGCATCATCCAGTACTGCCACCGCAGCGCGCACATCTTCTGCGTCCTTGCGGATCTCAATACCGATGGCGCCCTGCCCTACAGCCGCAATCATTTCGGGCGCATCAAGGAGGCACGTCGCCTTGTCCTCAAGGCCCAGACGCTTGAGGCCCGCCAGCGCCAGCAACGTGCCCTGCACGTCGCCGCTGGCCAGTTTGTCGATGCGCGTCTGCACATTGCCGCGAAAGTTGACAATCTTGATGTCCGGACGCATGGCCCTGATCTGTGCACCGCGCCGCAGCGAGGCCGTGCCCACAACAGCCCCTTGCGGCAGATCGCGAGGGTGTGCCGCCGCCGGGCTCACCCAGGCATCGCGCGTATCTTCGCGTGGCAGCATGGCAACGATCTCGAACGCGTCATGCAGGACCGTCTCCACATCCTTCATGGAGTGGACGGCCAGATGAATCTCACCTTCATGCAGGGCTGTTTCCAACTCCACCGCAAACAATCCCTTGCCGCCGATCTCCGCCAGCGGACGCACCTGCTCCCGGTCGCCGCTGGTAACAATCGGCACAATCTCGACTGCTGCGTCCTCAAGCCCATGGGCCTCGCGCAGGCGGCGCGCCACTTCGTTTGCCTGCACCAGCGCAAGCGGGCTGCCGCGCGTACCTATGCGCAACGGGTGGTCAGCAGTGAACGGGGCGGATGTCATGAAACCTCGACGAAACAAGTACTTGTGTGCTTTATGCGCTCTTTCACCAACACGGGCCCCAGACACCGGCGACAACGCCAGCGCTGCAACGCGCGGGCATGGATAGCACATCAACGGCAATGACCAACCACATGGACGCCCACACACCGACGGCACCCCAGTTTACAGTCCTCGGCATTGAAACAAGCTGCGACGAAACCGCCGCGGCCATTGTGCGCGGCACGCCGGGTCAGCCCGGTGAGATTCTCTCCAATCTGGTGCTGTCCCAGTTCGAGGAGCACGCGCCTTATGGCGGCGTGGTCCCGGAAATTGCCGCCCGCGCCCATATTGACCATCTTGATTCGCTGGTAGCCTCCGCCCTGCGCGAAGCTGACGTGTCGCTTGGCGATCTGGACGCCATCGCCGCCACCTCCGGCCCCGGCCTTGTGGGCGGCCTGATGGTCGGCCTTGTGACCGGCAAGTCACTGGCCTTTGCCGCAGACAAACCCTTTGTCGCGGTCAACCATCTGGAAGCCCACGCCCTCACCGCACGCCTCGTTGCTGCCACACCTTTTCCTTATCTGGTCCTGTTGGTCTCAGGCGGCCACAGCCAGCTTCTCGAAGCACGCGGCGTCGGTGACTACACCTTGCTGGGAACGACCCTGGACGATGCGGTAGGCGAGGCCTTCGACAAGACAGCAAAGCTCATGGGACTTGGCTATCCCGGCGGGCCGCATGTTGAAAAATGGGCCCTCAAGGGCGACCCCAAACGCTTTGACCTGCCACGTCCCATGAAAGGCCGTCCGGGTTCGGACTTTTCATTTGCCGGCCTCAAGACCGCCCTGCGCCAGACGGTGACAAAACTGGCACCCCTGACCGAAACAGATCTCGCTGATGCCGCCGCCTCGTTTCAGGCTGCTGCCGCGGACACCATCGAAGACCGCACGCGCAATGCCATGCGCACCATGCGTGATGCATCTGATGCTGATGGCCCCATTCCCTTTGTGGTGGCGGGCGGCGTGGCCTCCAACAAGATGCTCCGGGCGCGGCTTGAAGACCTTGCAACCTCTGAAGGCTTTGCGCTGACAGCGCCACCATTGCCCTTGTGCACGGACAACGCGGCCATGATTGCCTGGGCAGGCGTAGAGCGCATGGCCATTGGCTCAACGGATGGCCTCGATACGGGCCCGCGCCCCCGCTGGCCGCTGGCCGACCTCACCGCATAGAAAAGAGGAGTGGATGTTTTGATGACATCAAAATACCGAACGTTGTTGGTGTGGATAATTAGCTCAACTCCGCTATTCACGGTTATGGCCTTGTCCCAAACAACGGAGGGAACGGTTGCATCAGTGCTCGCCGCTCTCAATGCAGCTGGATTTGCATACTTCATGCTTGCAAGAACAACGTTTAGCCGATGGATCGTCACACTCATCTTGACACTCATCGCCCTTGCGTTTGCCGGTTCCCTTACATTTTTTTCCGTGATTGCTTTCTCAGACGACGCACTCATCGTCGTTGAAAATCAGGACGCTGTTTTGAGAAGCAGTATGGCCTGGGCGTTTGGCTTCATACTACTCGAGATTGCGTGCATCATCTGGTTTCGAAGAGTAGCCAGGGCCTCAACATAAAAAAATGGGGCCGCACCTGAAATGCGGCCCCAGTTGGAAACCCTTCACCTGTGCCCGGGGATGTGAGCGTCAGCAAAGGGAGGAAGAAGGGTGCGGACAGTCCGGCCAGGTCCCCGGAGGAGGAGAGGGACCCGACAGGTCTGTCCGAATTCTTGATTAGATGACGTTTGCCGCCTGTGCGAGCAGCGCCACCACATAGGCAGCCAGAACGGCTGTGCCCACGAACACACCGACTTTGGTGCTGAGTGAGGTAGGCAGAAGCTCTGGGAGCTGGTTGGTCTGGTTTGCTGTGTTGCTCATTGGTCGTCTCCATCACACGCTGTTTCAGCGAAACGGAAATTCAGGATCATCCTGTGGTGAGATTTTGGCTGACGGGAGGCGTCAGACAATTACGCCGCGGGTCATGACTTCAGCGATCAACGCCACTGCATAAACAGCGACTGCCACAACCGGCAGATGGCGACTGATTGGACTGGAAAGTCTGAATGATGCGTACCGCATGATGTGCCCTCAATTCCCTAGCTGGTGCCCCCAAGGCCCCTATGACCTGGATGCGAACACCACCGGACCCCGTCCGGCTCACTCGATATAGGGGCACTCTAAATGAAAAACAATGAACGCTTCGCAAATTGTTCATTCTTTAGACGCGGTCGAATGATGCCGATAACACACTGAAAAATAAGGAATAATTGGACTTGAAGGCCGATTCCAGAAGTGGACCACAGCGGACCATGCATGGCAGGAATGCGCAAAATGCCGATTTTTCAACCGAATTTCAGCCCGGCTCAAATCACAGGCACATCGTGAAAATCAGGCGTCAGCCGGTCTTCTGGACATTGTCTTCGTCGGCCTGCGGGCGTTCACCGCCCACAAACAGGGTGCGATCCGGGCATAGCCCGCCCAGCACCAGGTCAAAAACCCCGGACAGTTCCCTCTCGAGATTGTCCAGCGTCAGCCGCGACCAGAGCTGCGGATAGCTGAACTTCATGGTGGCGGACTGAATCATCTCCGCCGTGAAGTTCACATCATTGGTGGCGAACTCGCCCAGCTCGCGGCCATTGGCGATGATCTCCATCATGATGGAGCGTTCCCGTTCCAGCATGTCCGTGGAGAATGTCGGCCGTTCCGCTGATACCGTGTGTGCCAGCTCGATGATCTTGGGATCTTTTTCAAGGTTCGTGTAGGTCATGCGCAGCTTGCCAAACAGATAGTCCCGCATGGCCTGCGTGGCGCTCTTGCCCGGTGCACGGATGGCTTTGGCAAGCTCTTCCATGGTCTCGACCGTCGCCCGGCTTGCAATTTCCTCGGCAAGATCGAGCTTGCCCTGAAAAAAGCGATAGAGATTGCCCGGTGACATGTCACAGTCCCGCGCGATCTCAGCCATTGTGGTCTTGCCGTACCCGTAGTGGAGAAACCGCTCCCGCGCCGCCTCCAATATACGTTCCCTGATGTCGTCTTTTTCTGTCATGACCTGCGAGTGTAAGGTGCGAGAATGAATAATCAACGAACCATTCAGTCAAAACAGGTTTCATCCCCCCAATGACCGTCGCAGACCCAAAAATCCACAGCATCGGCATCATTGGCGCAGGCGCCTGGGGCACGGCCCTGGCAAGCATTGCAGCACGGGCCGGCCGGGACGTGACCCTGTGGGCCTACGAGCCTGAAGTGGCCGACGCGATCAACGCGACCCACGAGAACACCACGTATCTTCCCGGCATCGCGCTGGACGACAGCATTCGCGCCACAACGGATCAGGACACTGTCGCCAAGGCGGATGCGGTTCTGCTCGTCTGCCCGGCCCAGACCATGCGAGGCGTTACGAGGGAGCTTGCCGCCAGCGTCAGCGCCGGGACACCGATCGCCATTTGCGCCAAGGGGATTGAGCAGTCCACAGGCAAACTGATGACGCAGGTTCTTGAAGAAACCGTGCCTCACGCGATCCCCGCAGTCTTGTCAGGGCCCTCTTTTGCGGCAGACGTGGCCAGCGGATTGCCGACAGCGGTGACACTGGCTTGTGCAGATGAAGAAGTTGGCGCTGCATTCGTTGATGCCATCGGCATTCAGACGTTCCGTCCGTACCAGGCAACGGATCTTGTGGGTGCTGAAATCGGTGGGTCTGTCAAAAACGTGCTGGCCATTGCCTGCGGCATTGTTGAAGGCAAGAAGCTCGGCGCATCCGCCGCGGCCGCCCTGACAGCGCGAGGCTTTGCAGAACTCACACGGTTGGGCGTGGCACTGGGCGCACGGGCCGAAACGCTAGGCGGCCTGTCCGGCCTTGGCGACCTCATCCTGACCTGCGGGTCACTGCAAAGCCGCAACATGTCTCTTGGCGCAGCCCTTGGCGAGGGGCGATCACTTGCGGACATCCTGGGTGAGCGCGTTTCCGTCGCTGAGGGCGTTGCAACGGCGCCGGCCGTCGTGGCTCTGGCCCGCACCCATGGCGTGGAAATGCCGATCTGCGAAGCCGTTGCGTCCGTCGTCATGGGTCAGGCAAGCGTCGACGAAGCGATTACCGCTTTGCTGTCGCGTCCGTTCAAGCGCGAGGCCTAGTTCTTAGCGGGGCGCCACATGGGCCCAACGATCATCAGCAGCACAAGAATGTTCCAGACGGCATTTTGCCAGGCACCCGATGCAATCGAACCCGCGCTGTCCAGAAAGAACCACGCCAGCGCCCCGACCAGCAAAGACTTACGCACGCCTTCCGGCTCGGCATCATAGACCCATACCGAAAGGCACCAGATCATCACGCCCCAGCCAAACAGAAACCCGCCCAGCAGCGCCGACACGAAATGCATCGTTGGACCTTCATAGGTCTGCTGGCCGTCTACCGGCCAAACCAGCACATCCAATGAAAAGCGAGCTACTTCAGAGTATTCCGGCATGGTTGCCAGAAAGGCGACCGGCCCGAATGAGGCGATCACAATCGCTGAAATCTTGAGCCAGAACTTGTGAAAGTCATGAGACATGGCGCTCTCCTGTTTCCATGAGGGTCAATTTTGTAGCAGGCGCTACATTTTGTCCAGCCCCTGGATCTGTCTTTGCCTGCCGGCAGGACAACAGCTCGCTTGCATGCGCCCCGCCGGTCGCGCATCTTGCCTGCCGAACCGACACACAAGGACACGCCTCATGCTTTTTGCCCTCACCTGCATCGACAAACCCGACAGCGAAGCCCTGCGCCTTGCCAATCGCGACGCGCATCTCGCCTATTGGGGCGAAACCGGCAAGGTCAAACTGGGCGGCCCCTTCACGGATGATGCAGGCGAACACATGGAAGGGTCGTTCCTGGTCATCGACGTGGCAGACCGGGCTGAAGCAGAGCATCTGCAGGCCGAAGATCCCTATCAGACAGCCGG
This sequence comes from Pyruvatibacter sp. HU-CL02332, assembly GCF_040362765.1. Lineage (NCBI taxonomy): Bacteria > Pseudomonadati > Pseudomonadota > Alphaproteobacteria > Hyphomicrobiales > Parvibaculaceae > Pyruvatibacter > Pyruvatibacter sp. HU-CL02332. The sequence continues at coordinate 1,424,519 of NZ_BAABWK010000001.1, forward strand.
GCTGTTTGCGCGCGTCGACATCCGTGCGTGGAAGTGGCTGCTGGGCAACTAGCCATGGCGCAGAACAATCGCCTGTGGATCGTGCTGGGCACCGACTATCCCGACAATCTGGAAAAGCGCATGGCCGCGCGGTCAGCACACTTTGCCTATTGGGATAATCAGAAGGACGCGGATGGCAAAGCCATCATGCAGATGGGAGGCCCCGTCACCGATGAGCCCGGAGACCGGATGATCGGATCGATGTTCCTGTTGCGCCTGCCCACGCTGGCTCAGGCGCAGGCCCTGCTGGCAGAAGACCCCTATGTCACCCAGGGCGTATTTGAAACCTATGAGATCAGACCCTGGAAATGGCTGGTCGGAACGCCGGAGAATGTCTGATGGCCTATTGGCTCTTTAAATCCGAACCCGGAACATGGTCATGGGATGATCAGGTCAAGTGCGGCGCCAAGGGCACCGAGTGGGACGGCGTGCGCAACTACATGGCCAACAACTTCATGAAAGAGATGAAGATTGGCGACAAGGGCTTCTTCTACCACTCGGTGAATGAAAAGCAGGTCGTTGGCATCGTCGAGGTCATCGGTGAGCACGTGATGGACCCGACCGACGCCAAGGGAAAATTCGGCATGGTGCAGCTCAAGGCTGTAGAGCCCGTGCCAAACTTCGTGACCCTCGCAGACATCAAAGGCGACCCAGCCCTCGAAGACATGGTGCTGGTCAAGAACTCACGTCTTTCTGTCCAGCCGGTCACGCCCGCTGAGTGGAAAAAGGTCTGCGCCATGGGTGGCTTGAAGAAAGCGCCTAAGTAGCCGCGCGTTCGCCGAGACTTTCAAAGAAACGCAGCAGATACCCGTCAGGATCAGCAACCGCAAACTGCCGGTTGCCGCGTTCCATATTGTCCGCCCGATACCACTTGTCTTCTAGCGGCAGATAGAGCGCCACATCAGCCTCCGCAAGCCTTGCCAGTATCGGCGAGACGGCATCGACCTCGATCTGAAAGTTCACCCCACGCCCGAATGGCTTATCAAGCACCGCGCCATCAACGGCAAAGGTACGACCCTTGTCCCCTTGATCCAGCATCACCTGCGCGGCACCCAGCTCCAGAAAGCCGAAGCCTTCTTCGGGTCTTTGATAGCGGACGGAAAATCCCAGCAGGTCACGATAGAAGGCGACGCTGGTGGCGTAGTCACTGACGGTGAGTTCGGGGACAAGAGTATTTTGCACGGCGTCCATTCCTGATGTCTGCTGTCCTCTGGCCTGATGTTCTATGGCCTGATGTCCCATGGCTGATGTAAGAGGGACATTCTATAGTGGCCCGCCATTCACTGGACCCTTATCGCAGCATGACGATCCTCAAGCCACCACCCTTGCCCCTCACTGACGGCTGCCAGTGCGGCGCCGTGCGCTACACGATTTCAGGCCCGCCGGTCGTCTTCTATCTGTGCCATTGCACCGAGTGCCAGAAGCAGACCTCAAGCGCCTTCGGCGAAAGCCTGAGGGTGCAGCGTGCGGACTTTGAGATGGAAGGGCCAACAAAAGTCTTCCTGCGCCCCATCTCAAAGGGCGGTCATCAGACCTGCACATTCTGCGAGACCTGCGGCACACGACTGACCCATCAACGCCCCGGCTATGGCGACAAACTGAACGTCAAGGCCGGCACCCTGGATCATGCATCCTGGCTCGTGCCCGCGGGACATATCTGGGCATCCTCAAAGCAGGCACATGTCACCATTCGTGCGGATGAACTGACCTATCCACACCAGCCGGAAGCAGATGCTGATCTGGAAGCCCGGTGGCAGGCAATGACGCCCACCTGGTACCCGGCCACATGACGCCCAACCACATGCCAGCGGAACCTTGGCACACTCGCGCCGGCGCGCCGGCGCCCGGCACGCAGCTTTGCGCCCTGTCTGAGATTCGCGAACCCGGCGCCCGCGGCTTCTTGTTCGGCGAAGGCAAGGAGCGGTTTGACATGTTCGTCGTCCGGCGGGGCGACAGCGTCGTCGCCTATGTGAACGAATGCCCCCACGCCTTCACGCCGCTGGAAACCTGGCCGGACAAATTTCTGACGCTGGCCGAAGACGAAATCATCTGCTCCACCCATGGCGCACTCTTCAACATCGGCGATGGCCTGTGCACGTCCGGACCATGTACCGGCAAATCCCTCATTGCCATTCCGGTCATCATAGATGATGGTATGATCACCATCAGCCAATAAGGCAAACTACAAAATCGCACTGCCGGGGGAGATATACAAAATGGACATTCTCATTAATCTGAACTGGCTGGCAGTGCTTGCTGCCGCGGTCGCAGGCTTTGCCACCGGTGCTGTCTGGTATGGCGTTTTTGCCAAGCCCTGGATGGCCGCTGCAGGCCTCACCGACGACGACATTGAGCAGGAAGCCTCGACCTATATTTTTGCAGGTGTCCTGCAGATCGTCATGGCCATCACCATGGCCATCGTCATCGCACAGACAGGCATAGCGTCGTGGCTGAGTGGTGCCATCCTTGGCTTTGTGATCGGCATCGGCCTCGTGACAGCCAACAAGGCATTGAACGCAGCCTTTCAGGGCACCAGCCGCAACCTAGTCATCATCGATGGCCTGCACGCGGCCGTCGCCTTTGCCTTCATGGGCGCGATCCTCGGCGGCTGGCAGTAACGCTCCTTCCGCATCCCCGGACTTGATCCGGGGTCCACTCTCGGCCGCTATGCAGTTGATCGTTTGCGAGTAGGCCCCGGATCAAGTCCGGGGACACGAGGCCTGTGTGTTCTGCCCATAGTCCATTTGACCCCGATCAAAGCATTTCTGCGGCATGCCGGGCATTGTCCGGCCCATGACACGCAGTAAAACCCTCATCATCTTTTTCTCCCGCACCGGACGCACCCGCCGACTGGCGCAGCGCCTTGCACAGCTTCTTGGTGCTGATATCGAGGAACTAGAATGCCCACGCTATCGCCTCGGCCTCTTTGGCTGGTGGCGCTACCTGCGCGCGGGGTTCAACAGTGTTCAGGGCAATGTACCGCCCATCAAGGACCTGCAGAAGAACCCGGCAGACTACGACCGCATCCTGCTGGGCACGCCGATCTGGACGAGCTATCCCTCGCTGCCGATGCGCGCGTTTCTCAGAGATACACCGGAGCTGCCTACAAGCGTCGCCGCCTTCCTCACCTATGGCGGACAGTCCGAGCCGGACAAAGCCTTTGACATGATGGCGGACATGCTCGGCCAACCAATCAAGCATCGTCTGGCGATCAAGACAGAGGACGGCAAGCTGCCGGACATGGACGCCAAGGCCGCCCGCTTCGCCAACATCCTTGAGAGTGACGCCTAGCTGGCGGCGAATGTTTCAAAACTGCTCTTCAGCCCGGTAACGGACAACGCCACCAGCTTGCCGCCGTCTTCAGGGTTCGCAAGTGTCGGGTCTGACCCCATGCGGCCGTCAGGAAACTTGGTGCGATAGTCTTCCGCATCCGTGAACCGGCCATTGGGCGCGATCTTGGGAGTGACCTCCGCCGTCTTGATCGAGTCCGGATAGGCCCATTGCGTCACCGCAACTTCAGATGGCGTCGCGTGGCTGCCATGTCCCTTGCCGTAGGTTTTCATGCACATGTCCATGACCGGCTTGTAGTCCCACCAATTGTCCAGCTTGCATTTGATCGGACCCCGGTTGGAAGCGTCACCCGCAAGCGAGCGGTCTGCATAAATCTCTGAGAAGGCCGCATTGATGGTGGCAATGTTGCCGCCATGACCGTTGAAGAACAGCACCCGCTCAAACCCGTGCACCGCCAGCGACGACACCCAGTCGTGAATGGCCGCAATCATGGTGGAGGGCCGCAACGTCATTGACCCGGCAAAGCCCAGATGGTGCTGCGCGCAGCCTACGTTAAAGGTCGGCCCCACCAGAATGTCCGCGTCCTTCTGGGCCTCATGGGAGATGATCTCCGGACACAGCGCATCCGTGCCGATCAGCCCTGTCGGCCCATGCTGCTCGGTCGAGCCGATGGGAATGACGATGGCTTTAGAGCGGGTCAGATAGTCATCGACTTCCTGCCAGGTGGAGTGGTGCAGCAGCATGTGGGTTAGCCCTTTATGAGATACTCAAATTCGATTTCGTCGCGAATGGGAATGCCCTTCTCGCCGGTCAGAGGAATTTCCGGCTTCAGCTTTCGGGCCTCCGCAATGGCATTGATGCCCACCCGCGCGATGGTCATCCCGATGACCTGATAGAACCCGATGGCGCGCAGATTGTCATTCGTCGTCACAAGATGCACGCGACGCACCCCCATGGTCCGCGCCATCTCAAACAGATCAAGCATCAGCGCGCGCCCGGTTCCCCGCACCGCGCCAGTTGCCGCAAGAGCGACAACCTCAAGCTCGTCGCCCTCAATCAGATAGGCAGCCACACCGGTAAATTCATCCCCCGACACGGCCACCCGCACCGGCAGCGTGAACGGATCAACCTTGCGCCCAAGGGACACCACACTGTCTCCCCATTGCTGCCGCAGCAGGTCATGGGCATCACGCAGCAGCGCCTCGTCCGGGTCCTGAATGGCAATATGATCAGCAGTGGTCATGCCCGACAGCTTGACCCAACTCACCGGGTTCCGGCAAATCACCCCATGACAAAGATCACCATCAGACCCGCCACGCCTGACGACGCAGCGGCCATTGCCCGCGCCTTCACGCCCGCCCGCGCCGCCATGCCCGGTGTGCCGGTGATTCACACAGCCGACGAAGATTTGTGGTTCATCACCCACAAGATGCTGCCTGAATGCTCGGTGGTGGTGGCAGAAGCTGGCGGCACCATCGCCGGCGTTGCCGCCTATACGGACGCTTGGCTTGAACAGCTCTATGTAGACCCGGCCCATCACCGAAAAGGCATCGGGCTGGCGCTGTTGACCCATGTGATGCGTGAACGCCCCCAAGGCCTTGAGCTATGGGTGTTCCAGAGCAACACCCCGGCCCGTGCCCTGTATGAATCCCAAGGCTTCCGCTGCGTCGAGATGACCGACGGACAAACCAATGAAGAAAAATGTCCCGATGCACGCTATAGCTGGCCGGGAACCAACCACTCACCTACCTGACACGGACCACGCACCATGACCGAGACAAAAAATACGGGCCCTCTTGCAGGCGTCAAAATCGTTGACTGCACCTCGGTGGTGCTCGGCGCCTATGCCATGCAGATCCTCGGTGATCTGGGAGCTGAGGTCATAAAGATCGAAGCGCCGACGGCGGAAGGCTCGCCGGGTGGCGACATCTTGCGCTGGGGCGGCAAGTCACCAGTGGGCCCGGGCATGGGGCCGCTCTTCATGACCTACAACCGCAACAAACGGTCCGTGATGCTCGACCTCAAGAAGGAAGAAGCCCGCGAAGCCCTGCGCACCCTCATCAAGGATGCCGACGTCTTCGCCTCCAACATCCGCTACGCGGGCATGGAGCGACTGGGCATCGACTATGAGGGTGTCAAGAAGATCAATCCTGAGATCGTCTATGTGCACGCCGCGGGCTTCGGCAAGGACGGCGCCTATGGCGGCCTGCAGGCCTATGATGATCTCATTCAGGCAGCATCCGGCGGCACCGACCTGCTGCCGCGCGTCAACAAGCGCGCCGGCCTTGAAGGCGAACAGTTTGAACGCCCCGCCTATCTGCCAAGCCTTGTCGCCGACAAGACGACCGGCCTGCACATGGTCTACGCGACGCTCGCCGCGCTCTATCACAAGCAGCGCACCGGCGAAGGTCAGTTCGTGGAAGTGCCCATGCTGGAATGCTTCACCAGCTTCACCATGAGCGAGAACCTCTATGGCCACTGCTTCGAGCCCCCCGTGGGCGGCTACGGCTACTCCCGCGTGCTGAACCCGAACCGCCGCCCCTTCAAGACCAAGGACGGCTATCTCTCCATTGTTCCGTATTCGGATCGTCAATGGGATGACTTCTTCGAGCTTGGCGGCCGCAAGGGCCTGCTGCAGGAAGACGACCGCTTCAACACCTACCAGAACCGCACCCAGAACGTGCTGGCGCTCTACGCCCTAGTGGAAGAAGTCGCCCAGACCCGCACCAGCGAGGAATGGATCGACCTCTTAAAGCAGAAAAACATCCCTGCCATGCGCGTCAATCGCCTCGACGACGTCACCAGCGACCCGCATCTGCAGTCCATCAGCTTCTTCGAACACCACCAGCACCCCACCGAAGGCACTTACGTGGCCATGAAGCAGCCGGTGAATTTTGAGAAGACCCCGGCGACGCACAGGCACCACCCACCAGCGCTGGGCGTGGACACGGAGGCAGTGCTGCGCGAGGCTGGGCTGAGTGAGGAAGAGATTGCCGCCGTGGCGACGGGCCAAGCCTAATGTGATCATGAAGCAAACGGGACGGGTTCTGCTATTTTCGATTTTCTAATTTATTGGGCTTTTCCGGCGGGGATTGCGGTGCTGGCAATGATCGGGCCACTTGCATACCAAGGACCCCATTGGAACCTATCCCGAGTTGGCTTTGTCACGGTGCTAATCATTGTTTTCGTGCTTGTCTACTTACCGCCGAAACTCAGTGTAGCCATCACCGGTCACACCATGGATTTCAAAGGTGCGGTCCCGGAAACCGAGATTTTTAGGCTCGCCTACTTAATAGGTATGTTGCTCGGCCTCGCGTTCATTGGCGCTGCTTCTGTTGCCAGACTTCGACATGCCGGGCGGCCGGATCTCTTGGCTCTGATTACCCTGATACCTGGTCTAAATCTTGTCCTGTGGATTGCATTGTGCTTCCTGCCACCACACGGGAAAGAACATGCAACGAGCAAGAGTCTATAAAAGGACTATGCAGCTAGTCTTTTTGACCCATCTCAATGCCTCTGGCGCTTGCCCCGCACCACTACCCGTCCCCATAATGCGGCCAAGAAAATGTCATGGGCTGGGAGGGTCTTCTGACTGACGGTCGGGCTGCGACACGCGCCCTCACCTCCCGGACCACAATTGCGTTCAGGGAGCCACCATGTCCGACGAAGTGATCAAAGTCCCCGCCGACTGGGCGAAGTCTGCTTATGTGGATGACGCCAGGTACAAGGAGATGTATGCCCAGTCCATCAAGGACCCAACAGCCTTCTGGGGTGAGCACGGCAAGCGGGTGGACTGGATCAAGCCTTACACCAAGGTGAAGGACGTCTCGTACCATGAGCGCGACCTGCACATTAAGTGGTACGAGGACGGCACCCTCAATGTCTGCTACAACTGCGTCGACCGGCATGTCGCAGACAAAGGCGACCAGGTAGCGATCATCTGGGAAGGTGACGACCCCTCCGTTGACCAGTCCATCACCTACACGCAGCTGCACCACCACGTGCAGCGCTTCGCCAATGTGCTGAAGGATCAGGGCGTCAGGAAGGGCGACCGCGTCACCATCTATATGCCGATGATCCCCGAAGCGGCCTACGCCATGCTGGCATGCGCACGCATCGGTGCGGTGCACTCCATCGTCTTTGGCGGCTTCTCGCCGGACGCACTGGCAGGCCGCATTCTGGATTGCGACAGCAAGTTCGTCATCACGTCTGACGAGGGCGTGCGCGGCGGCCGCCCTGTACCGCTCAAGGAAAATACCGACGACGCGCTCGACTCATGCCCGGACGTTCAAAGCGTCATCGTGGTGGAACACACCGGCGGTTCCGTCTCCATGAAGGAGGGGCGCGATGTCTGGTACCACGAGGTCGCAGGCCGCGTGGACCATGACTGCCCATGCGAAGAAATGGGCGCGGAAGACCCGCTCTTTATTCTCTACACGTCCGGCTCCACCGGCAAACCCAAGGGCGTGCTGCACACCACCGGCGGCTATCTCGTCTACGCGTCGATGACCCATCAATATGTCTTCGACTACAAGCCCGGCGACATCTACTGGTGCACGGCGGATGTGGGCTGGGTCACCGGCCACAGCTACATCGTGTACGGACCATTGGCCAATGGCGCCACGACCCTGATGTTTGAAGGCGTGCCGACCTATCCGGATTCGTCGCGCTGCTGGCAGGTCTGCGACAAGCACAACGTCAACATCTTCTACACTGCCCCCACCGCCATCCGCGCCCTGATGCGCGAAGGCGATGAGCCGGTGACAAAAACATCGCGCAAGAGCCTGCGTCTGCTCGGCTCCGTGGGCGAACCCATCAACCCGGAAGCGTGGAACTGGTATCACCGCGTGGTCGGCGACAGCCTCTGCCCCATCGTCGACACCTGGTGGCAGACGGAGACCGGCGGCATTCTGATTTCGCCCCTGCCCGGTGCAACGGACTTGAAGCCCGGCTCGGCCACGCGCCCGTTCTTCGGTGTGGAACCGGTACTGGTGGACAATGACGGACACCCCCTCAAAGGCGCCACATCCGGCAATCTGTGCATCGCGGATTCATGGCCCGGCCAGATGCGCACGGTCTATGGCGACCACAAGCGCTTCTTCGACACGTACTTCAGCCAGTTCAAGGGCAAGTATTTTTCCGGCGACGGCTGCCGCCGCGACGAAGACGGCTATTACTGGATTACCGGCCGCGTCGACGACGTGCTGAATGTCTCCGGCCACCGCATGGGCACTGCCGAAGTGGAAAGCGCCCTCGTGTCCCATCCACTGGTGGCGGAAAGCGCCGTCGTCGGCTACCCGCACGACATCAAGGGCCAGGGCATCTATGCCTATGTCACCCTAAATCAGGGCGAGGAACCGTCAGACGAGTTGAAGAAGGAACTCGTCCAGCACGTCCGCAAGGAAATCGGCCCCATCGCCTCACCTGACCTGCTGCAATGGGCCCCCGGCCTCCCCAAAACCCGCTCCGGCAAAATCATGCGCCGCATCCTGCGCAAGATCGCCGAAGATGATTTTTCAAATCTCGGCGACACCTCCACGCTGGCTGACCCAAGCGTCGTGGAAGACCTGATCAGCAACCGCCAGAATCTCGGCGGCGAGAGCGCTTAGAGCCCAATCGCTCTGCTGGGCCCTCCGGTCAAGCCGGAGGGACAGCGGGAGTGTTGTGCATCCAGCCTCACAACCTTGGTTCTCCCTCCGGCTTGACCGGAAGACCCATGGGCGTGTGCACTACGCACCGGCGCCGCAATTCGGGATCCACACACCATGACCACCAAAACCGTCCTCATCACCGGCGCCTCTGCGGGCATCGGCAAATGCTTCGCTGAGTTCTATGCAGCTAAGGGCTATGACCTCATCCTGACGGCCCGGCGCCTTGATCGCCTGACGGAGATTGCGTCGGCGCTATCCGCTGCCCACGGCATCAAGTGCGAGACGATCTCGGCTGATCTGGCAGACCCTGCCGCACCAGATGCCATCTGGGCCGAGATCACCGCACGTGGTCTCCAGGTCGATGTGCTCATCAACAATGCCGGCTACGGCATGAATGATCACTTCGTCGATTATGATTGGGCAGACCATCGAGACTTCATCCAGATCATGGTGACGGCCTATGCGCATCTGTGCCGCCTTGCCTTGCCCGCCATGCTGGAGCGCAAATACGGGCGCATCATCAATGTAGCATCGCTTGCAGGCCTCGCACCGGGCACCCTGGGCCACACCATGTATGGCGCGTCCAAGGCCTTCCTCATAAAAATGTCTGAGAGCCTGTCGCTGGAAACAGAAGGCACCGGCGTCCACGTCACCGCCGTCAATCCCGGCTTCACGCGCTCGGAGTTTCATACCACCGCTGGCGTGCAGGAGACCGTGGACAAGATGCCAAAGTGGATGTGGATGCAGGCACCCGACGTTGTCGCTGAAACTTATGACGCCAGCGAGAAAGGTCTCGCGCAGATCATTCCCGGCCGCGCCAACCGCATCACTGCCTCCATCCTGCGGCATTTCCCACCGCGACTGGCATTGTCGCTGTCGCGCCGACGCTCCGCCATGCAGGACAAATAGAGCCAGCCGCTACCGGCAGATGCCCCAGCCGCCGACTTCAAAATGAAAATGGTCTTTGTGGTTCACATTGTAGTCCGGCGACAGAACCGTCTTGAACACACCACACGACCCATCACGCACCTCTTGAAGAAACGCTGATTTGTTTCCGCTTCCATCCCAGTCGTTAAGCACAGACACCTGCTGGCCGTCCGCCAGCCAGAACCCACCCACATCCAACGCCTGGCCCGTTGCGTGCGCACTGCGCCGGCCGCCAATGGCTCCATTGACGTTGCGGCAGGAATAAGTGCCGAAATGCACGACGCGGGAAACATCCGTACCAAGATGTTTTTGTGCGGCGGGCGCCACCACATGCAGTTCCCATTGGGCCAGCGCAGCCATCATCGGGCAGGTAATGGTAATGCCGCCGCCATAGCGGTAGCGCGCCTGCTTGAGCAGCAGCCCCTGGTCCATGCCGCAGCCTGTCTCATCACTGGCAATACTGTGATCATCCACCTCAAGACCAGCCGCCCGCACGGCATTCACGCAGGCGGGAAAGGATCGATTGATCCGCGCCAGCTTCAAAGGCGTAACAAAGTTGGGTTCAACAGTGAGGTCAATCGGCGTGGACGGATCATAGCGGTCCGGCAGGAGCGGAAAGGCAAAGACGGAAAGCAGCGCCAGAGCGAACACGAGAATGAGCGGGCGCCATTTGCGCCACCAATCCTTCAACACGCATCAACTCCGCGCAGCGGTGCTTCAAAACCCTGCATTCTAAAAATCGCCGGGACTCTAGAAATCGGATGTAATCCCGTTGCGTTCCCAGTCACCAAAACGGGTTGGTTCTTCCCCCGACGGGCCGTTGATTTCAGCCGGCCGGTCCTTGGCGATCTTCTCCGCCGCCGCACGTCGTTCCTCAGCTTCCGCCAGGGCGCGGCGGGCTGCCGGTGACAGCACTTTGGGAGGGTCCTGGGGCTCGCCGGAAGGCTGGTCAGGGGTCTCGTCGCTCATTGGGTCTCACTCGTCTTGAAGCCGCCATATGCTGGCTCCATATATTATTCTACGGGGCCAATGGGATTTTGAGGAAGGATATAGACCTTCCTGTGGCAGCATCCAAACCAGCATGAAGGCTGGCGGGATGCACCTTTTGTTGTGTGGTGAAGGCAGGAGCACAAAATGGCCAACGGTTTGCGGACGGGTGTCCTGATTGCGGCAATGACCGCACTCTTTTTGGGTATTGGCTATCTCATCGGCGGTTTCGGCGGTGCGGCCATCGCATTTGTCATCGCCCTGGGCATGAACGCCTTCGCCTACTGGAACTCCGACAAAATGGTGCTGCGCATGTATGGCGCCCGCCAGGTGGACGAAGCCTCAGCCCCTGATCTGGTCAAGATGGTGAAGCAGCTGGCGCAGAATGCTGACCTGCCCATGCCCAAGGTCTTTATCATGGACAACGACCAGCCCAATGCCTTTGCCACGGGCCGCAACCCGGAAAACGCTGCCGTCGCTGCAACCACCGGTCTCCTGTCCCGCCTCACGCCGCAGGAAGTGGCGGGCGTCATGGCGCACGAGCTGGCCCATGTGAAAAACCGCGACACCCTGACCATGACCATCACCGCCACCCTAGCCGGTGCGATTTCCATGCTGGCCAATTTCGCGCTGTTTTTCGGCGGCAGCCGCAACAACCCACTGGGCATCATTGGTGCCATCGCCTTGATGATCCTGGCCCCGCTGGCAGCGGCTGTGGTTCAGATGGCCATCAGCCGCGCCCGGGAATATGAAGCGGACAAAATGGGCGCTGAAATCTGCGGGCGGCCTTTGTGGCTGGCCTCTGCCCTTGAGAAAATTGAGGGATTTGCGTCGCGTATCGACAACAATGTGGCCGAACGCAACCCGGCGTCAGCCTCCCTGTTCATCATCAATCCGCTGCACACCCAAAAGAGCGACGCGCTGTTTTCTACCCATCCCAACACGGCCAATCGGGTCGCAGCGCTGCGGGCCATGGCAGGTGAAACAGGCTCGCCTGAAAAGGCACGCCCCTGGGGGTAAAGCACCCGCCGGAACACGCAGCCTTTTACTTGCGCGCTCAAGCTGCGTATAGCTGCGCGCCATGAACACACCTCGACCAAAAAACAAGGCGCGCCCCAAGCGCCCCAACGCCAACAAAACGCCGGGCCTTGGCGCACGCCGCGCATCTGCAGCTCTGCTGGCTGCCGTCATGACGGAGGGCCGCCCGCTGGATGAGGCGCTGGCTGCCGAGCAGGACGTAAACGGCACCCTGGCGCGGCTGGACCCGCGAGATCGCGGCTTTGCCCGCACGATCGCGGCAACCGCCCTGCGCCGACAGGGTCAGATCACCGACATCCTGACCCATTTCCTCGACAAGCCCCTGCCAGAGAAGTCCGGCATCGCCCCGCAGATCCTCTACGGCGCCATTGCAGAGCTCTTGTTTTTGGATGTGGCACCTCATGCCACGGTAAGCGCCTGTGTGGCGCTCGCGAAAACCGACAAGAACGCGCGCCACTTCTCAGGCCTGCTCAATGCAGTGCTGCGCCGCGCCTCCCGCGAAGGTGCCGAGCTGCGCGACGCCCAGGATGCCGTTGCGCTCAACACACCCGAATGGCTGCTGACCAGTTGGCGCGAGACATATGGCGACGAAACGGCGTCTGCCATTGCGACGGCTCATCTGACAGAAGCCCCGCTTGATCTCTCCGTTAAGTCTGACGCTGCGGGCTGGGCTGAAAAGCTCAAGGGCGAAGTCCTGCCCACAGGCAGTGTCCGCCTGACCGAAGGCGGTCGGGTTGATACGCTGGAAGGATACAAGGACGGGGAATGGTGGGTCCAGGATGCGGCGGCAGCCCTGCCCGCAAAGCTGTTCGGTGACGTGAAAGACGCCCGCGTGCTCGACCTGTGTGCAGCACCCGGCGGCAAGACGCTGGAACTGGCAGCGGCAGGCGCCAACGTGACGGCGCTGGACCGCTCAGCCAAACGACTGGTCCGTGTGACCCATAATCTCAAGCGCACAAAGCTGAACGCAAAGGTCGTCACGGCAAATGCGCTGGGCTGGGAGCCCGACGGGGACGACAAGACCTTCACCCATGTGCTGGTGGATGCGCCGTGTTCAGCCACCGGCACCATCCGGCGGCACCCGGACATTCCCCACCTCAAATCTACGTCTGATTTGGCAAAGCTGGTGATGCAGCAGGAAAAACTGCTGGCCAAGGCAGCTGAGCTGACAGCCTCCGGCGGCACGCTGATTTATTGCACCTGCTCGCTTCAGCCCGAAGAAGGCGAGCAGCGGATTGAAAAATTCCTGGCGGCAAATCCTGCTTTTGAACGCAGCCCAATCACCAAGGCAGACCTGCCGGGTCTTGAAGAGGCGGTAACACCTTTGGGCGACATGCGCACTTTGCCCACGTTCTGGGCGTCAGAAGGCGGCATGGACGGCTTTTTTGCAGCCCGCCTTAAACGTGCCGAATAGGGCGGATATCCCCTCTCATTTGTTGCCGTGAACCGCCCGGCTCTGCTACGTCAAAGACATGCAAAACGTACGAATCGCCCCATCCATCCTGTCTGCCGACTTTGCCTGTCTGGGCGAAGAGGTCCGTGCCATCGACGCCGCCGGCGCCGACTTCATCCATGTGGATGTAATGGACGGCCACTTTGTGCCCAACCTCACCATCGGACCAATGGTGGTAAAGGCCCTGCGCGGACACTCGGACAAGGTGTTTGATGTTCACCTGATGATTTCGCCGGTGGACCCGTATGTGGAAGAATTCGCCAATGCGGGCGCAGATATCATCACGGTGCACGCCGAAGCAGGCCCGCACATCCACCGCACATTGCAGCTCATTCGCTCGCTGGGTAAACGCCCGGGTGTCTCACTGAACCCCGGCACGCCGGCAGACGTCGTGGACATGATCATCGACGACGTTGATCTCATCCTCGTCATGAGCGTCAACCCGGGCTTTGGCGGCCAGAAGTTCATTGAAAGCCAGTTGCGCAAGATCGAAGCCCTGCGCGCCAAGATCGATGCAACCGGCCGCGACATTCATCTGGAGGTAGATGGCGGCATCAATGCCGAGACGGCCCCGCGCGTTGTGGCTGCAGGGGCGGACGTGCTCGTCGCCGGTAGCGCCACCTTCAAGGGCGGCCCGGACGCATATGCGGCAAACATCAAGATGCTCAGGGGCGAGTAACCGACAAACGATCCCCGTATGTAGACGGGCAAAACAGGAGATGGCGTAAGACAATGAGCGGCCCGGCAGAACTGACCGGACATCTCGCAGCCCGCTCCCTCGGGCTTGCCACCCGCACGCTTGCCAATCTTGCTTATTCATCCAAGCCCTACCGCCTGACCCTGGGCGGCCCTATGCCGGACGCCATCGTGCTCAACCCGCCGGAACTGCGCCCTGCCAGAACCCAAACAGGCGAACGCATTCTCAACGGTCGCTTTGATCTCGACGGCGGCACCCTGGAAAGCACCGGCCAGAACCCGTTCCTGCTGGACGCACCATCACCTGCCTTCGCAGACGAACTTCACGGCTTTGGCTGGCTACGTCACCTCGCCATCCTGCCTGGCGATGACAAGACTGCCACCACCCAGAAGCTGGCACAGCTATGGCTGGACAGCAGCGGCCAATGGAACACTGTTGCATGGCAGCCCCATGTAATCGCGCGCCGGATCATCTCCTGGTCCAGCCATGGCGGCATGCTGCTTGAAAATGCCGAGCTGATTTATCGCTCGACCATGCTGCGTTCCATGGCATCTCAGGCGCGCCATCTGGCGCGGACAGCGCGCCGCGCACCCGATGGCCCCAAGCGGCTGACCGCAGCCATCGGCCTGACACTGTCGGGGCTGACCCTCACCGAAGGCCGGACCCGGCAGACAAAGGGTCTTGTGCTGTTGCTACGAGAACTTGACCGCCAACTGTTGCCGGATGGCGGACACATCAGTCGCAACCCGCAGATTCAGTTAGAATTGCTGACAGATCTCGTAACCCTGCGCGACGCCCTCATGGCCCGCAATGTGGAGGTCCCATCCACGGTACTAAGTGCCATCGACCGTGCCATGCCCATGTTGCGCTTCTTCCGACATGGAGATGGACGTCTGGCCATGTTCAACGGCGCTGATGAAAGTACCGGCGGTGCCGTGGATGCAGTCCTCGCCCGCGATGACGCCAATGGCAGACCTTTCGGATTTGCGCCGCATTCAGGCTTCCAGCGTGCCGCTGCAGGACGCACACTCATAGTTGTGGATGCAGGCGCACCGCCTAAACCTGCCCATGCCACCCAGGCCCATGCGGGCTGCCTGAGTTTTGAAATGAGCGCCGGGCGTCATCGGCTGATCGTCAATTGCGGCCCCAGCCATATGCACGCCCAGACACCACAGGCGGATCAATGGTCGGACGTCGCCCGCGCCACTGCTGCCCACTCCACGGTGACCGTGGACGACACATCATCTGCACACATTCTGCAGGCCCGCTGGCTACGGCGGATGCTCGGCCCGCGTCTGGTGCGCGGCCCCAAGCTTGTGGAAAGCCGCCGCACCGAAGAAGAGCGCGGCGTCTGGCTGGAAATGCGCCATGACGGCTACATCCAGCGCTTTGGCCTGGAGCATGAGCGCCGGGTGTACCTTTCCGCAGACGGTGATGATTTTCGCGGCGAAGACACCCTGTTTCGCCTGCGACCGGCTGCTGCCGCGTGGTGGGACCCGTTCAGGTTCTTCTCAAATGGCGAGCGCGAGGAAGACTTCACCATCCGCTTTCACCTGCACCCTGACGTCCGGGTTTCCCTCGCCCATGACGGCACCACCATTCTGGCGCTGCTGCCCAATGGTGATGGCTGGCAGTTTCGCGCCAGCGGCAACGCGGAAATGGGCCTGGAAGAATCGATCTATATGGGCCAGTCCGGCCCGCCCCGTCGGTCGCAGCAGATCGTGGTAAGCCACCACGTGTTCCGCGATGAAGCCCACGTCAAATGGAGTTTCCGCAGGCTGACCACCAAAAATCTGGGCACCGCGGACGAATCCACCACAAAGCCTGAGCAAACCGATGCCTTTGCCCAAGAGGATGCGGAACCGGCAGTCCCGCCCATCGGCGTCCCACCTGCACCGGCAGACCCCACCGAGACTCCACAAGACGCATAGCAGCTGTGGGCTTCATGCCGCCCGCCAAACGTGCTATCGCGCCCGCATTCACATATGCACCCGTCCTTCAAAGGCTTGTCTCCGTCATGACCGAACACCAGTCCCCCATTCGCCCCGTCCGCCGCGCCCTTTTGTCCGTATCCGACAAGACCGGCCTGATAGACTTTGGCAAGGCGCTGGCGGAGCGTGGCGTGCAGCTGGTATCGACCGGCGGCACAGCCAAAGCCCTGCGGGATGCCGGACTGGACGTCGCTGACGTTTCTGACATCACCCAGTTTCCGGAAATGATGGACGGTCGGGTCAAGACACTGCATCCCGGTGTCCATGGCGGCCTGCTCTATGTCCGCGGCAACGCCACCCACGAAGACGCCGCCAACAAGCACAACATCGTGCCCATCGACCTGTTAGCGGTGAACCTCTACCCGTTTGAAGAAACCATCGCCGCACAAGCAAAGGCGGGGGTTGCCGACTACGACACGTCGATTGAAAACATCGACATCGGCGGCCCCGCCATGATCCGCGCCGCTGCCAAGAACCACGACGGTGTTGCCGTCGTGGTGGACGCCAGCGACTACGACGCGGTGCTGGCCGACATGGACGCCAACGACAACAAGACCAGCTTCAAACTGCGCCAGCGCCTTGCCGCCAAGGCTTATGCACGCACAGCCGCCTATGACGCCGCGATCTCCAACTGGTTTGCCAATGAGATTGAAGACGACGCGCCAACCTATCGCGCCGTAGCAGGCACCCTGGCGCAGACACTTCGATATGGTGAGAACCCGCACCAGAATGCAGCCTTCTACACAACAGGTGAAAATCGCCCCGGCGTTGCGACAGCAACCCAGCTGCAGGGCAAGGAGCTGTCCTACAACAACCTCAATGACACCGACGCGGCCTTTGAATGTGTCGCCGAGTTTGGTGCAGACCAGCCCGCCGTTGCCATCATCAAGCATGCCAATCCGTGCGGCGTTGCCCTGGGCGGGTCGCTGCTGGAAGCCTACGAGAAAGCCCTGCGGTGTGATCCGGTCTCAGCCTTTGGCGGCATCATCGCGCTCAACGGCACGCTCGATGCCGCGACGGCAGAAAAAATCTCCGGCATCTTCACCGAGGTGATCATTGCACCCAACGCCGATGACGCCGCGCGCGAAATCATCGCAAAGAAGAAAAACCTCCGCCTGCTGATTACCGGTGGTTTGCCCAACCCCGAAGCAAAGGGCTTCACCGCCAAGACGGTTGCGGGCGGCATGCTGGTCCAGTCCCGCGACGCAGGCCGCATCATGCCGACAGACCTCAAGGTCGTGACAAAGCGCGCGCCCTCGGAGCAGGAATTGAGTGATCTTCTGTTTGCCTTCCGCGTTGCCAAGCATGTGAAATCAAACGCCATCATCTATGCCAAGGACAACGCAACCGTCGGCATCGGCGCCGGTCAGATGAGCCGCATCGATTCAAGCCGCATCGCTGCGCGCAAGTCGGAAGATGCCGCCAGGGAAGCAGGCCTCACCGAAGCCCTGGCCAAGAGGTCCGTTGTTGCCTCAGACGCTTTCTTCCCCTTCGCAGATGGCCTGTTGAGCGCCGCAGAAGCCGGGGCAACAGCTGTCATCCAGCCTGGTGGATCCATTCGCGATGATGAGGTAATTGCCGCAGCAGATGACGCAGGCCTTGCCATGGTCCTCACCGGCATGCGTCACTTCCGTCACTAGGTACAACGGGAGAGTTAGCCATGCTTGTCACGACCACCAACAGCATCGAAGGCCGCAGGATCACCGAGTACAAGGGTCTCGTCGCTGGCGAGGCCGTGACCGGTGCCAATGTGGTGCGGGATATCTTTGCAGGCCTGCGTGACTTCTTCGGCGGGCGCTCGGGCTCCTACGAAAAAGTATTCCGCTCCAGCCGCGAAGCCGCCATTGAAGACATGGTCGCCAACGCGCAGGCCATGGGCGCCAATGCGGTCGTGGGCGTGGACATCGATTATGAGTCAGTCGGCGCCAAAGGTTCGATCCTCATGGCCACCGCATGCGGTACAGCCGTGGTGATTGAGTAGCCCCTAGGTGTGAAGTCCCTCTGACCGCTCTTCCTTGACGAAGAACATCAGCGCCAGACCGGACAGCAGAAACACGAGTACGATGGAAAGACCCAGCCGCTGATTGCCAGTGGCCTGGGTCACGATGCCAATGGTGAGCGGCGCAAGGAATGTCGTTGCCTTGCCCGCCAATGCATAGAGGCCAAAGAACTCAGCCATCATGTCGCGTGGGGCCAGACGCGCCAGCATGGTGCGGCTTGAGGCCAGGGCCGGGCCAACGCCAAGCCCGAACAGACAGGCGATGACGAGAAACGCGATCTCGCCACTGCTTGAGAAGGGCGCAGCCCCTTCCGCCCGCGGCGCAACTTCAAAGACAAAGAACATCGTGTCGCTGTCAACGGAGACGAGGGCAACCGATGTGAGGATCACCACCACCAGTGCACCGACAATCGTCCGCTTGCTGCCGATGCGCGCATCAATGACCCCGCCAAGAAACCCGCCAAGGGCTGAAAACAGCGTGACGACAATGCCGAAGACAGCAAGCTCCAGGGCACTCCAGCCAAACAGCGCGCCCGCAATAATGCCGCCGAACATGAAGACGGCTGTGCAACCATCGTAGTAGAGCATCCGCGCAATGAGGTAGAGACCGACATTGCGGAAGTGTTTGAGCCGCCGGAATGTTTCGCCTAGCTGGCGAATGCCCTGGCGCGCCGCCGCAACACGCTTGAGCCCGGTCCTGGGCTGGTCCGGAGTCAGCAAAAACAGCGGCAGCATGAAGACCAGAAACCACAGGCCTGCCAGTGGGCCCACAATGCGCTCGTCTTCATAGGCTGACCTGTCCAGCCCCAACAGTGGCGCATCAGGAATGAACGACGCTTCGATATTGCCGGGCAGCTGAAACGCAAACAGCACGATCGCCAGGGCAAAGATGCCCGCCACCTGCGCAATGCCATATCCAACGCCGGACAAGAGCGCCATGCGCCGCTCGGTTGAAATATTGGGGAGCATGGCATTGGCAAACGTTGTGACGAACTCAGCAGAGATCGACGCGACAATCACCAGAACCATGATCGGCAACAAGGCACCGCCGGGCTCGGCGATCCACAAACCGATACAGCCGAAAGAGACGCCCAGCAGGAAAAACCCGATGAACGGTTTGCGCGGCCCCGCTGCGTCTGCCATGGCACCGAGAATGGGGGACATCAGCGCAATAGCAATGCCCGCAATCGCCTGCGTGTACCCCCAATAAGCCTGGCCGTCAGCCGCATCACCCTGAAAGAAGACGTTGGCGAAGTAGTTTGAAAAAAGAAAGATCGTGATCAGTGAGAAGTAGGGCTGGTTCGCCCACTCATACATAAGCCACCCGACCTGACCACTGGTGTGGTTGGACGGTTCGCCATGGGACGCTGTTTGCGTCGCAGTATCTTCTTCGCCGCGCGGCCAGCCTTCACTCATCTCCTAGTGGTCTCCATCGGCACGTTCGGCGCGCGTCTCGTTGACGAAGATCATGACGGCCATGCCCGCCAGCAGCAGGAGCAGAATGGACGCAAAGCCTGCCCGCTGGCTGTCAAACATGTCTGTCGAGATGCCCACAAGGATCGGCGCAACGAATGCTGTTGCCGTACCCGACAGCGCATAGAGCCCGAAGAACTCCGTCATCATTTTTGCCGGAGCAATGCGCGCCAGCATGGTGCGCGAATTGGCATAAGCCGCCGTGATGAAAATCGCGATGATGATTACAACGCACAGATAAAGAAGCTCAGGCAGCGTCTTGAAGAAAGGCAACGACCAGATTGGTCCGGTGCTTTCATAGGGCTGGAAAAACAGTTCCGTTGGTGTGATCGATACCGCCAGCAGCAGACCCAGCGTCGTGCCGCCAATCGACGTCATGATGGCGATCTTGGAGCCGAAGGTATCATCGAGCCAGCCACCGATGAGACCGCCCAGAACAGCAAACACCGACAGGATGATGCCGTAGACCAGCATGTCCAGGGTGCCCCAGCCGAACACGCCTGCGGCATAAACACCACCGAAGATCAGCACCGCCGTCTTGCCGTCATTGTAGAGCATCCGCGCGCCCAGATAGGTGGCAACATTGCGGTAGTGCTTCAGGCGCATGACGGTCAGCACCACGCGGCGCACGCCCTTCTGCATCGCTTCCCACGCACCGATCGTATTCTTGGCAGCGTCCGGCGTGAACAGGAACAGCGGCAGGGAGAATGCGGCAAGCCACATGCCCGCTACAGGTCCGGAAATCCGGCTGTCCTGGAACAGCGACTGGTCGAGACCGAAAAGCGGGGTATCCGGAATAAAGCTCCACGGCACATTGCCGGGCAGCGTGAAGAACACCAGCATGAAAATCAGGATCAGCAGGCCACCGAGATTGCCCAGCGCGAGCCCAAGCCCCGACAGAAAACCAATCCGCGAATGCGGCGCGATGGAGGGCAGCATAGAATTATGAAACACCGCCGAAAACTCATAGGCGATGGTGATGGTCACAATGCAAAGCGCAACACCCCAGATGCCAATGCCGCCATCGCCGGGCAGCGCAAACCACAGGGCAATCATCGCGGGCACCATCACCAGCGTGAACGCAATGATCCAGGGTTTGCGTGTGCCGCCGAGATCCGCGATGGCACCGAGGAACGGCGCCAGAATGGCAATGGCCGCCCCGGCAAAGCCATTGATGTAGCCCCAGATCGCCTGACCCTGAACCGGGTCACCGACCACATGATTGGAGAAGTAGGGCGCAAACACATAGATGGTGATGAGCAAGACATACGGATTGCGCGCCCACTCAAAAATTGCCCAGGAAATCTGACCGCGCCGGTCAGCGGGAGTGCCGCCATCAGCAGACTGTGTATCCGGCCCCGGGTTATCAACACCGGCAGGTGTGGACGGGGTGATGGGGATTTCAGTGACGTCCTGTGACAAACCTTGTGTGCCTCCCGGCGAGTGGGCCGCGGTTGATCCGGGTCCCGCTTATGTCGTGTTGGGGTGTGGGGAACTCAATCGCTGATGGCTTCTTCCCGGCGCTCAGCAACCCCGAAGAGCAGCATAAAGCCAACAACCAGAAAGGCCACAATCACTGCCAGGCCCGCGCGCTGGCTGTCGTAAGCCAGTGTTGCCCAGGCAATGGCGAGCGGCGCCAGAAACGCTGTCGCCTTGCCGGAGAGCGCATAGAGACCGAAGAATTCCGTCATCATGCTCGGGGGTGCCATGCGGGCCAGCATGGTGCGGCTTGCCGCCTGCGCCGGGCCACCTGAAATGCCGATGAGAATACCGAACACGAGATAGATCTGCTCCCCGATGCTGGAGAACGGTGCTGCGCCCGGCTGTGGTGGCTCAACAGGAACCGTGAAAAAGATCGTGTCCGGACCAATGGAGGCAGAGCCGATGGTCGCAACGATGAGGCCGAGCACGGAGATCTGAATGGTCCGCTTCGAGCCGATCTTGTCGTCGAGCCAACCGCCCAGAAAAGCACCGGCCGCTGCAAAGATTGACAGGATGATGCCGAACAGGCCGAGCGTCATGATCTCCCAGCCAAAGATGCCCGCCGCATAAATGCCGCCAAACGCAAAGATAGCGGACAGACCATCGAAGTAGAGCATGCGCGAAAACAGATAGAGCGCAATGTTGCGGAAGCGGCGCAGGTGACCCAGCGTGGTCTTGAGCTGCACAAGGCCCTGGCGCACTGCCGCGCCCGCCTTTACGCCCGTCGCAGGTGCATCCGGCGTGAACACGAAAAGCGGGATCACAAAGATCGCAAACCAGATGGCGACCATGGGCCCTGAAAACCTGTCCGCCTCGGACATGGCCGGGTCCAGACCAAACAGCGGCGGCTGCCCCAGCATGGTGAGGCCGGTCTCGCGATCCGCGGCCAGAAAGAACAACACGATGATCAGTGCCAGAAGGCCACCCACATAGCCGATGCCCCAGCCAAAGCCGGACAACGTGCCCATGCGTCCAGTTGAAACAAGCGAGGGCAACATGGCGTTGTTGAAAACAACCGCGATTTCCATGGCGATGGCTGCGCAGGCAACCGCCACCATGATGGGCGCAGGATTGATTGCCCCTTCGCCGGGCAGGGCAAACCAAAGGCAGGAGACAGCGAGACAAAAGCCAACGCCGCAGGCAGCAAGCCATGGCTTGCGACGACCGGTCTGATCAGCAATGGACCCGACGATGGGGGAGATGAACGCAATGGCCAGCCCGGCATAGCCGAGTGCCTGACCCCACAGCGCCTGACCCAGCGTGGCGTCACCCACATAGGTGGCAGCGAAGTAGGGAGCAAAAATGAAAGTAGTGATGAGCGCGAAATAAGGCTGGTTGGCCCAGTCAAACAACGCCCAGGAGACCTGACCACGACGCGGCGCAACTGGCCCGCCAATGGCACTTGTGACGCCTGTGGTGGCAGCGCCGGTATCTACACTCATACTCATCCCCCTGAACCCGAGGGGACTCTATCAGGCGCAGGGGTCCGGTCTACCCTGTTGACGCATCATTGATGGGCAGTGGCAGACCGAAGTTCCATCGCATCCACAAGAAGGCCAAGCGTGGTCAGTGCTCGCGCCTTCCAGTCACTCATATCCACAAGGCGGGATACTTCGTGCTGGCGCAGGCTGACATACCCATGCAGCAACGCCCATGTCTGCACCGCAGCGTCCTGTTTCTCCTTGTGGGTCGCTGTATCGGGAAGCAGCTTGGCCACATGCCACAACATCGTGTTGAAGGCCTTGGCGCCGACCAGTTCAGCGTCATGGGACGGCACAAATTCCGCATCCCGTTCGCCGAAGATAAGCCGATAGTGAGCTGCGTGGCTTTCCGCCATGTCGAGATATTGCTGCGAGGCACGCATGATGGTGTCCCGGTCGGAGAGACCAGCATCGGCAACGGTCATGCTCTCGATCACCAGATTGAAGCCCTCGATATACAGCGCATCCAGAATGCCCTGCTTACCCTGGAAGTGGCTGTAGATGCCGATGGTGGACGTCCCCGCCCTGGCAGCAATGGCACGAACGCTGAGCGACTTGATGCCACCTTCCAGAAATATGTCAGACGCCGCAGCCAGAATATTGGCCTTGGGATTGTCTGGATTTTGAGGCTTGGCCTCGGTTTTTCTAGCTGCTTTGCCGCTCATGAAAAGGATCGATCTTGAAAATGGGGAGACAGCGCTTGACACACCATAACACTGTTATTAGATATCCGCCCAGAACATAACAGCGTTATATCAAAGATCAAACCGAAATCTCCTGAACCCGCTAGGGCTCACAGACATCACAAGGGTGAAAGTTCATGACCGAGATACTGGAAACGGATTATCTGATCGTCGGCGCAGGTGCCATGGGCATGGCCTTTGTGGACACGCTGCTCAGCGAAACTGATGCACGCATTCTCATCGTCGATGGCCACGCCAAGCCCGGTGGTCACTGGAACGATGCCTACCCCTTCGTGACCCTGCATCAGCCCGCCTCCTTCTACGGCGTGGCGTCGCGCGAACTCTCCACCGGTGAAAAGGACCAGGCGGGCCTCAACAAAGGCCTGTGCGACCTGTCATCAGGCGCCGACATCAATTCATACTTTGACCATGTGATGCGCCACACCTTTCTGCCGAGCGGACGCGTGCAGTACTTTCCCATGAGCCACTACACAGGTGACTTCAACAGCGCGCACACATTCCATTCCCTCACCAGCGGCAAGCAGTACGAGGTGAAGGTCGCGAAGAAGATCGTCAACGCCACCTTCCTGAAAAACTCGGTGCCCTCCACCCACACGCCGAACTTTGCAGTCGAGGATGGCGTCAATTTCATGCCCCTGAATGACCTGCCGAAGGTCGACACTGCTCCTGACGGCTATGTAGTCATCGGCGGAGGCAAGACCGGCATCGACGCCTGTCTGTGGCTGCTGGAAACCGGTGTCGACCCGGATAGCATCTGCTGGATCAAGTCCCGCGACGCCTGGCTTCTGGATCGCAGCAATACCCAGCCGACACCGGAGTTCTTTGAAACCACAATCGGCACCCAGGCCGGCCAGATGGAAGCAATCGCCAGTGCTGAATCTCTGGAGGACATGTTCGACCGTCTGGAGGCTTGTGGCTACTTCGTGCGCCTGGACAAGAGCGTCAAGCCGACCATGTTCCACGGCGCGACAATCAGCCCGCTGGAACTGGAAGCCCTGCGCCGCATCAAGAACATCGTCCGCATGGGCCGTGTGCAGAAAGTGGGTGCGACTGAAATCATTCTGGACGAGGGTACCATCCCCACAACACCGGGCACGGTACATGTGGACTGTTCGGCGACAGCGGTCACCAACAAGGAGACGACCCCTGTCTTCAACAGGAATATCATCACCCCGCAGTTTGTGCGCTCCTACCAGCCTCTGTTCAGTGCCTCCCTCATCGCCCACACAGAAGCGATCTATGGCGATGACGACGAAACCAAGAAGAACCAGATCTGCGGCGTCGTCCCCCTTCCCGACAGTCTTGAGGACTTCGTGCGCTTCACCTTTGCGGCCATGATGAACCAGTACACCTGGTCACAGGAGCCCGGCCTTGATGTGTGGCTGCAAAACAACCGCCTGGACGGCTTTTCCAAGATGATCGCCGGCATCTCCCCGGACGACGAGAAGCGCATGGCTGTCCTCAAACGGATCCGCAAGGCAGCCGTTCCCGCGGTGACCAAGCTTGGCGAGTTTCTGAGCGAAATCGAGAAGAAAGCGGCCGCCTAGCTCTCAGGATACCAGCCAACCATCGGCCCCCGGGCGCGCTTGCCGTAGCGTTATGGGTGGGATTCCGGCAGATATGCGCGCTTGTACTCGCATTTGGCGGCGCAGGCAGGTAGGTTTGCCGGTAACCACGCGCATGTGCTGCGCGATACAGACCAGCGTATCCAAAAGAGGCCTGCCCCATGAGCACCCAACAGCAATCCGATCTGCGTAACGACTGGACCCGCGACGAGGTCAATGACCTGTTCGCCATGCCGTTCAACGATCTGCTGTTTGCAGCCCAGACGGCCCATCGCCGCTATTTTGATCCCAATGAAGTGCAGCAGTCAGAGCTGCTGTCCATCAAGACCGGCGGTTGCCCCGAGGATTGCGGCTACTGCTCCCAGTCCGCCAAATTCGAGACCGGCCTCAAGGCCTCCAAACTGATGGAAGTCGAAAAGGTGCTGACCGAAGCCCGCAAAGCCAAGGAGCGCGGCGCCACCCGCTATTGTATGGGCGCTGCCTGGCGCTCGCCCAAGGACCGCGACCTGGACGCCGTGTGCGCCATGGTGGAAGGCGTCAAGGACATGGGCATGGAAGCCTGTGTGACCCTTGGCATGCTCGACGCCATGCAGGCCAAGCGCCTGCGCGATGCGGGCCTCGACTACTACAACCACAACATCGACACCGGCCGCGAGTACTACAAAGACATCATCACAACGCGCACCTTCGATGATCGCATCGATACGCTGGCGCATGTGCGCGACGCAGGCATTCACGTGTGTTCCGGCGGCATCATCGGCATGGGCGAGGAAAAGAAGGACCGCGCCGACATGCTGATGGAACTGGCCAACCTTCCCGAACACCCCGAAAGCGTGCCCATCAACTCGCTGATGAAAGTCGGCGGGACCCCACTGGGCGAAGTGGAAGATCTGGACCCGCTGGACTTCGTGCGCACCATCGCCGTTGCAAAAATCATGATGCCCGCCTCCATGGTGCGCCTGTCAGCGGGCCGTGAACACATGTCTGATGAATTGCAGGCCCTGTGTTTCCTCGCCGGCGCCAACTCGATCTTCATCGGCGACAAGCTGCTTACAACGGACAACCCGGGTGAAGACCACGACAAGGCGCTTCTGGCACGCCTTGGCATGAAGCCCATGGCAGCCCACACCGCAGCCCCCGAAGTGAAGCCGGAACACATCGTTCCGTCTCACGCGGCCGAGTAGGCCGAAGACCCTGCACTCCGGGAAACTGTCTGGAAATACGGCCTATTTGACCGGGGTGTCTGCTTCCGGTGCTTCCACAGCATCATCAACAGCCTTCTGCCATCCTGACCGCTTCAGCGCCCGGCGAACCCACCAGGCAAAGACGATCCACAGCACGATGATACCCGCCATCAGGGCCAGGTCCATTGGATCACGGCTGGCGAGGAAGTCACCAAGGCTCGCACCCACATAGGCGACCACCGCCACCTTGGGGATGGTGCCAAGTCCCGTCCCAATGAGGAATTTGGCAAAGCTCACATGGCTGGCACCGAACGCCATGTTGAGAATGACGAAGGGCATGGTCGGCACGACGCGGCTGACAGCACTGGCCAGAATGCCATGGCGTCCAAGCGCCTCACTGATTGAATTGACGCGCACACCGGCAAACCGCCTCAGTGCCTGCGCGCCTGAGAAGTGCCCGGCCCAGTAAAAGACCGACGAACTGACAAGTGTCGCGCCCCACGCATAGGCAAAGCCAAGCCACGGACCGAAAACGACAATGGCCGCGGCTTGCAAAAGGAATTGTGGCGCGCCGAGTGCACCAAGCCCCACATAAACCAGAACAACCGCAAGCGGCGCGAGGATGGGATCATCCACACTGGCAATCATCGACGCGACATCGCCCTCGCCTTCAAGAGCAAGCCAGGCGCTGCCGAACAGAATGAGTGTGAGCGCTGTGCCGAACGCAAAGAACGCAAGGCCGATGACCATGACGGCCCGGCTGTCGAGCGCCCTCAACCGCGCCTTGATGCGTTCAGCAAGTGGCATGGTCTGCCAGAACTCCGGTTAGTCCGCTTGGTGACTGTCGTGGATGGTGTCGGGCCGGGAGATACGCCGCTGCAGCCACATGACGCCCGCAATATCAAAAATGCTGACGAACAGTCGGTCGAGCGTGCCGTATTTCGACGTGCCGTGCTCACGAAAGCGATGCTGCACATCATGGTTGATCACACGGTACCCATGCCGCTGCATGAGCGCCGGCAGGAACCGGTGCATGTGATTGAAATAGGGCAGCTCCATAAAGGCGTCGCGCGGAAACAGCTTGAGGCCACAGCCCGTGTCCGGCGTATCGTCCTTGAGAAGGCGGGCACGAATACGGTTGGCCCAGCGCGACGACACACGCTTGATCCACACATCGCGCCGCTTCATCCGGCGACCGGCGACCATCAGGTCTTCAGCACCTTCGAGCCTGCCCCACATGGCCGGAATGTCAGCCGGCACGTTCTGCCCGTCCCCATCCAGGGTCACGATCATCCGGCCCCGGGCGTAGCGTACGCCGGTGGCCACAGCACGGCTTTGGCCACAGCTGTTGGAATGAGTGATGATTCGCAGCGCCGGAAACGCCTGCTGCGTCTCTTTGAGCTTTTGCGGGGTCACATCGTCAGAGCCGTCATCCACATAGACGATCTCGTAATCTGCCCCGGTTTCGCGCAGGGCAGCATCGATTTCAGTCACCAGCGGAAGGATGTTTTCTGCCTCGTTCTTGACCGGCACAACGGCCGAAATCGCGAGGCTTTCAGGCGTAGTGGCCACAGGCGTGGGCTCCCCAGAAGGCATGCAGTCTTATCCGAAAGGGCCTCTTAGCACATTAGCGGCCCAAAGCACGCTTTTTGCGCAGGTTGAGGTAAATGGCAGCTGGCGGGTCTGACGTGGCCTAGGTCGGGATAAAGATGAAGTTGAAGACGTAGTTGGCCTTGCCGTCCGCTGACCTGTGGTGCACCTCAGGGTCAAAATGCGTAAGCGAGGTCAATTGGCCACGCCGCATGAAAAACCCCTGAAAGCCCATCTCACCGATCTCGCCCAGCATGTCCTCAATCGGCTCGCCCGTATGTGCCTCTTCCAGCTCGATGAGCAGGTTGGGCCGCTCGCGCTTCAAGGTTTCCCGCGCCCCGGCAATCACCGGTGCCTCAAAGCCTTCAACATCGATCTTGATGAACCCGATATTGCGCAGATCATAGCTGTCCAGCGTGCGCGTCTGCACCGTGACTTCCCCATGGGGAATATCCGCCTTGCGTGTGGACAGTGACCCGCCCTGATTGGAGTAGCCCTTGCGGCGCTGGGGAATGAACAGCCCTGCATCGCCGTCGCTGTCTGACAGGCCCACCGCATAGCTCGTGGCATTCTTCGGCAGCACCCGGTTCAGGATACCCAGCATCTTGGGGTTGGGCTCAAAGGCATGAACATGCTGCGCCGTGCGCGCCATCCACCATGTGTAGACACCGCGATTGGCCCCGATATCAATCGCGTCCTTATCGCGGGCACACAGATATGGCACGAGACCAAATTCCGGCTCGCCCTTGCGCAGTTCGCGATTGACCCGCCTGCGGATATCAACCGACGGCGGAACCAGCGCCAGCTTCACCCGCTCGGTCAGATCCGTTGGTGGTGTCCAGTCGGACGTATTGTTCGCACTCATGCCTGCTGCACCTCTTCAAGGCCACCGGCAACCACTGCCGCGCCCGCGCACATGACTGCGAATACAGCAATCACCACCCATGTGCCAGCCAGTGACGCCAAGGCACCAAACACAGCCGCGAGCATCAGCAGCCCGCCCACAATCGTGTTCGACAGGGCTGTATAGGCTGCCCTGTTATCGCCGGACCCCATATCGACAATGTGCGTAGACCGCCCAAGGCGTACACCCTTGTAGGCAATCATCAGTACAAAGAGGACCACGGCCATGGCATAGGCCAGAACCCATGTTGGCGCCAGAAAGGTAACGCTCAGGGCCAGCACCATGGAGACGCAGCCAAGCATGCCGGAGTAAATCAGCACCCGCCGCGACGAGCGGTCAGACAGGCGGCCCCAGAAGTACGAACTGACGACAGACGCCAGGCCCGAGGCAACAATGAAGGGGCCAAGCTGTGAGAGATCCGTGCCACCGCGCTGCGCCACAATGGTGACCAGATAAGGCGGCGCCAGGCCGGTAGCAATCAGCAGTCCGCGCGTCGCAATGAAACGTTGCAACTGCCTGTCTTCGCGCAGAAGGGACAGCTGGGACATGGCGGTAGAAAACGCGTTGCCGCCCCCTTCTGTTGCGCCCGGCTCCTCACGCAGGGTGAGAAACACCACAGCCGCCACGGTCCAGCAGCCGCCTGCAATAAAGAGTGCGGCAGACACCACCTCAACAGAACGCGTGAGAACATCAAACGAGAGCGCCAGCCCAAACGCCAGCACCACAAAAGCGGCAATACTGTCCGCCGTGCCGGTGGTCGTGCCGCGCTTGGCCTTGGAAACGGTTTTGCCCAGCACGTCCTTGTACGCGACGGAGGCGACCGACCGCGACAGGGCAAAAACGGCAAGCAGGCAGACAACAATCCACCCCACCATCGCACCATCAAAGATCAGCACCACGGCACCCATGGCAGCAACGCACACGCCCTGGATCAGGCTGGAAATTGCCCACGCCCATTTGCGCACCGGCAGCGCACGGATGGCTCCAGCGGCAAACAGCTGCGGCACCAGCGCCCCCGCCTCACGCAATGGGACCAGCAGGCCAATGAGAAACGCCGGTGCGCCAAGCGCGTTGAGCACCCACGCAAGAATGAGTTTGGGGTCAGACAGGCCGTCCCCCGCTTTGGTCGCGGCCAGGCTTATGAGGTGAGCAGAGACGTTTTCCGGCTGTGCATTGCACGCACTTTCAGGGATGTCGCGGCAGACCCGGCCTTCGTCATCGCCGAAAAGCGCGTCATATGCCGTGTTGTGCAAAGCCAAATCAAACGTCTCCAGTGGTCTTGAGTAATCTCATGTCGAAGTTTCGCAGGCCAGAAACCACCGCAGCACCCCGATTTCAAGGCTGACAGCCCGCCAGCCTTAATCACAGGCACTTTTCCCCTTGCGGACCAATTGAATGCGGAGTTACGCTACGCATTAAGTGAATGCGCAGCGCCAGACCCAAAATGCTGCCACGCTTTGGAGGGACAAGACCAATGAGCCAGGCTTTCAAGCACACGCCACCGGCCACACAGCCGCTGACCAGCAAGACCAATGTTGCCGATCCGGCATTGTGGGAGAGCTACAGCTACTTCCCGATCTTCGAGCAAATGCGTCAGGAAGACCCGGTACATTACTGCGCGGAGAGCAATTACGGCCCCTATTGGTCCGTCACCCGCTACGACGACATCATGGCGGTGGATACCAACCACCATGTCTATTCGTCAGACGCACATCTGGGCGGCATCATCATCGATGATGGCATTCAGAATGACCCGGAGAACGACTTCAAGGCGGTGAACTTCATCGCCATGGACAAGCCGAAACACGACGAGCAACGAAAATCGGTGAACGGCATCACCAACCCCAACAATCTCCAGCATTTTGGCGACATCATCCGCAAGCGCACGTCGAACTTGCTGGACGACCTGCCGGTAGGCGAGGAATTCGACTGGGTGTCGACCGTGTCCATCGAATTGACGACACAGATGCTCGCCACCATGTTCGATTTCCCTTTCGAAGACCGCCACAAGCTCACGCGCTGGTCTGATGTATCCACTGCGGAGCCAGGGTCAGGCATCGTTGAAACCCAGCAGCAGCGCATCGACGAGCTGATGGAGATGGCCGCCTATTTCAGCGACCTGCAACAAAGCCGCAAGGACAAGCCGGACAACATCGACCTGCTCACCATGATGACCCACAGCCCGGCCATGGCGAACATGCCACCGGAAGAGTTTCTGGGAAATCTCTCCCTACTCATCGTTGGCGGCAACGACACAACCCGCAATTCCATGACCGGCGGCGTGTTCGGTTTCAGCCTGTTCCCGGACCAATGGGACAAGATGGTCGCCGACCCCTCGCTCATCGACAACGCGGTCGCTGAAATCATCCGCTGGCAGACCCCCCTTGCCCATATGCGCCGTACCGCCCTGGAGGACGCGATCCTCGGCGGCAAACAGATTCGCAAGGGCGACAAGGTGGTGATGTGGTACGCCTCGGGCAACCGGGACACAGCCATCTTTGATGACCCGGACAAGATCATCATCGACCGCAAGAATGCGCGCCGCCATCTGTCATTTGGCTTCGGCATCCATCGCTGCATGGGCAACCGCATCGGTGAATTGCAGCTGCGCATTTTGTGGGAAGAAGTTCTCAAGCGCTTCTCCCGCATCGAAGTGACCGGTGAGCCGGCGCTTACAAACTCAAACTTCGTCAAGGGCTACACGTCCCTGCCCGTCAAGTTGCATGCACTCTAGGAGGTCATCCCGATGAGTCAGGCTTTTACCTATACGCCCACATCCGATGTGGAACTCAGCAGTGCCACAAACATTGCTGATCCAGATATCTGGTCAAACTATGAGTACTTCCCGATCTTTGAAAAGATGCGGAACGAAGAACCGGTGCATTATTGTGCGGATAGCACCTACGGGCCGTACTGGTCTGTCACCCGCTATGAAGACATCATGGCGGTAGACACCAACCACCACGTCTATTCGTCAGAAGCAGACTTCGGCGGGATCGTCATCGACGACCGGATCGCCATTGATCCGGAAACCAACTACAAGTCCGCCAGCTTCATCTCGATGGACCAGCCCAAGCACGACGACCAGCGCAAGTCCGTAAACGGCATCACCAACCCGAACAACCTTCAGCATTTCGGCGATATTATCCGAACACGAACGGTAAACCTGTTGGACAGCCTGCCGGTCGGCGAAGAGTTTGACTGGGTGCCGACAGTCTCCATCGAGCTGACGACCCAGATGCTGGCCACGCTGTTTGATTTCCCATTTGAAGATCGTCACAAGCTGACGCGTTGGTCTGACGTGATCACCGCGGAACCTGAGTCTGACATCGTCGAGAACCAGGAAGCCCGCGTTGCAGAACTCAACGAGATGGCCGCGTATTTCGTGGAGCTTCAGAAAAGCCGGATCGACAAGCCGGACAGCATTGATCTTCTGACCATGATGACCCACAGCCCGGCCATGGCGAAAATGCCGCCGGAAGAATTCATGGGCAATCTGGCGCTGCTCATTGTGGGCGGCAACGACACCACCAGAAACTCGATGACAGGCAGCATCTTCGGCATGCACCTGTTCCCCAACGAGTTTAAGAAGATGGTGGCGGACCCTTCTCTCATCGACAATGCAGTCGCTGAAATCATCCGCTGGCAGACACCCCTGTCGCATATGCGGCGCACCGCCTTGCAGGATGCTGTGCTGGGCGGCAAGCAGATCCGCAAGGGTGACAAGGTCGTGATGTGGTACGCGTCCGGCAACCGCGACACAGCGATCTTTGATGATCCCGACAGCATCATCATCGACCGCAAGAATGCGCGCCGTCATCTGTCGTTTGGCTTTGGCATTCACCGCTGCATGGGCAACCGCATCGGTGAGCTTCAGTTGCGCATTTTGTGGGAGGAAATCCTCAAGCGCTTCTCCCGCGTGGAAGTCACCGGCGAACCGGTGCTGACGCATTCCAACTTCGTCAAGGGATACGCATCCCTGCCAGTTAAACTGCACGCCCTCTAGACGCAGCATATACGTGCAGTGGCAGCACCCGGTCCTCACAAGGTGAGGCCGGGTGTTTTGCGTTAGAGCGCTTGCCAGATGATGAAAGCACCGACACACATAACGAGCACCGCAAAGACAATGGTGAGCAGATTGCCCGCGTCACCCAGGGCCTTGGAGGCGCGCTGTCCGGCAAACCCGCCCACTACGCCACCTGCAATCATGGCCACGGCAACCGGCCAGTTCACCAGACCCGAAACCGCATAGTTCGCAGCAGTCGTCGCGCCAAACGCCAGCACGGCAACAAGTGATGTCCCCACGGCGATGCGCATGGGCATGTGTGTTGCAGCCATCAGCCCCGGCGCGATCAAGAACCCACCGCCAATGCCGAAGAACCCGGCAGCGGTCCCCGCACCAAATCCGAACGGAACAAGACGAGGCAGAAGCGCGCGCGCGGATTGCAGCGTCAACCGTACATCAGGCTGGTCCTCACTGGACTTGGGCACAATCGTCCAGATGCCAATCAGAATCATGGCACCACCGAACGCTGCCAGCAGCAAATCGCCATCTATCGCCTTGCCGAGGCTTGAGCCCGCATAGGCGCCAATGATGCCGGCAATGCTGAAGACAACAGCGCAGCGCCATTTGACGGTTCCCGCGCGGGCATGAGCAACCAGACCTGAGGCCGCATTGGCCGCGACACCAACGGCGGCCGTGCCAATGGCCATATGCGGGCTGGCCACGCCGACCACATAAAGCAGAAGCGGGACAGCGAGGATGGATCCGCCACCGCCCACCAGCCCAAGGACGAAGCCCACAAGCACACCCACACCGCTGGCAAGCGCCAGCATGCTCGGGTCTGCCAGAAAGACATCCATTACGCGTTGGCCCCAGCGGTGTCAGAGTCGGACATTTCAGGGGCCCGGTTCCAGGGCATCAAAGCCAGCAGCCGTGCCATGCCACACCAGCCCGACGCACCGGCAAAGAACAGGCCTGCGCCGACGAAAGCGGACAAGCCAAAGAAGCCGGGCGAAACAAGATAGCCAAGCACCACGCCCAGCATCACGAGGCCACCGGCGGTCATCTGAACCTGCCGCATGATCTCAAGCGGAGCGTTGGGTGTTTTCTCAACCGCAAGACCAGCCTTCTTCCAGGCATCAAGACCACCCTCCAGGACATAGGCCGTGCCGGGGGCCGATGCCGACAGAACGCCCGCAAGGGCCTGCGTGCGGTTGCCGGAACGACAATGGAAGATGACATCACCCGAATCGCCCCCAAGCTCAGTGGGCACTTTGGAGGCGGGAATGCAGCGCGATCCGGCAATGCGTTCACGCATATGCTCATCGCGCTCGCGCACATCAATCAGGCGCGTGCCCTGGGCGACACGCAGCTTTGCGTCTTCTGGGGTAATCGGGTGAAGCGTCATGATTTTCGTCCTTTTCGTACTGGGGAAGCAGTTTCGGTTTCTGGCGGACAGAACATGTCGTGCAACAGCATCACCAGCCGCTCCACGCGGGTATCGCTGATGCGGTAGAGCACCGACTGGGCCTCACGCCGCGTTTCGACCATGCCGTCATCACGCAGCAGCGCCAGATGCTGAGACAGGGCCGACTGGGAGAGCCCCACGTCAGACGCAAGCGACCCGACCGAAGCCTCCCCCACCTCGATCAATCGACACAGCACCAGCAGACGCCGCTCATTGGACATCGCCTTGATAAAGGCTGCGGCTTCGGCGGCCTTTGCGGCCATGTCCTGCGCCTGCCCTGTGGCCGGTCGGCCAGCGGGTGCTTTTGTCGCAACGTTCATTCTGCATCCCTATATATTAGATATTGCTAAATTAGTGTTTCCTAATATATATGTCAAGCAACATGACCTCGAGAATGTGGAGAGCAGCATGACTAAGCACCCGGACGTGCAGGCCTTCTTTGATCCCCAGACCAATACGGTGAGCTATCTGGTGTCGGAGCCAGATGGCGCGGCCGCGCTGATAATCGACCCGGTGCTGGACTACGACCACGCAGGCGGCACATTCCACACGGCTGGAGCGCAGGCGATCCTCGATGCAGCGAACGAGCGTGGCCTGACCGTTGAGTGGATACTCGAAACCCACGCCCATGCGGACCATCTGTCCGCAGCCCCCTATCTCAAGGAAAAGACCGGCGCCCCCATCGCCATCGGCGAGCACATCACGCAGGTGCAGACCATCTTTGCACCGGTGTTCGCTGCCAAGGATGTAAGCGGCACCGGTGCTGAGTTTGATCGGCTGCTGAGCGACGGCGACACGCTGACCGTCGGCGCCCTCACCGTGGACGTGATGCACACCCCCGGACACACACCCGCCTGCGTGTCGTACCGCATTGGCGATGCTGTCTTTGTGGGCGACACGCTGTTTATGCCGGACTACGGCACCGCGCGTACGGACTTTCCAGGTGGTGACGCCCACGCGCTCTACACATCCATTCAGCACATTCTGTCATTGCCACCACAAACGCGCCTGTTCATGTGCCATGACTATCTGCCCACCGAAGGCCGAAAGACCCATGCGTGGGAAACGACCGTGGCCGACCAGCGCGCCCGCAACGTGCATGTACATGAAGGAACCAGCGAGGCGGCGTTTGTCGAGATGCGCAATTCTCGGGATGCCGGCCTGCCGGCGCCGCGGCTGCTATTGCCATCGGTTCAGGTCAACATTCGTGCCGGACACCTGCCACCGCCCGACGACAACGGGACGACCTATCTGCGCATACCGGTGAAACCAGCCGCCTAGACGACGCGCGCTACCAGCTCTGCGTGCCCGGATCGCCCTTGATGGGCCCCTTGATGGCGGACGTTACCCAGCCTGCATAGTAGCCGCCGGGCTGCGGTGTCACTTGTTCCTTGCCAACAAAGCACGCGTCAACGCGGGCAGGATAAAACGCGATCCACCCGGCAATACGGGCCATGTTGGGATCAAGATCATCCAGTGGCTCAGGATATGAGAAGGCTGCGTACTCAACGCGCGCGTCCGGCAGCACCAGATCATGGTGCACAGCGGCCCCTTTCCACTCGCACACCGTCACATAGTCGGTCTCGCGCAGCACGCCATCAACAACGTCCTCCGGCGGCACGAAATAGACCGGCGCACCAGCCGTCTCGACCACACGCAGGGCCCGGTCGCTTTTCGCAATCACCTGCCCTGCATGCTCGACACGCACCGGTCCCATGGCACCACGCAGTTCAGGCGGACGGGGATAGTCCCAGACGGATTCCTCGCCGGGCGCCACAGGATCAATCTGGGCTGGCCGCTCGCTGTTGCGCCAGGCGTTACGCCCCGCTCCCACGCGGTCCAGTAGCCATTGCTTGTCTGGTATCTTTGTCACGCTTGGGCTGCCTTAAGGATAAACAGCAAGGGTCTGCTCGCTGACGGCCGCCGCCTGCCCTTCGGGCGTCCACAACGTTGTGACGTGGTGACCAAAGCCATCGCGCAGTGACGTCAGCTTGGTGTGAATAAGCCACCAGCCACTTTCATCAACCGGCTTGGGCGGCTCGAACAGCGACACCGACCACGCCACGGTGCTGGACTTGGCAAGGCCCGGCATCACGCCGATAGCGGGTGATGGAATGGCGTCTGAGAACAGAACGCTCAATGCCTCAAGGCCGATCTGGCCAT
This sequence comes from Pyruvatibacter sp. HU-CL02332, assembly GCF_040362765.1. Lineage (NCBI taxonomy): Bacteria > Pseudomonadati > Pseudomonadota > Alphaproteobacteria > Hyphomicrobiales > Parvibaculaceae > Pyruvatibacter > Pyruvatibacter sp. HU-CL02332. The sequence goes on from NZ_BAABWK010000001.1 coordinate 1,460,609, forward strand.
CACGCGCCCGCAGCCAGGTAAGGCTGTCCGTCTCCGTTGACCCTGAATAGGGAATGGCACCGCGCACCCAGCGAAACTCGAAATGCTGCAGGAACTTTGGCATCAGGCCGTCCACATAGGGGGCGGGCTCAATCGTATCCGGCCCCGGCGTATCTGCAGGCGGCACCGGCGGCGGCACGCGATCCACACTGTCCAACGGCAGACCAAAGATTGCCCGCGTCGTGGCAACACGCTCACCGTTCTGGAACCCGATGGCCCGGATCTGGGTGAGGTTGCGCCCGTCGCGCTCCATGGAAGGCTCAAAGCGCAGAGCCCCTGGCCCGGACGGCCGCACAAAGGTCGTCTGCAGCGCCCGCAAGCGCCGGTCCGGTGCTGCCAGGTGACGCGCCGCCATCAGACCCAGCGCCGCAACGAGACCACCAAAGGCAGCCCGGCCCTGAAGCCAGTCATCTGTCAGTGTGTAGATGGTGGCGTCGCCGTCACGCTCAAATTGGGTGGTCAGATGTTCAAGTGTTGTGAGCATGGAGGTTTGCTTTCAGTCTGTTTGCCCAAGATTTGGCTCGATTCCTGGAAGAAGCAAGTAAATGCCTGCTTTCCCAGCCCATGTAGGCATTGACAACATACAGGACCATTCTTATGTTGGCATTGTCTACATAAGGAGCGATCTGTGTCATACCATCATGGAAGCCTGCGCAAGGACCTCATCGAGCGCGCGGCGGAAGTCATTGCCAGCGACGGCATCGAGAAGCTGAGCCTGCGGGCATTGGCACGCGACCTTGGCGTGTCCCACACGGCTCCGGCGCGTCATTTCAAGGACAAGGCCTCCCTCATCAAGGCATTGGCTCAGGAAAGCTTCGGCGTTCTCATTACAGAGCTCGACGCAGCCACAGAACGCGCCGGCAGCGACCCCATGGCCCGCTACAACGCCATCGGCAAAGCCCTTGTCCACTTCGCGCTGGACCGGCCTGCCTACTTCAGAGCCATGTCTCATCCGGATGTGCGCGACGGATCAGACAAGGAACTTGTGCGCATGCATGCCGCCTACATGTCCCGCCTGCTTGACGCAGCCAAGGCCGCGCAGGCCGTAGGCTGGCTGCCCGGCAAGACCCCGGAATTCGCGGTGCTCTATTCCAGCGCCGCCGCCTACGGCATTTCACAACTCCTGACCAACACCTTGGACAAGAGTTTGCTCGCCGGCATTGATCCCAGCGCCCTTGGCGATGAGGTGATCGACCTGGTTGTGGCACCCAACAGCACACCCTCAATTTCCAACTCAGGAGATGCATCATGAAGGACATGATCCTCGCCACCCTGAAAAACCTGTTCGCCATAGGGCCGATCCTGTTTGGCGTGGCCTTTCTGGCACCGGTGTTTTCAGAACTTATGATCGCCGCAGACATCACACAGCCCTTCGGACTGCCACCCATCGCCATCGGCCTCGTCGCAGGTCTTGGCTGGGGCAGCTACGCCTATGTGAAAGGAAGCTGGGTATGAGCACGATGATGAACGCAGCCACCAGCGCACCACCCCTGACCCATGAGCGCGATGCTGAACTGCGCCGACAGGAATTTGCCATCGCCAAGAAATACACCGGCGGCACGCCCTGGCGTATTGTCTTCTGGGGACTGGGCAATGTGGCCGTCTGGCTCTCCCTGTGGCCGCTGGTGATGACCGGTGTCCTGCCCCTATGGGCGGGCTTCATCCTCGCCACCCTGTGTGTGACCGTCTGCTATCTGCCGTCACACGAAGCGCAGCACAACAACATCGCGCGCCCCAAAACATCCCTGCGCTGGCTCAACGAGTTGGTCGGCCATGTCTCCACCATTCCCATGGTGCTGCCTTATCGGACGGCACGGCTCACTCACCTTGAGCACCACGCCCACACCAACAATCCCGAGCTCGACCCGGACTATGGCGTGACCGCCGATGGCTGGTGGCCAGCCATCTCAAAATCGCTCCGCGCCCGGATTAACCGCAGCGGCGCGGGTCAGAACGCAGCCTATGCAGCCGCCCTTGACCGGATCGGTGGTGAAGCCGCCGCCAAAGCCCGCATTGAAGCCCTTGCGATGAACCTCGCCTATTGGGGCGTACTCACCGCCCTCGCCTGGAGCGGATTTGCGCTGGAAGCCCTGCTGCTGTGGTGGCTGCCGCGCCATGTGGGCGTGACCTATATCTCGCTGCTGCTCAGCTGGGCCCCGCACCATCCCGGAGAACTGACCGGCCGCTACAAGGACACCCGCGCCTTCAAGTACCGCTTCGGCAATATCCTTGCCATGGGGATGGAGTATCACATCATCCATCACCTCCACCCATCGATACCGCTGCACAAGAACATGCCCGCCTATCGGGAGCTGAAACCCATTCTTGAAGAACGCGGCTGCGATCTGGGCGGGCTATAGGCTACACTGCGCGCTGAACAAACAATTTCAGCGCGCAGGAACTCCCCAACATGCGAACGATCATCCGCAACGGCCATGTGCTTGACACCGCAACCATGCAAATGACTGGCGAGCAGACGGTGGTCATTGAAGATGGTGTGATTGTGGATGTCGGCACAGCTGCATCCGGCGCCCAAGCTGATCTCGACATGGACGCCGCCGGCCAGTTTGTTCTGCCCGGTCTCATCGATGCTCATGTGCACTTCCGTCTGGCGACACTGGATTTCAGCAAGCTCGCCACATGGACCGAAGTTGAATACGGCATCGCCATGACGAAACTCGCCCGCGAGACACTTACGCGGGGCTTCACCACCGTGCGCGACATTGGCGGTGATGTATCGGGCCTCATGCGTGCGATCCGCACCGGTGCCATTCCCGGCCCGCGCATCTTTCATGCAGGACGCATGCTGTCGCAGACCGGCGGTCATGCAGATGCGGAAGGCGGCCCCCGGCCTGTACCGACCTGTGCCTGTGAAATGCGCCATACGGCTTTCGGCATCGTCGCCGATGGCGTGGAAGCCGTCCGCAAGGCAGCGCGGCACAATCTGCGCGACGGCGTCGACTTTCTGAAGATTCATGTCTCAGGCGGTGTTGCCACACCGTCTGACCCGCTCGACTCGATCCAGTACACACCCGACGAGATCCGCACCGTGGTGCAGGAAGCGCAGCACCGGCATACCTATGTGGCTGCCCACGCCTACAGCCCGCAATCCATCTCCATGGCCGTGACAAACGGTGTGCACACCATCGAGCACGGCAACCTGATTGACGCGGACGCCGCTTCCAAAATGGCCGACGCGGATGCAGTGTTGGTGCCAACGCTTGTGACCTATCTGGCCATGCAGGAGGTTGGCAAACAGCTCGGCCTGCCGCAGACCAACATCGACAAGAACAAGGTGGTGGCCGACGCAGGCATTGCGTCGCTGGAAATTGCCAAGCAGGCAGGCGTTACCATGGGCTTTGGCACAGACCTGATTGGCGAGACCCAGGGAATGCAGAACCGCGAGTTTTCCATTCGCGCTGAAGCCCTGTCAGCCGCCGAGATACTTCACGCCATGTATGTGGTGAACGCGCAGCTGTGCCGTCTTGAAGGAACGGTGGGTGTCGTGGCACCCGGAGCGGCTGGTGACATCGTCATTGCAAAGACGAACCCGCTCGACGACATCAACGTCCTTGCAGACCCGCAAAACAACTTTGCGCACATCTTGCAGGCCGGGCAGCCGATTGCACGATAAGCGGATCGCCTAGCTACGCTAGGACCGGTTAAGACCGGGAATGCCAAACAGCGCCAGTTGCAGGCTCTGCGCGATCCGCTCTGCCCGCTGCATGAAATAGGCGACCGTCTTCTGGGACCCGGACAACTCTTCCAGAGTTTGCCGGAAGAGACCAAGCCAGATGGCAAAGTGTTCTTTTTGAATGGATGCGTGCTTTTGATGTGCAGGAACCGGCTTGCCCGAATAGCGCCCTGCATTCATGGCGACGGACGCCCAGAAGTCTTTCATGGTCGCCAGATGCGGACCCCAGTTGTCTCCGATGGCCGCATTGAAGATCGGGCCCAGCGTCGTGTCATCACGAATACGCCCGTAGAACGTCTCGACGAGCCGGTCGATGAAGGCATCATCAATGCCAAGCGACGCCGCATTGTCCTGAATTTCCTTGCGCCGTTCCTCTGCCGTTCTAAGGCGGGTGCGCGGCTCTTCCGGGGTGGTGGGGTTATTTGTCATCGTGACGTCAGCATGGCCTGAGATGGCCGCACTTAAAACCACAGGGGCACTCTTCAGGCTGCGCTACGTCGCCTCACCCGGCCCGGACATGAGCATATCCGGGCCGAACGCAGTCTATGCAGTGGCGGAAACGATCCAGACACCCGCACCAAGCATCACCTTGTCGTCCACCATCTTGGCTGCCATGGCGTCTGTCAGGTCACTCAGGACCGCTTCTTTTTCAGCGTCGGTCTTGTCCATCATCACCCGTGAGATCGGCCCGCGAAGCATCAGGCTTTCTGCAGCATCGCGCGCAGAACTGCCCTGGTTGAGCTTGGTCGCAAAGGGCTCTGCCTTGGCGTTGGACCATCCCGCATCGCCCAGAATGCCGAGCGTGCGCTCAATGTCTGCAAAGGCGAAGGGACCCGGCGCATACGGATCCGGCGGCGGTGGAAATCCCACATGCTTCTTGGCAATACCAAGCCCGATATGCACCCACTCGTTCTCACGCACCGGCTGCCAGCAGATGAACACCATCCGGCCACCTGGCTTGGTGTGCGCATGAATATTCTTGAAAGCCACTGTCGGCTCCTCAAAGAACATGACACCGAAGCGCGAGATCACCAGATCAGCAGCATCACCCAGGCCCTCGGTCTGCGCATCACCCACAGCAAAGCTGGCATGGCTCGCGCCCTGCGTTTCTGCACGGCTCTTGGCGAGGTCCAGCATGGGCTGGGAAATATCGACGCCATGAACAGAGCCGGAAGTACCCACCGCCGCGGCGGCCTTCAGCGACGTATCGCCGGTGCCGCAGCCAATATCGAGAACCCGCTCGCCTTTCGCAGGCACGGCATGTGCCATCAACTGCTCCGTAAACGGAGCAAGGAAGCGATCCATCTCTTCCTGGCCGGAAACCCAGCTGGAGCCACCATTGCCGTTCCAGAATTCCTTCTGGTCCTGATTGATTGCGGTCATCTATCGGCCACCCTGTCCGTCATCTACGGTAATCACCGTCCCGGTGACGCATTCAGACGAAGGCGACAGCAGGAACAGCAATGTTGAATCCATCTGCTCAGCTGTGCAGATGCGCTTGCGCGGGAAGTGCTTTGAAAAGTCACCCATCCGCTCAAGCATGCCTTCGAGCATTTCCGTCATGAAAGCGCCCGGGGCGATCCCGTTTACATTGATGTTGTAGCGCGCCCATTCAACCGCCAAGGCTTCCGACATGCGCGCAATGGCGCGCTTGGTGATGGAGTAAAGCGCAGCCCCATTGCCGTCATACCGGTAGGCGGCAACGGACGCGATGTTGACGATGCGGCCGGGCTTCTCAGCGGCGATCAACCGTTTGGCGACTTCGGCTGCAAGAATGTATGGCCCGCGCAGATTGGTATCGATGACCCGGTCAATCAGATCGACTTCCATCTTGTGCGCACGCTGCGCGTCAGGAATGCCGGCATTATTGATGAGGATGTCGACCGTCCCAAACGCTGCTTCCGCATCGGCCACAACTTTCTTGATGTTGTCGGCATCGGTCATGTCCAGCGGCAGCGCGAGCGCTGTACCGCCCAGGCTTTCGATCTGGGCTTTGACTTCCTCAAGACGCTCGACCCGTCGCCCGGTCAGCACAACTTTGGCACCACTTTGCGCCAGCACATGGGCAAACCGCTTACCCAGTCCCGAGGTCGTTCCCGTCACCAGCGCCACGCGGCCAGATAGGTCCGACGAAAATCGCGGGGCTTCAATTGCTTCAGCCATTCAAACATCTCCCTGTCGTGTTTTCGGTAATTTTTGTCGCCCCATCCTTACCGGTCCCCAGGATCAGCGGCAAATTTCCAGGACAAATTGGCGTGCATGACAGCCATCCATTTGCGGAGTATAACTACGCACAAATGCCCGCACGGCTCCAGCCGTTGCAGCGCAACATATATGCCCCAATATGAACTCATATCGGCGTATATCACCGTCGTGTTTCATGCCCGGAGATGTCCTGAATGCTGCCTGAGCTCAAACCCCACAGCGACGCCATGGCCACCACCGCCCACGCCATGATCGGCGGTGTCGTCTGGCAAACCGTTGCCCTGTCACTGGGGGCAGCAGCAGTCATCATCACCATCATGACCCTTGGCGCTTTGGAACTTGTACCGCTCTGGGCTGTAGCCATCGTGATCTATGTCAGCGTGTATCTGAGCTACACAGCGCTGCATGAGTCAGTGCACCAGAACATCACCGGCGGCCGCCAGGATCTAGCCTGGATCAACCGGGCCATCGGTACATTGTCCGCATTCTTTCTGTCTCACTCCTGTGAGATGCATCGCACGATCCATCTCACGCACCACCGCAATACCAATGACCCCGAGCATGATCCCGACCATTGGGTGAAGGGATCAAACTGGCTGATGACGCTGCTCCGCAGCATGACGATCTTTAACGGGTACTTTTTGTTTTGCCGCCGCCACTGGGACGACAAACGCATGCGCCGTGCCTATTGGATCGGCCTGCGCGACACGATGATTGCCACCGTTGCATTGGTGGCGATAGCGGTGTTTGTGGATTGGAAGCTGGCGCTGTTTGGTTATGCGATACCCGCCATGCTGGCCGCCATGACGCTGGGCCTGTTGTTCGACTACTTCGTGCACACACCGCACAAGGCCCGCGCAAGGTTCGAGAACACCCGCGTGTTTGTGTTTCCTGGCTGGCTCGACACGCTGGTCACCTGGGCCTATGTGCAGCAGAACTATCACGGCGTGCACCACGCCTTTCCCCGCATACCCTTCACCAAGTACCGGGCGTTCTATCGCAAAACGCAAGACGACATCACCGACGCCGGCATGCCGGTCGCAAAGCCACTTGGCTAGGCAGCGTTGGATGCACCCGTACGTCGTGTCTTGGTCTTCGTTTTAGTTCGGGCCTTTGCCGCAGCCCGCTTGGGTTTGCTGCCTGCAGTCCGCCCGCGGGTGCTGGACAGTGCGCTGCGCTCGGCATTCACCCGCGACACAGTTTCAGAGGTCAGGTCAATCTCGAGCGCGTCGTAGTCAACAAGAATACGATCCAGCGTTCGGCTGATCTTTGTGCACACACGGATCATTTCCAGCTTCGGCCACGTTGCCCGCTCCCCCTCTTCCACAAAGGACAGAACTTCTTCCTGGGTTGGGTGTGACAGGAGCTTGCGTGGATCAAACAGGCGTGCTGCCGGAATGATGTTGATGTCGCCTGTATAGGTCTGTGTCGCAATCGATGAGAACATCGACAGGATGAAATTCAGCCTTGGCATATCGCGCGTGAACACCTGCGTGATCGACACACCGCTTCTGATAATCTCTTTCGTCCAGCGCTCGACCTGTTGCGAAATCATCGCCGAGAACCCGCGCTCCGTCTTGGGATCGCGGATCCAGGGGATCACCAGCGGGTTCACCATCGACACAACGAAATGGTTCACGCCGTAAAGGCGGGTCAGTCGCTTGGCAGGCAGGTCATCATGGACCGAACCGTCCACCCATTTACGGGTCGGCAGATAGGGCTGGCGCTCGCCGCCCACGCTCTTGGCTTCAAGCATCACGGGCGGAAACACACCCGGTACGGCGCTGGATGCCAGAATGGCCTTGCGCACATACACATTCGGCGACGTGATGGCGTTCAACAGCCGCGAAGTCTGATGCATCTCAGCAGGTGCAACCGACACGTTGATGTGGCGGCCGGTTTTCTCAAACGCTTCCTGGAAGGTGAGGTCAGGCACCAACCGCGCAATCATTTCTTCCACTTCGTGGATATCAAGCTGCGGGTGGCGACCCCACAGGGCGCGGTCAAACCAGCTCGCCTCACGGCGTGCTTCAAGTGCAAGAGCAGGTTCAGCAATCAGCCGCGCCAGTTGTGCATCGCTGTTGGTGCCGATGACAGCAGCAACGATGGAACCCGCACTTGAGCCCGATACAACGGTCGGCAGAAGATCGTTCTCAATCAGCGCCTTCACGACACCCATGTGATAGTTGCCGAGAATGCCTCCACCCGAAAGCATGAGCGCCGTCCGCCCATAGCAGTGGCTGGCCCGGCGAAAGAAATCGATCTTTTCTTCGAAGGAGATTTCGTCCGTCTCAAGCGCTGCAAGATGCTCGAGCGCAGAAACGATCTCGCCCACATAATCTTCAATGAGCTTCTTCGTGCCGAACTTGGCGCGGTTGTAGAGGATGGGCTTGCCCATGCCGCCCATATTGCCGTGGATGCCTTCATTGAGCGCAAACAGCAGCCCAACATCATCATGACGGGCCCGCAGTTCCCGCAGGCGATCCAGCCGCGAGCGAATTTCAACGTGGTCGTAGAGACGCGTCTGATCCATACGCTTCCACCGGTCCAGACCGGTTTTGGCGTCATGTTCCTTTGCAGCGTCCGCCCACTCTTCATGGGTTTCCGCAGCCGACATCGCCTCTTCAATCTTGCTCAGACCATTGAACATGCACACTGACCTCTCGTTTCTTGGCGCCAGTACACACCCGCGACATGCTGCGGTGCAACAACTCTTTCGTCGCAGGGCTTAATGTTAACATAATCAATGGCTTAAGAGCCTTCAAGAAGCCTTCCAGCCCGGCTGACTCATTGTCGATCAGCCGAACATGGATCTGACTCGCCCGGATCCAAAACCATGGTGACCAGGTCCCAGGCAGAGGCGATTCCTCCTATCCGGCGAGAAAGCGCTCCTCAAGCCACGCGTTGATGGTACTGGCGCTTTCCTCCCACGCCGGATCAAGCATGAGATTATGTGCTCCGGTCACGACTCTAAGTGATGCCTGGAAAACTGTGGAAAGCCACTCCTGGTCCGCCATGGGAATGGACCAGTCATCGCGACCGGCGACCACAAGCACCGGCCTGGTATCAAGGTCCGGGGTCTCAGGCGGCGGGCGTTTGAAGAGCTCATGCATGGCACGCGGAGATTCGCCGCAGAGCTGGCTGATATATGTGGCTTTCAGGTCTTCATCCAGATTGTCGCCATAAAAGAAAGAGATGAACGCCGGCAGCCCGCCCTCAAAGTCACCCTTTACCTGTGCCTTGTAGAGCGCGATGGGATGCTGACGCAGCATCCGCCACGCGACACCCATGGAAGGCCTCATGGGTGAAGAGGCCAGCAGGACGGTACCAACAGCAGCAGTATTCCGGACACGGACCATCTGCGAAAGGACGCCGCCAAGCGAATGACCAATGAGAACCACATTACTGCCCAAACGCGCAATCATTTCGTTCACGTCATTAACAAAGTCATCCATGCCCGGCTGGTCTACGGCAAGGTTGCCGGGGCTCTGTCCATGACCGCGCGTGCTCATGGCGTGTGCAGCCCAGCCCCGCTCTGCAAACCACGGGAGGAAGTGATGGTCCCAGCACCGGGCATCGTGAAATCCACCATGGAGAAACAGTAGCTGCGGACGGCCCGGCACAGCTGTGCCGCGGGAAATCAGTTCGAGTGTCATGGCGTCCTCTTGATGTGGCGTCCAGCATGGACGCTTGCGCTCGGCGCACAATTACCTGGCAGAGAAGTACGCATTACGTGCTGCGGCAATGGTCAATCAGATGATCAACAAACACCCGCACCTTGCCCGACAGGTGCCGACTGTGCGGGTAAGCTGCGTAGATACTGCGGTCATAATAGTCATAGTCCTTGAGCACCTGTACAAGCCGACCTGCCTTCAGATCATCGCGCACCGTGGACCAAAGACAAAGCCCGACGCCCATCCCGGCACGCACCAGAGTTGCAACGCCCCGCGCCGTGTTGACCCTCATCCGCGCTGGAACCTGGACCCGGCTCACATCACCGTCGATGTTGAAATGCCACTGTCCGGTTGGATTGACCGGCGACAGGACAATACAGGCGTGGTTCGCCAGATCACTCGGGTGCTGAAGCGGGCCGCGGGCCGCCAGGTAGGCGGGCGATGCACAGACCAGATATGGAAAATCCATAACCTTCCGGATGATCAGGCTGGAGTCCGGCATGTCGTCCACCCGCACAGCCACGTCATACCCTTCACCGATGATATCGACCCGCCGCTCATCAAGGGTGAGGTCCACTGAAATGTCCGGATAGGCCTCCATGAACGAAGGCAGTGTCGGAACCAGCACATCTTCACCAAAGGCCCGCGGTGCCGCGACCTTCAGGGAGCCGCGCGGTGCCCCATGCCGACTGCGCACCATGTCATGGGCCTCGTCCACCTCGGCCACCAGAGCCGCGCACCGTTCGCGATAGGCTGCTCCGGTTTCTGTCAGACCCACATGCCGGGTGGTCCTGTTGAGAAGCCGCACGCCCAGATGCTCTTCAAGCTGGGCAACCTTCTTGCTCGTCAGCGCTTTCGACAGGCCCAATTGCCGTGCAGCCGCAGAAAAGCTGCCCTTTTCGGCAACCACGGCAAATATCCGCATGGCCTCCAGCGTATCCATTCGCCAAATCCCACTGTCATCATTTTGTTGACAGTATTTCGGATTAGAGCGGGATTATCAATACTTTGAAGAAGCCTCATCTTCCCCGTGTTGTTTCAAGCCGCCATCACTCAGGCGCTCACAGGGAAGACTGACACCATGATCAAACTTTACCGCCACGAACTCTCCGGCCACGCCCACCGCGTGGAACTGTTCCTGTCCCTCCTCGGCCTTGATCACGAGCTTGTGGATGTGGACCTGATGTCCGGCGCCCACAAGACAGAGGCATTTCGTGCCCTCAACAGCTTTGCCCAGTTGCCAGTCATCGATGATGACGGCGTCATCGTTTCAGATTCAAATGCCATCCTCGTCTACCTCGCCAAGAAGTATGGCAACGCGACCTGGCTCCCCGAAGACGCTGCACAGGCAGCAGAGGTTCAGCGCTGGCTATCGGTCGCTGCGGGACCCATCGCATTCGGGCCGGCAGCCGCACGTCTGGTAACCCTCTTCAAGGCACCGCTGGATCACGAACGCACCAAGAGCATCGCCTATACGCTGTTTGACGTGATGGAGCAGGAACTCGCCACCCGTGACTGGCTCGCAGGCACCGACGCAACAATCGCCGACGTCGCAGGGTACAGCTACATCGCCCACGCACCCGAGGGTGACGTCTCGCTTGAGCCCTATCCCCATATCCGTGCGTGGCTGAAGCGCATCGAAAGTCTGCCGGGCTTTGTCGCCATGAAGGCAACACCCATTGCATTGGCTGCGTAGTCGAAAATGCGCGGGGTAGTTGGTGTCGTGCTGACCACCCCGCGCGCCCATCGACCAAGCGACTCCGAAAGGAACCACCCATGACCGATCTCGATCAGCCACAAGCCGCGTCCCCGTTTCACGCGGGAGAAATTGCAGTTCAGAAAAGGCTCGGCGTTGATGAACGCATGGCTGTGATCGGTGCGAAGTTCGTTCGCGATCACATGCCCGACGAACATCGCGACTTCTATGAACAACTGCCATTTGTCGTGCTGGGCACACAGGATGCTTCAGGCCAGCCATGGGCGACGATACTCGCAGGCTCAAAAGGTTTTATCCAAAGCCCCACGGAACGTGCGCTCAAAATCGCAACGCACCTGCCTGCGGCAGATCCAGCCCTCGCCGTCCTGTCCAACGGGGCGCCGGTCGGGGGCCTTGGCATAGAGCTGGACACCCGACGCCGAAATCGCTTCACAGCGCATGTTGAGGCACACGCAAAGGAGTATGTGCATCTGGCCATTGATCAGAGCTTTGGGAATTGCCCGCAATACATTCAGACCCGGGCCCTGATCGAAACCCGCGATCCTGATACGCCTCACGTGGAATCGCCTGTCCGCGTCACATCCCTGGACGGAGACATACGCACATTGGTAGAGCGGGCAGACACGTTCTTTGTCGCCTCATCAACAAGATCTCACACACCACATGCGGCAAACAGCGGCGTAGATGTCTCGCATCGCGGCGGCGCGGCAGGATTCGTCAAGGTCGAAAACAGCCGCACACTGATCATTCCCGATTATGCCGGCAACAACTTCTTCAACACACTGGGGAACCTTCTGGAGAACCCGAAGGCCGGGTTGCTGTTTCCTGATTTCGAGACCGGCGCCCTGGTCCATCTGGCAGGCTCCGTCGGGATAATCTGGAGCGGCCCGGACGTGGACCAGTTCCCGGGCGCCGGGCGCGCATGGCGCTTTACCCTCGACCATGGGCTGGTACGGCCTGAAGCACTGCCCATGCGTTTTGAGTTTGGTGAGTTCTCCCCAAAATCCATCAAGCACGGAACGTGGCAACACAGCTGAGTGGGCCGTTAGCCTTTAAGGCTGGCTTCAATCGTTGCAATCGTCTGTGCACGGATGAGCATCTTGTTGGCAGCGTATGCACCATTGGGCAACTCACCCAGCTGCGCCGCAATGCCGGTTGCCGTGTCCAGCACCTTGTCCGCATCAACCACCTGATCAAGGTAGCCGACTTTCACAGCCCCTTCCGGGTCATACATCTTGGCCTGAACAATCGCTTCGGTCAGGAAGCGCGGATCAAGGCGGGCGCGGGGCAATTCAATGCCGAAGATCGGCAGTGTCATGCCGTTGACCGTTTCATTGGCGCCAATTGCAAACTCACCAGCCGCACCAATGCGCGTGTCGCAGCCCGCCAGCAAGAACACGCCCATGGCAATGGCATGGCCGGTACATGCAGCGACCACCGGCAACTTGTTGCCATAGAGCCGCAGGGCAAAGGCGCCACCGCGATTGACCAATGCTGTGACTTCTTCAGCACTTGCGCCGTTCATCAGCTTTAGGTCAAAGCCCGCAGAAAAAAGCCCGGGCTTACCGGTCAGCACAACCGCCTTGGCGTCCGCCTCGGCTTTGTCCATGGCGGCCTCAAGGCCCTCAAGCAGGGCGGGGTTCACCGCGTTTGCCTTGCCATCATTCATGGTGATGACCGCAACGTCGCCATTCATGTCCAGTGTAACGCTCATGAGTTCGCTCCCCGCCTAGATACAGTTTTGTGAGTTCATTTATAAAACCAATAAGGGGCCACATGACAAAATGCCAGTGGCCCCTTAAGGCAAACGATCACTTGTTTTTGCAAATCAGGCTGCAGGACTACTCCGCGGCAGCAACCTTGTCCTGCGTTTTGGTGTCAAAGTCGCTGGCATCGTGCCGCTCATGGAGCTGCGATTCCGGCGCGCCAAATACGCGGTTGACCATACGGCCGCGCTGAACAGCAGGACGATCACCCACAAGATCCATCCAGCGTTTCACGTTCTTGTATTCCTGCGTCTGCAGGAATTCCGCAGCGTCATAGGCAGCATTGGCCACCACAGCGCCATACCAGGGCCAGATTGCCATGTCGGCAATCGTGTACTCCTTGCCGGCCATGTACTCATTGTCCGCAAGGTGGCGATCAAGCACATCAAGCTGACGCTTCACTTCCATGGCAAAGCGGTCGATCGCGTATTCGATCTTGATCGGCGCATAGGCATAGAAGTGGCCAAAGCCGCCGCCCAGATAAGGCGCGCTGCCCATCTGCCAGAACAGCCACGACATGCACTCTGTCCGCGCCACATGGTCCGTAGGCAGGAACTCGCCGAACTTTTCAGCCAGGTACAAAAGGATGGATCCGGACTCAAACACCCGCGTTGGCGGCGTGGTGCTGTGGTCCATCAGGGCGGGGATTTTGGAATTGGGGTTGGCGCCCACAAAGCCGCTGCTGAACTGCGCGCCTTCACCGATGTTGACCAGCCACGCATCGTACTCAGCCCCGCTATGGCCTTTGGCCAGCAGCTCTTCGAGCATCACGGTCACCTTCACACCATTGGGCGTTCCAAGTGAATAAAGCTGCATCGGGTGTTTGCCGACCTGCAATTCCTTGTCATGGGTCGGACCGGCAATCGGACGGTTGATGTTGGCAAAGCGGCCACCGCTTTCCTTGTCCCATGTCCAGATTTTCGGGGGTACGTATTCGTTGGTATCGCTCATGGCGCGCTTCCTCAGGTTTGATAAGGCGTATGCAAATTGTTGTTGTTGCCCACATGTGACCACGCCTTGGCGCAGTCGTCGAGCCAACTTTCAGCTCCAAGGTGAGGTCGGGCCACCAGGCTTTCAACTGCTCGCCATGAGAAAAGGGGGCGTTTGACGCCTTCTCCACCGTGCGCGACACGACCGACGAAAGCCCAACCACAGGCATGTAGCCAATCTCACCAAGGCCCCATAAGCTGCGCCAACAAAAACAACCTAGGGGGAAATTATGATCTGGATTGCTCGTATTGCCGTCGGCCTCGTCTTTGCGTTTTCACTTCTTATGGGTCTGCAGACCTTTTTCACACCTGAAGCCTCAGCTGTAACGCTTGGCCTTGGCACCGCCCTGCCGGACCTGGGCATGAACACCTTCCGCGCTGATATCGGTGCATTCTTTCTGGCAGCTGCCACGTTTGCGGGCCTTGGCCTTTTTGCCGGCCGCACCGGCGCAATCTACGGCGCAGCGCTGCTTTATGGCCTTGCCCTGATCGGTCGCATCCTTGGTGTTGTCATGGATGGCGCACCAGCTGGTGTAGAAACGCCAATCATCATTGAAGCCGTGCTTGTGGTGTTGCTTGTTTTCGGCGCCAGAACACTCGCCCGACGCTAACGAAACTGGCGCGTGCTGCCCCAATGGGCGGCACGCGCTGATTGCACCACCTGCCTATGATTCCGTTGGACGTGCGCCCCATATAATGACAGTATAAATGCCATTAACGCATGTCATTAATTAGAAACGCCACGATGGAGCCTGTTCCCATGCGCCCTGGAACTCAAAAACCACGTTCTAAAACCCGCGCCCTTTTGGCAGCTGTTTTGAGCGTCGGCCTTGTCTCTTCAGGCCCAGGGGTATCTGCAGCACTTGCTGATACCACCCCAGAAACCAGTGCAGAAACCAGTGTAGAAACCAGTGCAGAATCCAGCGCAAAACAGCCCAACATTGTCGTTGTTCTCGTAGACGACGCCGCGCTGATGGACTTCGGCGCCTTCGGCGGTGAAGCCGCCACACCGAACATTGACGCTCTGGCAGAGCGCGGCGCGATGTTTACCCAGTACCGGACATCGCCCCTGTGCGCCCCAACCCGCGCCATGCTTCTCACCGGTATCGACAATCACAAGACAGGCGTTGCCACCATCCCGGAAGTGATCCCGGACGAGCATCGCGGCCAGCCGGGCTACACCCTGTCTTTGGAGCCCGGTGTCCTGACCATCGCAGATCGTCTGCGGTCGGTCGGCTATCGCACCTTGATGAGCGGCAAATGGCATCTGGGTGATGCCGAAGACGAGATGCCCCAGAACCACGGGTTCGACCGGTCCCTTGCCCTTGCCGCGTCTGGCGCGGACAACTGGGAAGACAAGTCGTTCATGCCCTACTACCACGAGGCACCCTGGTACGAAGACGGCAAGCCCTACGATCTGCCAGAGGATTTTTATTCTTCTAAGTATCTTGTCGACAAAATGATCGACTATCTGGATATGACGGATCCCGACAAACCGTTCTTTGCCTATCTGCCGTTCCAGGCCATCCACATTCCAGTGCAGGCGCCCGCTGAATTCACAGCCAACTACAAAGGCAAGTTCGATGAGGGCTGGCATGTCATGCGCGAAGCCCGTTACCAGCGCGCCCAGGAGCTTGGGCTGATCCGCGAAGGGGCGCCCATTGCCCCCATGCCCGCGAACAGCCGCGACTGGAACAGCATGAGCGATGAGGACCGCACCCTTTATGCGGCTCTTATGGAGGTCAACGCCGGGATGTTGGAGGCCATGGACTTCCACATCGGTCGTTTCATGGATCACCTCAAAGACGCGGGCACCTTCGACAACACGATTTTTCTCGTGACGTCCGACAATGGCCCGGAACAAAACCGCGGTGACAACAGCGCTACCCTCGCAATCTGGATGCACTTCAACGGCTATCACATCGATCTGGAAGGTGTCGGCGAAGTCGGCAGCTGGGGCTTCATCGGACCTGAGTGGGCCAACGCGGCTGCATCACCCGGCGACCTTTTCAAGTTCTACACAACAGAGGGCGGCATCCGGGTTCCGTTGATTATCGCCGGGCCAGGCGTTGAACCAATGCGCGTTGACTCACCCGCGATGGTGACCGACCTGACACCGACATTGCTGGATCTTGTGGGCGCACCCAAAACGGCCCTGGCCGACGACACGGTGTCTATCACCGGACGCAGCCTGCTACCGGTTCTCACCGGTGCCACCGACAGCGTGTACGGCAAAGATGACATTCGTGCGCTGGAAGTGTCCGGTAACTCTGCCCTCTACAAGGGCGACTACAAGATCACCCGCAACAACCCACCCGCCGGCGACAGCCGCTGGCGTCTTTTCAACATGACAGATGATCCCGGCGAGACCACAGACCTGAGTGAAGCACAACCGGAAGTCATGAAGGATATGCTTGCGTCCTTTGACGCCTACTCGAAGCAGATGGGTGTTCTGGAGATGCCCGCGGGCTACGACACGGTTCAGCAGATCACCAGAAACACGGCCGCAAAAGTCCTGGACCGCTATGGCTGGATTATCGCGTTGGTAGCTCTGGTACTGGTCGGCCTGATTGCAGGGGCGATTTTCGGCACGTGGCGCATACTGCGCAGCCGCACAGCCTAGGTATCAGCAGGAGCCACCCATGCATGTCTATGGCTGCAAGATTTCGTACTACACCGGCAAGGTAGAGACCTATCTGCGCTACCGGTCCATTCCCTACGACTACTCACCGACCGTGGGAAACGAGCGAAAGCTGATCGAGGGCGCAGGCGTCGTGCAGATGCCGGTTGTGCAGCATACGGACGGACGGTGGATGACAGATTCCACACCGATCCTTGCAGCCCTCGAAGCCGAGCAGGACCAACCGACAATTTACCCTGACGACCCGGCTCTGCGGTTTGCAGCCCTGCTCATTGACGACTACGCCGACGAGTGGCTGTGGCGTCCCGCCATGCATTACCGCTGGAGCTACGCGGCCGACCGTCGATACGCGGCCCAGTCCCTGTATGAAGATCTCATCAAGGGCACACGACGCTTGCCAGCCATTCTCGCGCGCCGATTTTTGACGCGCCGCCAGCTGGGCAACTTCGTGCTGGGAGATGGGGTGACGGACAAGACCTGGGACCATGTAGAGGGCGCCTATTTCAATGCGCTTGATCTGCTGCAGGCCATCTTTGAAAAGCGTCCCTTCATCCTAGGCGACACACCAACAATTGCCGACTTCGGCATGATGGCGCCCATGCTGCGGCACTTCAGCCAGGACCCGACACCCGCCGAGATCATGCGCAATCGCGCCCCGGCTGTGTATGAGTGGGTGGCGCGCATGTGGAACACCAAGGCGCAGCCCGGTGACACCGGCATCATCAAGGAAATTGATGAGCCTCTTGCAGCCCTGTTGGTGGAGGCAAGCGAAACCCACCTGGCCCAGCTCCGCCAGAATGCCGATGCCGTAACGCAGGGGCTGGTGCGCTATGACCAGACCATTCAGGGCTGCGAGTACACCCAGGTCCCGTCATCCCGCTATCGGGTGTGGTGTCTTGAGGAGTTGCGCCGCGAATGGGCGGACCTCCCTGCGGACGCACAGGAAAACCTGAAACAAATCCTGCCAACAGATGCAGCCATCCTATGGGAGGCGGCTTCATTCGCGCCGTCCAACTACGACACAGACCGACAGGCGCCCTTCAACAAGGCGATCAACGTGTTCGGCAAGGGCCTTCCACCGAGTTAGGCGTTGCCGAGCGTTTCCTGAATCATGTCCGACAGGCCAAGCGCCATGGGTCCGGCAATGCTGCTCTTGGGTTTGCTATCCGCCTGATGCTGAAGGCACGGCGCGAAGCAGGACTTGAAGTCGTCCCGTGAATGCTTTTCCAGAATGGCCGCAAGTGCATCAGCCGGGATTTCCTCAAGACGCATCCCGAACAAATCAAGCCCCGCACCAAAATGCACCATCGCAATCTCGGGCTGGCATTTATTGGCGATACCCGCCGACGTGTGCAGGGCGATGGCGTCATGCACCAGCGCGGCCCTTTCTTCTGCCTGCCCGTTTTGCAGACAGAAATCATGGGCCAGGCCTGCACCCACCCACTCAAATGAGCCAGGATCATTGGCATGTTTTTCTGACAGACCAAGGTCATGAAGAATGGCTGCCAGAAAGAAGATTTCACGGTCAAGCTTCAGGCCGTCCCGCGCCGCCAGCAGGGCACCAAAGCAATAGGTTCGGTAGGAGTGGCGGATGATGAAATCCGGACACACCGCTTCAGCAGCAGCAATGGCCCGAACCGCGATGTCACTGTCGGGAACCTTCCAGTCATCCGGTACAGCATCGCTGAGCTTCTTGAGGCCCAGCCGCAGCGCAAGGGAACGCGCATTCCCCCGCAAACCGGACCGGATGAAACGCGAAATGAGGACAGGTTTGGCTGTCCGCCCGGGGTCTTGCACAAGGGTCATGCATCCGCTCCTTCAAAGGCGTTGTTGCGGGTGAAGAGGATGAGAATGATGTTCCATGCATCGAGAACCAGACTGATCGCCATGGTGACAACCACATAGGCGAGCCAGATGCCAAAAGCGCCCACGGCACCTTCCGTCATCAAAACGTCCACCAACACCGGAAAGAGCGGCAGCCACACCACATGCACGAGGCTGGTGAGGCGGCTGAACGGGCGTCTCTTGTGAATCTGGGCCGCCACGACCACCGAAAAAACGCAGGTCGCGAGCACCAGCGCCGCCTCGATTCGGCCGATGAAGAAAAGGCCACCAACCACATGGGGAATATTGAGCGCTGGACCCCATACGCGCAGGAACGGCGATACGCGATTGAGGTCGGTGATCATGTCACGGGCGTCTTTCACAAAACCAATCATCGCGATGTTCCGCTTGTTATTTATATACCAGTCCGCATAATAATGACCAACAAAGTGCCCACGTCAAGAAATATATGCGAGTTAGTACATAATGGCTGCACGTCCGACCCGAGGTCGTCCCCGCAAGTTCGACAAGGAGGAAGTCCTTCAGAAGATCCTGAAGGAGTTTTGGATCAAGGGATTTGCTGCGACATCGCTGGATGATCTGTCCGCCGCAACCGGCCTGACACGGCCCAGCCTCTACGCCGCCTATGGCAACAAGACGCAGATGTATCTTGCCGCCCTTCAGAGTTTCGTGGGCCAGATGTCAGACAACGCACTGCCCGCATTGTCCGCTGCGGACGACCTGCAGGCCGCGCTTGAAGGCTTCTATCAAGGCGCCCTTAACGTCTATTTTGGAACCAGAAAGCAGGCACTGGGCTGCCTCGTCTTCACCACTGCCATTGCCGATGTTGCCTCTGACACACAGATCAAAAAAGCCGTAAGCGGATTTGTTGGGGGTCTCGACGGCGCCCTGGCTCAGTGCATCCATTCCTATGCCCCGCACCTTGAAGCTGCGCACGCACAATCTCTGGCCCGGCTCGCAAGTGGCATGTTGATGAACCTGGCCACCCGTGCCCGCGCCGGTGAAAAGCGCGAAACGCTCAACGAGCTTGCGGCAACATCCGCTGCGTTCATCGCACAGGCCGTGGGTGCGTCCAGCAGCCAGAAGAAGGCCTGAAAACACCACTGCGTTTTGGCATTGCGGCCGTGAAACATGGTAGGCTGACACTGGTTTTCACACGTGGTGCCCATGTCCAGCTATACTCATTCAGAAGATGTTTTCAGCTTTCTAACGCAGGCAGAAAAAGCCGGTCGAAAGACGGCCCTGATTGCCGTGACCGAGACTGTTGGCGGCGGCCTTCGTGCGCCGGGCGCCTTGATGGGTGTCGATGAAGACGGGGGCCATGCAGGCTACGTATCCAATGGGTGCGTGGACGCAGATGTGATCCTCAATGCGCAGCAAGCGATAGCCGATCGCAAGGCACGCCTCCTGACCTATGGGGCAGGCTCTCCTTTTTTGGACATAAGGCTGCCATGCGGCGGCAAGCTCAGCATGATCGTGGTCCCGTCACCGGACCCCGACACACTTCGCGCTTCACTCTCGAATCTGGAGGGGCGCAAAGCTGTAAGCCTGACCGTGTCGGACGCCGGGGTCTCCATGAGCAAGGACATGCCAGAGGAAACCCATTGGGCGGGCGACACGCTTCACCTGCGCATCGTGCCCAAACTCAGGCTGCGCATTGCCGGACGCGGAGAGGAACTGATTGCGCTTGGCAAGCTGGCCGCAGCGGCAGATTTCAGCGTCGTCATTCAGTCTCCGGACGATATGACCCTCGACAGAGCGGCCCAGTCCAGCCTCACTTTTGATCGATTGACCACCGCCCAGTCCTTGCCTGCCCTGGCCGATGATGAGTGGACTGCCTTCGCGCTGATGTTCCATGATCAGGACTGGGAAATCCCCCTCGTACAGCAAACCCTTGAGGGGCCTGCCTTCTGGCTCGGTGCCGTCGGCAGCCATCGTACCCACCAGGTACGGTGCGAGGCCTTGCGTGATGCCGGTGTCTCAAAGGAAGGGGTACGTCGGCTCAAAGGCCCCATCGGTCTGATCCCGCGCACACGCGATGCCTCCATGCTGGCTGTGTCCACGCTGGCGGAGATTGCGGGTTGCTACAAGGACCTCGAAGCGTGAACCTGAACCGCGTCGCCGCGGTCATTCTTGCCAGCGGCTTCTCTCAGCGATTTGGCGACGATGACAAACTGCTCTCCCACCTGAACGGTCAGCCACTGGCGACACACAGCGCCGCCCTGGTTTCAGCACTGCCGTTTCAAAGCGCCACCGCCATTGTTCCTGTGGGCAACGCCAGGCTCATACAGCTGTACAAAGAGGCCAGGATTGAGCCGGTCGAAAATCACAATGCGGATCAGGGGCAGGGTGCATCCCTGGCGCTGGCCGTCACCCACATTAAAAATTCATCGGTCGATGCAGCCCTGATCCTGCTCGCAGACATGCCATTTGCGACGGCAGAGCACATCAAGAAACTGGCCGACCGCATGGACGACCACGACGCCGTGGCAAGCAGACACGATGACGTACCGCAGCCTCCGCTTCTATTCGCCAGATCAACCTTCGAGGCATTGGCCGCGCTCAGCGGCGACAAAAGCGGCAAGGCCTTTCTGGCAACGCTCGACAGCAAAGCATTTGTCGACATGCCACAGCGCGAGGCAACAGACATCGATACGCCCGAAGCGCTGGCTCAAGCACAAGCTTCTGTGAAGTAGCTACTCGGCAGCCGCTGATGATGGACACGGCGCCCCGGCACTCTGCCACTCAAGCAGAAAGGCCACGGTTTCGTTGGCGCTATGCGGCGCAGGCTCGCGGCCCGGTCCCGGTGACCAGCCCCAGGCAACAAGCTCATCATTGCCCACATGGTCGGCAACTTCTTCAACCGTCCGGCCGCCATTACGCTCGGGATCTTTGATCTGCTCGCAGATTTCAGCAGAGCTCTTCTCCCACCAGACCATCTCAACCGGAGCAAGTGCCCAGTGCGGTGCGCCAGGAGCGCCACCGGGGAACGGCAAGTTCTGTTTGGTGTGGCATGCACTGCATGGCAAACCGGCAGCCCGCTTGCGGGTATCATCAGCAACAATGCTCATGCCGTGATACGGGCCTTTGGTGCCGTAACTCGGCCCGGACCAGCGCGGCTTGTTGTCATCCGGCACGTGGCAGTTGACACAGCGTGGATGCGAAAACACTTCATATGCCTTGTCCCAGGCCACAAGCCCCTCCGCTTCAGAGGCCTGCGTCTGTGCGCCTGACATTGTGGCGGTGAGCAGGGCGAAAGCGCCGGCGGACAACACCGTCACAAATGTCAGGACACGGAGCATATTGGCGTCTCCTATACCGAGTAGGACTGCCCGGCAAGCGGCAGCTTGCGCGGACGGATACCGGTTGCGTTGAACACAGCGTTGGCAACAGCCGGCCCAATCGGCGGCGTACCAGGTTCACCACCGCCACCGATGTCATCGGGATTGCCGTTGATGATCTCAACAACGATCTCCGGTGACTCATACATCCGCAGCATCTGGTAATCGTGGAAGTTGCTTTGTTCCACAGCACCATCGCGGATGGTGATGTCACCATAGAGAGCCGCAGTAAGACCGTAGATGATTCCGCCTTCCATCTGCGCCGCAAACCCATCCGGGTTCATGGCGTAGCCGGGATCAGCACAGCAATAGACTTTCTTCACCAACGGAGAGCCGCTGCTCATGTCTACGTCAGCGACCATGGCAACAATCGTGTTGAACGAGCGCACAAGGGCGACACCGCGACCATGATTGGCAGCCGTCGCGCTACCCCAGCCTGACATCTCTGCCGCCTTCTTGAGAACAGCTGCAAAGCGCGGCGACTTGCCGAGCATCGACATGCGGAATTCAAGAGGGTCCTTGCCGGCGGCGTGCGCCATTTCATCCACAAAGGACTCAACAAAGAAACCATGCTGGCTGTGATCGACGGACCGCCATGCCCAGAAGGGAAGCGGCAGTTCAACATCATTCACCGCACGAATGCGCTGCGATGAAATATCGTAATAAGGCACGTACGCCGCGTCAGCCGGGTCATTGTGGAACAGGAAGATGTTGTCCCAGCTCAGCGGCTTGCCGGTCTCATCGAGACCTGCCTTGAAACGGCTGGTCGTCGCGTTGCGATAGGCAGACTTCTGGGTGTCTTCTTCACGTGACCAGATCATCTTGATCGGTGCATCAACTTCCTTGGCGATACGCGCGGCCATGGTCACCATGTTGGCATCGGACCGACGGCCAAAGCCACCGCCCATATGAGCCAGGTGAACCGTCACATCATCGGTGCTGACGTCAAAGACTTCAGCCGCAGCCGAACGGCAGCGCAGAGGACTTTGTGTGCCGATCCACACTTCAGCTTCCCCATCATGGAACCAGACAGTGCAGTTGATGGGCTCCATCGCCGCATGGGCCAGGAACGGAACCTGATACTCGGCTTCAACTTTGGTGGCAGCAGACGCAAATGCATCCAGCGCGTCGCCCTCATCGACAAGACCGTCGCCACCTTCGTCACCTGCGTCGTTCAACGCTGCATCAAAGATTTTGAACATGCCCGCCTGATCGAGATTATCAGTCGGTGTTTCTGTGTATGTCGCAGTGACCGTGTTGATCGCCTGCTGTGCGTGCCAGTAGCTGTCAGCAACAACAGCAACAAACTCGCCCAGATTAAGCACATGGGTCACACCACGCATGGAGCGCGCTTCCGCATCATCCAGTGTTGCAACCTTGGCGCCGGGAACAGGGGCTGCCAGCACGGCTGCATAGCTCAACTTCTGACCGGGGATCTTGGCATCGATGCCGAACATCGCAGTGCCATCAACCTTGGATGGAATATCAAGCCGCGGTGCCGGTGTGCCCATCAGTTTGAATTCATCAACTGATTTCAAAGTAGGCTGTGCAGGCACGCTCTGCTCTGAAGCAGCGACAGCAAACTCAGCATAGGTCGCCGACTTGCCGCTGGCTTTGTGGAACAGCTGGCTCTTTTCAGTGGTGATCTCGGACGCGGGAACGCCCCAGCTGTCGGCCGCGGCACCAATGAGCATTTCGCGGGCCGCCGCGCCGGCAACGCGCATACCCTTCTGGCCGGTAGACCGGATAGAGAAGCTACCGCCTGTCAGATACAGATTCATGGAGCCCGCTAGCAGCTGAAACGCGCCGTCAATTGTCGGCTCGAGAAGCTCACCCAGATCAAGACCCGGTGCCACAAAGTGACGGGCCATTTCACTGGAGACGTAATCGCCATTGGCGGGCGCGGACATGACATTCATCTTGTCCCAGTCTGCGTCCATCTCGTCGGCCAGCATCTGCGCCATGGTGGACAGGGCACCCTGGCCCATGTCGGTGTGCGGCGTGATCGCGGTGACCACATTGTCTTCACCGATCTTCACCCACGCATTGACCAGCTGTTCGCCGTCAAAAGCTGCGTCTTTCGCAAGATCGCCAACCGGGTTGCCCGGACGGATGGCAACGCCAACCACCAGAGCCGTACCACCTGCGAGACCTGCGCCAATAAATCCACGTCGGGACCATTTGTTCATGATGTTCGCTCCCCTTACGCGCGCGCTGCGGCTTTGATGGCCGCGCGAATGCGTGGATAGGTACCGCAGCGGCAGATATTGCCGGACATTGCAGCGTCGATGTCTTCGTCGCTCGGATCAGGATTGTCGCGCAGCAGGGCTGCAGCAGACATCAGCTGACCGGACTGGCAGTAACCGCACTGCGGCACCTGCGCATCGATCCAGGCCTGCTGGACCTTGGCAAGTTTGCCGTCATTGTCCGGCAGGCCTTCGATGGTCGTGATTTCCAGACCCTCAGCAGCTGAGATCGGTGTCGAGCATGAACGGACGGGGACACCATCAAGATGCACCGTGCACGCACCGCAGAACGCAATGCCACACCCAAACTTGGTCCCGGTCATCTCCAGATCTTCACGGACCACCCACAAAATGGGCATGTCCGGATCAACATCCAGAACCTCAGGTTTGCCGTTAATCGTCACGTTGATCATGGGTCAGAATCCTCCCGACACCCAGCACGGGCGGCACGCGCACCACACGCACGCCTAAGCCCGCCTACCAAAACAGATTTTAAATATGACCTTAAGTCATCTACGCCGCCACGCAACACTAATTTGGCTGAATTGATCACAATTCAAGGGCTGCACGCCTTTCAATAATGAGAGGCGTTTTCAACAGGCGTTTTGCGCCAGTTGGCGGGTCGGATGCGATCTGCCTAGTTGACCCAGATGGGGGACGACCAGGCCAGCTCGGTTGTCGTCGGCGGAACACCCTCAGGTGGCGTCAAACCCAGCCGCAGGCTGTCATAGGTCGACCACCGGCATGTCGGGTTCTGGACAACGCGCACATAGTAGAAAGCTTTTTGGCCTTCCACATAGGTGTCGTCCGTCCACAAGGTGCTCAACTGAGCCGCGCCGCCATCCATATCGAATGCACAGTTTGCAAGGTCCACATTCGCAGACGTGTCAGCACATCTTTTGGTCTCAGCGTCAGGCTGCCGACCACCGCTGCACGCGACATCCATCACCAGTTCGCGGGTCTCCCCATCCTCAACCCAGCCTTTGATGATCTGAATCTTGTCCAAAGGCGCATCAATCGGGTCCTTGAGGGCCTGCACGAGGAATGACGGTTTCTGGCCCGCCGCACCTTCGATGGCACCGCCCATCGGCACGCCTGACTGATAGGCAGCCGCTATGGAGGCAGACTGCGGATCCACACCATCGCCAAAGGCAAAGCTGGCAAAGAACCGAAGGCCAATGCGCGTCCCGCTGGTGGCATAGACCTCCTTGCGCTTCATGGCGTCAAACAACGCATCCCGCGTGTTTTCCTCTGCCCAGACGGCCGCAATGCCACCTGGATTGCGCTTGAGCGCGCTGCGGCCAGGCCGCCCCGGAGCCAGGCGGGTTTTGGCCGACCCCACAAACACGGCAGCCGCGCCGCGAAAATCCCATTCTTCTGCATCGCCCGGATTGGAGTTGTGCGTATCCGTGCTGCCGATCAGGCCAACCGCCAGTGGATTGAACCCAAGTTCTTCATCCAGCATCAGGCCCTTTTTCAAACCGTCGCGGACCATTGAGGTCGGTCGGATGCACTCAATCTCGTCATCCGTCTCACAGCGCGGCAGGAACTGCTCGATTGCACATTCCTCATCCGTCGTGCCCATGCCAAGGGCGCATTCCGAGTTGCCCTTGATCTGGAACATCTCCACCAGTGGCTCCAGACGCTCCCGCGTGGCCCAGTTCTCAGCCGTATAAACATCGCCATCAATGGTCTGGCCGGCAAAAGCCAGTCCCCACGACTTGTTGGGGTTGTGCGGAATGGTCAAGAACTCGCACGGGCGGTCACAGCCAGCTTCAAGCTGTTCCCAAAGGTCAAACTCTGACAGGGCATCAAATGCAGAGACCGCGTGTGACGGCACATCGCCATTCCGGAAGATGACATTGCGGTGCATCTTTCCCGTGCCTTCAAGCGGCGGGGAGTACTCATAGGCGGCGAACGCAGTGAAGCGGCCTGGTTCATTATGCTGATCGGCCATGTCCACCACATGCGCCCATGTCGCCTCCATAAAGCGCCGCTCTTTTTCAGGATTCTCGACTACGAGCGCGAAGGCAGAAACCGGCGGGCGTTGGGCACCCTGCTGCCGCAGCTCCAAAAAGAGTTCGGCGCTGGGCTGCTCTATCGTCTCGCACAATTCCTGCGTTGCTTCATTCCGGTCGACGTCTTCGCATGCCTCCGCCAGACCAAATCCTTCTGCGTGGTCGGTGATGGCCGCAAAATCCAGGGGACGGGTCAGCTGCATCAGCTCTCCGGTCGGGCCTTCCATCGCTTCGCCTTTGGCAAACCGGTAGGACTCATCAACCGACAGCCGGTTGCCAAAGAGGTAGGCATCGAATGACAGGTTGGAGTGTGTGTGCAGCTCGCCAAAATAGACGTTGCGCTGCTCGCTGCGCTCTGAATAGGCCGCAGGCATCACCTCGGGCTGGTGAAAGGCATCTTCATTCTGCGCAGCAACATCCTCGCGCATCTGAGCAATATCTTCTTCGGAGAAAAGTGGGGCCTGCAAATAGGCCTGAACCCCCAGGTAGCCGGCACCTGCAATAACCGTCAAAACAGCTGCACCAATGGCAATTTTTTGCATGCGTCCCATCATGTCCCCCGGGGATTTTTTTGCAGCCCGGCTGACGACTATCCAGTCGCAAAGGTGGGCTACATTTGTTCAGCACCATTCTAGGAGCCAGTTAGGACAATTGCACCCCATCTCGCGTCCACCCAAAAACCAACCGATTCCGATTCCCAATTTGCAGCCAGCCTGTCATAGGATGGAGCCGACACAACAAACGAGCGCCCAAACAAACGGGCATCAGGAACAGGAACGATTGACCATGTTGAAGCTACTCGGATTCCCGGCATCGAATTACTACAACATGGTCAAGATGGCTTTGATGGAGAAGGGCGCCGAATACGAAGACGTCCGCGTCTATTCCGGCAGCGGTGAAGAGTACCTGTCCAAGAGCGCCATGGGCAAAGTCCCTGCTCTCGACACGCCGCACGGCTCCCTGAGTGAAACAAGCGTTATCCTTGACTACATCGAGGACGCCGTTGACGGACCGTCGTTCTACCCGGCCGACCCTTATGAGCGCGCGCGCACCAAGGAACTGTTGAAGTTCTCCGAACTGTATCTTGAGCTGCCTGCACGCCGGTGTTTTGGCGAAGCGTTTTTCGGCACCGGCCCTGTGTCTCAGGAAGTCAAAGACAGCGTGCGCCCGGTCATTGAAAAAGGCTGTGCGGCAATCAAGCGACGCGGACGTTTCTCACCCTATCTGGCCGGCGATGAGATCACCTATGCCGACATGGTTTTCCTGCACTCATTCCCCATGGCACTGGGTGTGGCCAAGATCGTGTTCGACTGGGACCTGTTCGAAGACCTGCCCGAAGCAGCAGCTCTCCTCGAGCGTCTCAACGAGCGTGACACCGTGAAGAAGATCGTTGCAGACACGGCAGAGGGCATGAAAGAGTTCCGCAAGAACTACGGCATGAAAGACTAGTTCAGACCGGACGGTTCGACTGGTTGAACAGGTGCAGGGGACACTCCGGTCTCCTGCGCATAAAGGTCGGGCAGAAAATCCGCCAGCGTTCCCATCTCTTCGATGGCGTGAATCATCACAGCCCGCGCGTCTGCTTCGCCGATAGCAAAAGCGCGCACAAGATAGGTGTTTCCCAGAACGCCCTCAATCGACGCCACCGTGTCGTTCCCGTCGCGTCGGCTGATATGCCCCATCCAGAAGCGGCTGCGCATCTCCGCACCAAATTCTGTGTTGCGGATGATGTGGCACATTCTGGTGACGTTGATCGGGGTTTCCAGAAGACCCACGCGTGCACACACCGCAACCTCATCCGGTTTGAGTTGTGCGTCCGTGAGGATTTCTTCCGGCGGCACAAACTGGATGCGTAGTTTCACCAGTTCCGTGCCGATGTACTCGTGCACAAGATGGCTGGCACCTACATATTCGCCGGGAACTTTGTTCTCCCAATCCATCCATACATGCGCGGTTGGATGCCAGCGTTTGTAGTGCTCTGTCGTCTGCATGTAGTCAGCAAACCACCAGCGAACCATGTCCGCCTTGACGCCGGGCATGCGCGTGAGCGCGGAGATTTCATAAACACCATTTGGATGCCGCTTTACCCCGGTCTCAGTGGACATATAGCTGTCAGCCAGCAACCCCTTGCCGCTTGGCCCACCGGTATAAGGCGGCCAGCCAAAGATCGCTACAGTCAAGGCGACAAAGCCGGCGGTGCCAAAGATCCACTTCTTCATATCTCGTCCTCACATCGACGATATCCTGAACCAGCAAGCCTTAGAGGTCAGCAAACAGCAATGCGCTCGCCACAACCTGAAAGAGCATCAAACTCCGCTTCCCGGATCACGGCACGACCAAGAAAGCGGTCGGACAGCCAGTCCAGATCCTGACCGATGGTGCCCGTCCGATTGCTCAGGGGGTCCGGCGGGATGGCAATCACCGTATCGCCGCGTTGCTCCGCAATAGCAAACCTGAACACATAGCTCGGCGTCAAACCCATGCGCAGGTCTGAGACGACAATCCGTTGTCCCTCCAGCTCGGCGCGATAATAGCCACGGCTGAACCACTCAAGCTTCTGGAAGGCATCCACGTCTCCAAGTTCCGCCACCAGTTCCGGATGCCGCGGGTGGGTGTAGATTCTCGGGGCCGACGTGCCATCAAACAGGGACAGATAGATGTTGTGATAGCGGTCGTCTTCAAGCCCGATGACCTTCCACACAACCGTGTTGAGCGGGCCGGCAATTGCAAAGACACGATCCGCCTCAATACCGGCATCGGCAAAGATGACCTTCGCCCGGCTTTCCACATAAGCCTGCAGAACAACGCTGAGCGCCATGTAGCCGGTGGTGAATACAAGCGCCGTTGCAAGACCCCGCGCCAGAACCGGCGTCCAATGCCTGCGTGACAAGGCCCAGATGACCACACCGACCAGCGGCAGGGTGTAGAGCGGGTCGATGATAAAGACCGACCCCACGCCGACCGGGTCTTGAAAAAACGGCCAAAACAATCGGGTGCCATAGACTGTCATGGCATCAATCATCGCGTGGGTCGTCAGACAAAGCAGGACCGTGAGCCAGACCAGCGCGCGATGCTCTTTCAGTGCCTTGATGGTGCGCACCAATAGCTCACCGATGACGGGCGCCGCCACAACATGGACGAACAGTGAGTGCGTCCAGCCGCGATGCAGCACAAACGCATCCACCGGATTATCAAAGGGCAGAAACACATCAAGATCGGGCAGTGTGCCCAACGCGCCACCCAGAAGCGCCGCCTTGCGCGGGCCGAGTGTCTTGCCCAGACACAGCGTTGAAACCGCGGCGCCCAGCGCGAATTGTGTCAGCGAGTCCATATGATCGATCTATTCCCGGGAGTGGCAGTCTTGGAGGTGGAATGGCTGAACTCTTGGGCAAGCCCGCACCACACAGCATGTGATGCCGAGGGCCGCGAGAGTCAAGAAATCCGAAGTACGCGGAGAAATACACCCACCGGCGTTCCTGTCCAGTCGGATCAGCGCCCACACTGCTCCCTGGATACAACCCTTGCCCATAAGGGAGACGTCAGCGCAGTATGCGGCATCCCGAAATTGGCGCTCCGCGATCCATTGCGGAGACACGCTGAAGCATGTTGGAAACATCCGCAAAACATGTCTCGGCACTGTCATCAATATCGAAAAATGAAACTCTCTGGAGGAAACCCGCGTGCAATCTCAAAACCCTGACCTTTTCAACCTCGCCATGTCTGAAAAGGCCCGTCCGCTGATGGACGCCGTTCAGGCCCATATCGAGCAGAACGTCATCCCCATCTCCGAGGAATTCAATGCCCTTGATGCCGAGAAGGAAGACCGCTGGACCTGGCATCCCCGTCAGCTTGAGCTGCTTGACGGTGCAAAGGCCAAAGCCAAGGAATCCGGCCTGTGGAACTTCTTCCTGCCGGATTCAGAGTTTGGCGACGGGCTCTCCAATCTTGACTATGCCTATATCGCTGCCGAACTGGGCAAATACCCGCTTGCCTCCGAGACGCTGAATTGCAGCGCACCGGACACCGGCAACATGGAAGTGCTTGAGCGCGTGGGAACAGCAGCCCAACAAGAGAAGTGGCTGAAGCCGCTGCTCAATGGCGAAATCCGGTCTGCATATGCCATGACCGAGCCGGGACTTCCCTCATCGGACGCCAAGAACATCTCCACCAGCGCCGTTCTTGAAAACGGTGAGTGGGTGATCAACGGCGAGAAGTTCTACATCTCAGGCGCTGGCGATCCGCGCTGCAAGATCATGATCGTCATGGTGAAGACCAGCCCGGACGCAGCACCGCACAAGCAGCAGTCCCAGATCCTTGTACCCAAGGACACACCGGGCGTTGAAATCCTCGAAGGCATGGAAGTCTTCGGCGAGGACCACGCACCACGCGGCCACATGCACATCAAGTTCAACAATGTGCGCGTGCCCGAAGAAAACATTCTGCTGGGCGAGGGCCGTGGCTTCGAGATTTCTCAGCTGCGCCTGGGACCGGGCCGCATTCACCACTGCATGCGCACCATCGGCAAGGCCGAAAAGGCGCTTGAGCTCATGGTGAAGCGTGGCGGCTCACGCAATGCCTTTGGCAAGCAGCTGATCAAGCTGGGCGGCAATCTGGAAAAGGTGTCGCGTGCCCGCATCGAGATCAACGCCATGCGTCTTTCCGTGTTGCAGGCTGCCAAGGCCATGGACGTACTGGGCAACAAGGAAGCCCGCGTCTACATCAGCGCGGTGAAGGCCATGGTGCCGGAAAAGGCATGTCAGATCATCGACGACGCCATCCAGATCCATGGCGCCACCGGCGTGTCCCAGTGGACACCGCTGGCATCGCTTTATGCGGACATCCGCCACCTGCGGTTCGCCGACGGGCCGGACGAAGTGCACCACATGGTGGTCGGCCGTAACGAGGTACAGGCGCACGGTCTCTGGTAGGCCTGAAGAACCAACCTCAACGAATACCTGACAGAGGGGGAAGGCGCAGGCATCACGCAGGCACTTCCCCCTTTCGCATTTCAGCAATCAGACTTTTCATCCTTGGCGGACCAATACATGCCCGGAAAACTTCTCGTCCTCGCTTTCGCATTTCTGGCACTGACCAAAGCAGCGCTGGGTCAGGAGTTGGTGGTCGAACAACCACAGGCCCACCAGCCACCCAATGTGGTTTTCATCTTCACCGACGATCTGGGCTATGGCGATATCGGGGCGTTTGGCGCGACTGATATTGCCACCCCCAACATTGATCGGGTTGCAGAACGCGGCGTGCTTTTTCCCGAATTCTATTCCGCCTCCCCAGTCTGTACGCCGTCGCGTGCCGCCCTGCTGACCGGCCGCTATCCGATCCGCATGGGGATCCATCATGTCTTTATGGAGAGCAGCTATCGCGGCATGCCGCAAAGCGAGATCACGATCGCTGAGACGCTGAGGGAAGCCGGATACGCCACTGCCATTGTCGGCAAATGGCATCTGGGGCATCAGCCGCAATACCTACCGACCAACCAGGGCTTTGATGAGTTTTTCGGGATCCCCTACAGCAACGACATGTCGCCCCTGCCTTTGATGCAGAACGAGCAGTACATCGAACACGCAATCGATCAGACAGAACTGACAGGCCGCCTGACAACTTATGCGGCGGACTTCATCGATCGCCATGCGGGTGAACCATTCTTCCTCTACATGCCGCACCCGATGCCCCATGTGCCGCTGTACCGCTCAACCCAGTTTGAAGGCGTCAGCGACCGTGGTCTCTACGGCGATGTCATCGAAGAAGTCGACGCGAGTGTCGGCGAGATCATGGCCGCACTCGAACGCAACGATATTTCTCAGAACACGTTGCTGGTGTTCACCAGCGACAACGGCCCCTGGATTGTGATGCAGGACGAAGGCGGGTCTGCCGGTCCCCTGCGCAATGGCAAGGGAACAACCTTTGAAGGCGGCATGCGCGTGCCAACCGTTGCCATGTTGCCGAACCTGATTCCCGCAGGAAGCGAGTACACAGCACCGGCCTCCATGCTCGACTGGCTGCCGACCATCTCGGCGTTTGCAAAGGTCGCGCTGCCGCAGGACCGTGTGATTGATGGTGTGGACCTCTCGCAAAGTCTGACCGCTGGCAACACGCCACAGGAGTCTGACCGTCCCTTCGCCTACTACTCGCATGGCAGGCTCGAAGCCCTGCGCGTAGGCGACTGGAAACTCAAACGCCCCTATCTGGCAGAAGGCAATCCGATACCCGCCATCATGCGGCCGTTTCTGGACGGCGAAGTGGCCCTCGCACCGCACGAGACATTGCTCTTCAATCTGAAAGACGATCCGGCCGAACAATATGACCTGGCCGCCAGACATCCGGACAAGGTGGCGGAACTTGAGGCCATGATGGTGGCGTTTGAAACGCGTATCGGCGACACGCCGGAAAACATCACGCCCATTGATCTGACAATGAGCCCCGCTGTCGGGGTCGTCATTTCCGCAGCAGCCAAGCTGGGGCTGATCCTCGTCGCAGTTCTCACCCTCGCCACCGCCTTGCTGGCATTCTGGGCAGGAAGAAAGTGGAGCCGGCGCTGAGCCTTGGCTGCCCGGAGAATAAATTGACATTGTTAATGCCATTTTTTTAGGATTGGGCCCGGATAGCCGTCAGAGATGTGATTCAGGCAGACCCGCAACCTTGGTTCCGATCATGGAGTGCCGGTTGCTGCAACCCTTGGAGACACACGCCTCCCGGCACATGGAAACGACGCGTTTGAAAGGTTGGGCACGTGAAAAAACTGATCCTGATTTCTCTGACGGTGGTTGTCATCGCCGCTGCCATCATCGCAAGCATCATGACCAGAGACGGTCAGCTCATGGTCCCAGATGGGCAGGGCACTGTCTCAATTGATGGTCAGGCATTCGAAGCTTTTCCGCTCCCGGACTATGCAGCGCAGAAAGTATCCAGCGACTACAAGAGCTACTTCATAGAAGTCGAGCCAGGCATCAAGGTTCATATGCTGGAGGTCGGCTCGGGCTATCCCGTGTTCCTGATGCATGGCAACCCGACATCCGGCTTTCTCTACCGCAAGATCGTGGCTGAACTGCCGAAAGACCGCCTCCGGCTGATCATGCCGACACTTGTGGGGCTCGGGTTCTCCAGCAAAATACCGGCAAGTCAGCACACGCTGGACAATCACATTCGCTGGATCAATACAGCTCTTGCGCAGCTTGACCTGAACGGAGTCGTTTATGTGGGGCAGGATTGGGGCGGACCCGTCGGACTCGGTGCCCTCAGCCGTTCCCCCGGCCTGATCGAAGGTGCAGTGGTGCTCAATACCGGCTTCAACGCACCAAAAGAGGCAAGCAGCCTTTCCAGAGCCCATGACATCGCAAAGACACCACTGGTCGGTGAGCTGATGTTTGAGCGCTTGGTTTCGATCTTTGAGCGGCTGCACGACGCACAAGGCGACCCTGAGTCGATTCCTGAGGATGTTGCTGACCTGTACGGCCGACCAGTACTCGAGAGCGGAAATGCCAAAGCACCATTGGCCATGATGCGGATGGTCCCCAACAGCCCCGATGAACCAAGCTCAGAGCAAATGAGAGAGATCGAACGCTATGTGCAGGGCCTGAATATTCCCGTCGAGATCGTCTGGGGCATGAACGATCCGATCCTTGCCAAAGGACTTCCTGTGATGAAGGAGAATTTCCCTGACGCAGCCGTCACCGAAACTCAGGGAGGACATTTCCTGCAGGAAGAAGTGCCAACGGAAATAGCAGCCGCAGTGTTGCGCATTGTTGATGAAGTTGAGTAGCAGGAACCAGCGGGAGGAATGTCATGGGACAGGACACAAGAACAGCCGTCGTGACAGGCGTCTCGTCCGGGATCGGGCGGGCGATCTGTGCACAGCTGATCAAGGACGGCTGGCACGTTTTCGGCAGCGTGCGAAAGGACAGTGACGCGGACGCGGCCCGCGACGCTTTGGGCGATGCGTTCACGCCGCTCGTTTTCGATGTCACAGACGAACCGGCCATTGCGGCTGCCTGCGACCAGGTAAGCGAGGCCCTGGCCGGAAGGACACTCAACGGCCTTGTGAACAATGCCGGCATCGCCGTTGCAGGGCCCGCCCGCTATGTATCCATTCACGATCTGAAGACGCAGTTCGATGTCAATGTGTATGGCGTGGTGCGTACGAGCCAGGCGTTCCTGCCCCTGCTGGGAGCCGATCATGAGCGCGAAGGAAAACCCGGCAAGATCATCAACATAAGCTCCTTGTCCGGACGGTTCTCCGTACCGTTTATGTCGCCTTACTCTATGTCGAAATACGCAGTTGAGGCCCTGTCTGACGCGATGCGCGCGGAGCTTCTACTTCATGGCGTAGACGTGGTGATTGTCGAGCCCGGCCCGGTCAAGACACCGATCTTTGCCAAAACGGAAGAGCTCGATTTCAGTCCGTACAGGGAGACCGAGTATGCCGATGCGCTGGAGAAAGTGATCGGGTCAACGCAGAAACTGGGCAAGGACGGGCTTGAACCGGAGGAGGTCGGAAATCTCATTGTCGAGATCTTCAACAACGCATCACCGAAGACGCGCTACCCGATCCTGAAAAGCAAGTTCAGCCGATGGACACTGCCCCGACTGCTGCCGGACCGTTTGGTTGACCGCGCCCTAGCCCGACGCGTGGGCATTCGCAAGCGACGGTAACAGGAGGGCTTCAGGCCCGACCGACTTGGCTGGTGAGGAAGCCAGATGAGTGCACATGCGGGTTCAGCGCAGGTGGGAACCGCGCAGGACCGGAATCGAATGGGAGGAGATATCCATGGAATTCATATTTGAGTTCTTCGGCGAGTTCAGAGAACAAGCGCAGGACCTGCCCGATTGGGTCAACATGTGGATGAACTTCATGTTCTTCGTATATGCGACCGGGCTGCTGTTCATCTTCCACAAATGGGGCGCCCGGCTTGCCGTCGGGATGATGATTTTTCTCAACGTGCCCGCATCCGCGTATGTCACTGACCTTACCGGGAACATTGACTGGATCGCAGCTGTGCACCTCGTTTTGTGGCCGCCGGTGCTCTACTACCTGCTGACGCGCGATGTTTTTGGGCCAGATGCAAAGCCACGCAGCTTCTATGGTGCTTGGGCGATTGTGATGTCAGCTACGATCGCGATTTCACTTGCCTTCGATAGCTGGGACACGATCCGGCTCATCCTTGGCACCAAGTAGCACCACAGGACTGATCGGCAGACACTCTTGAGTAACGCAACCGGTTCCAGCAACCAGCGGCTTCAACGCGCCAGGGATTTTACCGGCGACCGGCTCACCATGTTCCGCGAGGTGTTTCTGCGGCACGGCTTGCCGGGCGCCATCCTGGCTCTGATCTGCCTGGGCATCCCCGGCTTGCAGATCGTCTTTGCCGAGGGTCTCGAGAAAGGCTTCGCACGCCCACAGCTATATCTGGTGTCGTTGGTTCTGCTGTTCCTTGCCTTGAACGCGCACGCCTGGCTGATTGACCGGCGCTGGGACCTGCCAAAGCTGGGATGGATCGTCTATCTCGGCGCACTGTCCTTCTGGGAAGAGTGGGTGTTCCGTCTGGCAGTTCCAACTCTGCTGGAAGGCTTTGGCGCTTCGGTGTGGGTGGCGGCCACCCTAAGCGCCCTGGCGTTTGGAGCGGCGCATTACTTTACCTTGCGATGGAAGTGGCAGTGGTGCGTGGCAGCATTTGTCGGCAGCCTTGCGTTAAGTCGGCAGATGGAGCTGCATGAGGATCTGCTGCTCATAACCGCAATCCATTGGGTCGCCACCTATCTCAATACACCGCGCCCGCCTGGACACCCGGGAAAAGGAGTGACCTAACCCACCTGCTACCCGCGCAATGCCCACGCAAGTGCCACGATTTGTTCAGCCAAGGTCTCAAGCTGTAATTCTGTTTTGGAGGTCCGCTCTCTGGACTTGTCTGTGCTGTTGAAGACGACGCCATATGGCGTTGGTGTTCCACGCAAGGCGTGTGTCACATCGCGCAGCATGCCCAGTGTCGTCACCGCTGCTTGCATCCCAGCCCCGGCGGCAATGAGACCAACCGCGCGCCCGTCGAGGTAAGGACGCGGGTCCCGGCTCAGATCTTCCGCATAGTCCAAGGCGTTCTTGATCAGGCCGGAAACAGACCCGTGATATCCTGGCGACCCGATCACCACGCCGTCGGCCTGCCGCAGAGCGTCGACCAAAGCAGTCGCGCGCTGGGACCGGTCAGGTGTTTCCGGCGCGTAGAACGGAAGCTCCAGCTCCGGGCCTGCAAACATGCGCGTAGTAGCCCCAAGCCGTCCGGCATAGTCCAGCGCGCGTTCCACGGCAAACTGTGTCGACGACCCGTGCCGCAACGTGCCGCCAAGTCCGACAATCAGGGGAGCGCAGTCAGCCATCACGCGTCAAACAGCGACATAGGCGCCATCCAATGGCAGGGCGGCACCATTCATGTAGGCGGCCGTGTCGCTGCACAGCCACGCACACAACTCACCGACTTCGCTGGGCTCCGCCATGCGCCTGGCCGGGATATTGTCGATGAGCGGCGCCAGGACTTCCGGCGTTGTATCAAGGACATTTTGAACCAGGGGCGTTTTAACCGCGCCAGGACACACCGCATTGATGCGAATGCCCTGCGCGGCATATTCCGCCGCTGCACTCTTGGTCATGCCGACAACGCCATGTTTGGCAGCAGCGTACTGCACGATCTGCGGGCTGCCGATGAGGCCCATGATGGATGCAATATTGACGATGACACCGCTGCCGGACGTTTCCATATGCGCAAGCTGATGCTTCATGCACAGAAAGACGCCGCGCAGATTGACGGAGATCACTTCGTCAAAATCTTCGGTCTTCGTCTGCGAAAAGGAACAAAGCGCACCTTCGATGCCCGCATTGTTGATGGCAAAATCCACCTGGCCAAAACGCCCGACTGCATCATCAAACGCCTGAGCGACACTTGCTTCGCTGCGAACGTCACCTTGAGTGCACTCCGCGTTGTGGCCGGCGTCCAGCAGCTCCGCCGCAACTCTTTGTGCGGACTCGCCGTTGAGATCAAAGCCTGTGACGTTCGCCCCATACCCGGCAAAAACGCGCGCCGTGGCTTCACCTATTCCAGAGCCGATGCCGGTGATGAAGACTGTTTTTCTACTGAGGTCCATGGTCCGTTCCTTCCAATGTCCGCGCCTTACCGACGTCTCGCTGGTGTGCATTGCTAGTGGAATTCAATCGGCATCTTGCCAAGCACGCGGAAGAAGGACTCCGACCAAGCGCAGTCATCGTACTGGATTTCTGCTTTCGGCAAACGGGACACAAAGGCATAAAACGCCCGGCTGGCCTCCATGCGCGCGAGCTGGTTGCCAAGGCAGGTGTGGGCGCCACCGCCAAACGAGGCGTGGTTGATGACCTTCCGGGTGATGTCCATGGTGTCGGGATCATCATGAACGCGCGGGTCGTGATTGGCCGCCCCGAGCATCATCCAGAGAACCGCATTTTCCGGCAGCATCTTGCCGCCAACTTCATAGGGTTCAGTCAGAACACGCCAGTTGAACAGCACCGGCGTGTCATACCGCAGACATTCCTCTACCGTATTCTTGGCCAGGTCCGGGTTCTTTTTCAGCAGCTCCGCTTGGTCCGGATTTTCAATGAGCGCCTTGGTGCCGTTGCCGATGAGACCGATGGTCGTTTCAAAGCCGGCAATCAGCAGCCCGATGGCCTGTATGGCCAGCTCCACGTCGCCCAACCGGTCGCCCTTTTCTTCGGATTGAATGAGGTTCGTCAGAAGGTCCTCACGCGGGTTGGCGCGGCGCAGTTTGATCTGCTCCTCGAAATAGTCCGCCATCTGCTCGCCCGCCTGCCGTGTGTGCTCGACCACATCTTCCGGCAGGAAGCGGGCAAAGAACGCGTTGGTGCGCGCCGCCGTCCACACGGTGAACTGATCAATGTCTTCTTCCGGCAGCCCCATGATCCGGCAGATCATGCGAGAGGGAATGCGCAGGGCAAAATCTTCAACCACTTCCATGCCGCCCTGCTTGAGGGCCTTGTGCATGGCCTCGTCTACCACCCGATCGATCTCACCTTCGATGTGCTTGAGAGCCTTTGGCGTGAAAGCCCCCAGAACCAGACGGCGCAGGCGCGCATGTTCCGGGCCATCCATGTTGAGCATGAAATCACGGAAGCTGCCGCGGCGGTCCTGGTCATCCATGTTGGGGGATGATCCGTCAGCCAGGGTCTGGCTGGTGGGGGCATTGCGGAACACGTCCACCACATCGGCGTGGCGCGAGATGCGCCAGGGGCCGACGGGAGTTTCATTGACGGGGTCGTTTTCCCGCAGCTGGTTCATGGCCGGATACGGATCATCCCGGAAGCTTGGTGCAAAGGGGTTTGCACCAGCCCAGCCATCATCCTCGACCTCAGGTGTTGGGGCGCCGGTCATTTTGCACCTCCAGCCACTTTGAAGACGTCATAGATGACTTTGCCGGAACCAAACTCGCGCATGCAGCCAAGAAACACATGCCGGCCAAGCCACGCATGCTTTTCAGAGTCGGTCTGAAAATAGGGGGTGGAATAGAAATACATGTCATCGCCGGGAATCGTCCCGCCGCTTTGTATTGTCTCGATCTGATCCGGGGTCATGTCGCCGATGCCGTTGTAGTGGCAATACGCATGCGACCCGTCATCCAGCAGCACGGAGAAACGAACATCCAGATACCAGACACCGTTCGGCATGATGGTGATCCAGTCACCCGCCGGTGAAACACTGGACCCCTTGATTTCTGGTCCGTGCATGTCGATGCTGGTCACATTCCAGACCATCTGGGTGCCGACATTGTGCACAGGCGTCGCAACTGCATCCCATGTGAATGCATATTCGAGTTTCGGTGCAGTCGCACCAGCCGGTGTCGATCCCATAGCTGCTCCCCTTAAGCATTGAGCGTTCTTGTTGGGGGCAGTGTGGTGGACTGTTGCCGTCACCAACCTACCAATTTGGGTGGGCTTTAGGGGGAGAGGTCAAAAAACTGCGCCGCTTTGGCCGCAGCCGTGCGGTTTTTGACGTTCAGCTTGGCAAAGAGATTTTTCAGGTGCCAGGCAACCGTGTTGGGCGTGATCCCGTTTTCAGCGGCAATTTGTTTGTTGGTCTTGCCGGCTGCAATCGCGAGCAGAAGGGTACGTTCCCGCCGCGTCAGGTCCTCAATCGGCTCCACCACCGCCTCCGCGGGAGCAAAATCGAGTGTGACTGAAAAGAGCGATCCGAGCTCGGCCAGATAGGCATCATCAATGGGAGGCAGGTTGCCCGCCCGCCCCTGTGCAATGCGCCGCAAAGTATCGCGCACCAGCGTTTCGCATCCCCATAGCTGATCGATGAAGACCCTCAGATACCGCCCCGGCGCAGCGCGGGATATGGCCTTGGCAAGTTGGCGGGTCGCGCGGTCATCCTTGCCGGCCTGATGCAGCGCACGAACATCCAGCAGCAGAAACTTGATCAGCGCGCCTGTGCGCCCTGAGGCCTCCGCCTCGACCAGATACGGCGTCAGCAGACTGCGGGCCTGCTCGATGTCACCTTCCAGGGTGAGCAGCAATGCCTTGGCGCGCACAAAGTGGCTGCGGGACCGCGGCCAGATGCGATGTGAGATAGGCGTGTCGTTTGCTGTAATGCGGTCCAGATCCTCAACAGCATCCGCCGCCTGAACGAGCCGACCCATGGAGGCGAGGCAATTCACCCGCTCTGCCAGCGCATGAACCAGCAACCGCCGATGACCTTCCTGATGGCCAACAGCTTCAGCCTGCGCCAGAACACCCAGCGCTGTCGCCGCACCATCGCGGGCACGGGCATATCGAGCCTTGGTAAGATAGTAGGCGATAACAGCAT
Source organism: Pyruvatibacter sp. HU-CL02332 (assembly GCF_040362765.1). Taxonomy (NCBI): domain Bacteria; kingdom Pseudomonadati; phylum Pseudomonadota; class Alphaproteobacteria; order Hyphomicrobiales; family Parvibaculaceae; genus Pyruvatibacter; species Pyruvatibacter sp. HU-CL02332. The sequence continues at coordinate 1,500,634 of NZ_BAABWK010000001.1, forward strand.
CAATTACTGACGAGCCGGTTTCAGACCCTTCCGCCTGCGCGAGGCTGTTTTCGGCTTTCTGGAGCTGATTCCGCTCATACTCAATCTCGGCGATGAATGCATGCGGCATCGGAAAATCCGATTTGAAGTGCATGGCCGCCAGAAGTGAGATCGACGTGAATGTTTCAAGGGCGGCATCCAGGTCGCCGGAGATGTTTTCACCCACACCCTTGAGGACTTCAGCGTAGATGGCGCCAAGATAGTTTTGCGATTGCGTCTGAAGTTCCGCGGCGAACTCCGCAAGGCGCGACGCACGATCAAGACTGCCGGAAAAAATCTGTGCGTATATCACCACATCCAGAAGGATGCCCTGATGAAACGGCGACAGGTGTTCAAGACCCGATAGATCAACATCGCTGAGATAGGCAATCGCTTCGGCATCGTCGGCCACATAAAGAATGGCGCATTCCAGCAAGAAGGCTTCCAACTCGAAAGGGTCCTTGGGGAGCACAAGAGGCGTGCTTGAGCGGATGTCCGGCACGTCAATCGTGGCCAGCACTTCATTGGCCTTTCCAACCTGCCGGCGCAAAAGCAATGTCCAGCCAAGCGCAATGCGCAGTTCGGCGCGCTGATCCAGCGTCGCAGGAGGCAATGCGTTTATCCACGACCCAAGTTGGCCAAGACGATAAAAGCTGAGGAAGGATCGCCAGATATCTTCAAGCGCATCTGCAGTCTCTTCCCACAACTCAGCCTGAATACCGTGGCGCACCGCATGCTCGTTAAGACCGTGTGCAAGAAACCACCTGTGCGCACGCTCGTGGCGGCTCTTTGCAGTAGCCGGGTCCGTTTCAAAATGCTGCTTCAGGAAATCACTGAATAGATGATGGTAACGGTACCAGCCTGCCTCTTCATCAACAGGCTGCAAGAACAGGTTAAGCCGCACGAGTTCTTCGAGCTTAGCTTTGCTGCCGGTGCTCTCGGTTACCTGGTCGCAGAGCTCCGGCACCAGAAGGTCCAGATCAGCAGTGTCGCGCAAAAAGTCCTTGGCACTTTGAGACAGCTCGCCAATCACATCATGAGCCAGAAACTCCATGACGTCCGTATTGCCGGATTTGAAATTCTCGATGAACTGATCAGCTGAGCCCGACTTGGTGGAAACGATAGCAGCCACCTGCAGACCGATCGCCCACCCATCAGTATACCGATGAATGGCATTGAGCTGCTCCTCACTCAGTGTGAGGCCATATCCCGCTCTAAGGAAATCTCGTGCTTCCTCAATGCTGAATCGCAGATCACCCGTGCGCACTTCAATGACCTGATCCCGCACTTTCAGGGAGGCAATATTGAGGTTGGGCACCGTGCGGCTGGCAACAACAAGACAAAAGTTCGGTGGCGCGCCATGCAGCAACTGTTCAAGTATCTGGTTGGTTTCGGATGTCTCCGCGCGGTGAAAGTCATCGAGAAAAAGCGTTATGTCTGTGCCGGTCTGACGAATGTCGTGCAACAGCCCACTCACCATCATGTCCGCAGACGCGCTGGCCGGTTGGGTGAGGCTTTCAGGCGTCAGACTGTCCGGCCCGGCCTGGGCGGCAGCAACACCAGCAGCAAGCGAACTGAGAAAGACCTGCGCTGTCTGGTCGTTTTCCTCAAGCGATACCCAGGCAACCGTTTCCCCTTGAGCCGCCAGATCACGGCATCGCCGGGCCAGCACATTGGTCTTGCCATAGCCCGCAGGTGCAAGCGTGAGGGTCAAGAGATGCCGCTGACGGCCTTCAATCGCTTTGGTGAGATCAGGGCGCGGCACATCGTAGCCACGCGGGAGTGGCGGTTGAAAACGCGCAGAATTCAAGAACAAAGACACCCAAGGCCCCCCAGCGACCCCGATCACGGCCCCCCATTCAGGTGGGGTTTTCCAAGCCTAGCGGCACAGTTTGTATCTACCCCACCAGTTTTGGTGGCTTAGGGCCAGAGCAGATCAGCCACCTTATGCCCAGAACAGCCGATATCCGGCTGCAAAAACAGACAAGGCAGGGAGATTCCGATGCGTGTTGGGCTTCAGATGGTTTTTCAGAACTACGAAAAGCGCGTCCCGGACGCGCAGGTATTCCGTGAAGAGGCGGCCAACGCCATTTTGGCAGACGAGTTGGGCTTCGACGAGATCTGGCCCGTTGAGCACCACTTTGCGGATTACGCATTCTGCCCGGACAACATGCAGTTCCTGAGCTTCATCGCGCCGCAGACAAAAAACATCAAGCTGGGCACCGGCGCCGTCATCCTTCCATGGAATGACCCATACCGGGTCGTTGAAAAAATGATCATGCTCGACATCATGTCCGATGGCCGGGCCATGTTTGGCATGGGGCGCGGGCTGTCCAAAGACGAATACGAACCCATGGGCATTTCCATGGACGAAGCGCGCGGCCGCTTCGACGAGGCCGCCGAGATCATTCTGGAAGGTCTTGAGACCGGTAAACTGTCTGCTGATGGAGAATTCTGGAAGCGCGGCGAGACGATGGTGCGCCCGGGACCCATCGGGTCTTTCAAAGGCCGCTCCATGTCCGTTGCCATGTCACCGGACTCAGCCCTGCAGGCCGCCAAGCTGGGCGTGGGCGTGATGATGTTCACCCAAAAACCTGCCGAAGCCCTGCTACCGGACCTTGATCGCTACCGCGATGCCTTCAAGGAGCACCATGGCAAAGCATCACCAGCACCGCGCTTTGCAGACTTTGTGTATTGCTCAAGCGATGCTGCAGAAGCGGAGGAAAAAGGCTTCTCCAACATTGCGGCCTACTACTCGCAGGTGATGCAGCACTACGACCTGATGGGCGAGCACTTCTCCAAAATGAAAGGCTATGAGTCCTACGGCGAAGCAGCCGAAATGCTCAAAGACATTGGCCTTGAAGATCAGGTCCGCGGCTATGTAGATCAGCAGGCCTATGGCACGCCGGATCAGATCCTCGCCAAGCTCGAAAACCGCCGCAAAATCTTGGGGCCGTTCTCTCTCAATGCGTGTTTCCGCTATTCCAACCTGACCAATGAAGATGCTCAGGCCAGCATGAAACTGTTCGCGAAGGAAGTTCTTCCCGTCGTGCGCGAGTGGGACAAGGAACACGATCAGGCTGCGTAAGAGGCACCTTGATTTTCAGTGACAACACGGAACACTCAGGCAAAAGCCCCCGGACCTTTCGGCTCGGGGGCTTTTTCTATGTACCTTCAAATGGAAACGACGGTGACGAACGAGTTCAGCCAATCGATTGTGCAAAGAGGCTTTGCACGTGGTCTTCCAAAGAAGTCATTTCAAAGTTCCCGTCGTAAGGGACCGGGTCAGGCGACAGATATCCGTGGCTGTCGAAGTGTACAAGCAGGGGGATAACTGAAGACATGCGGTCCTTCCGTAAACGGAAGAACGGAAGGAGCGCACGGAAGATGTGAAATGTCGGGAATCTAGGTGGTGCCTTGATCTTGAAACCGGCAGTCTCGGCCAGCAGCTGTTCGATCTCCGGAATCAACCAGGTTCCCGGCGCCACCAGATCGATAGCCCTTCCCAGCGCTTGACCCTTGGCGATCAATTCGCGGACGGCGAAGCGCGGGATATCACGCTGGCTCGTGAAGGTGAACCGCCGGCGCCTATGCAAGGGGAAGAGAAATTTACCCTTCTTGAGCAACTCCAGCCGTGGATCAAACAAATCTTCCATGTAGGTTCCGCAACGCAGGATCGAGAATGGGATACCGCTATCACGAATGAGTCTCTCGATTTCATGTTTCGCGTCGAGGATCCCAACGCCCTGGGTACGGTCGACTCCAAGACACGAGGTATAGACGAGGTGAGGCAGCCCGGCAGCGCTCATGCCAGCAAGCGCGCGCCGCGCCGCCTCAATTTCAGTAGACGGATCGTTGTTCATCCCCATCGGTGTCACAAGAAATCCAGCATCGGCGCCCGCGACCACACCGGCGACATCGTCTGGATTCATCATACTGCCCTGGACGACTTGCGCATCAGGATAGCGAAGATTGATAGCGGCTGGGTTGCGTGCCAGCATCTTGAGGGCGACCCCTTCAGTCGCAAACCCCTCGACGAAGTGATGGGCAACTGGGCCCGAGCACCCGATTGCTGCCAGTGTAATGCCTGTGCTCATTGCGCACGCTGGCACTGCAGGAGTGCAGCGAGAACATCAGTCAGCGAGGAGTCGGCCTTTGCAAGTGAACTGGCGCGCCATGCGATATGGGCATCCGGACGGATCAGCACCGCACCATCCGCCGCAATGTCATAGGCCTGGATGAAGGCACCATCATCCTGCAGGCCGGCACTGCCGATGCGATAACAGGCAATGGGAATATTCAGAACCTTGCGGGCATCGGCAGCCTGCCGTTCCCAATCCAGCCCATCGGGGCCAGCAAAAAGCGTGAATGCGGGACCACACATGTCGATTGTCGATAGACGTGACACCTCATTGCCCAACCACACATGCGGCGCCCGACATCCAGGTGTCGCGGCTGGAATATAGTCCGAATAGGGATCTTCAGCTCTAGCAGGCGTCGTTCCATCTGACAGCACAGCCGGCGACTGGTACCAACTTCCAAACTCGACCCCCAGATGGTTGCCGTAGCGACGCGATTCCTCAAGAATCTGCTCTGTGGTCAGGCCACTATCTGTGTCACTTGCAGCGGCTTCACCTATCCGCTGGACGTTCGCCGCATTGATGAAAGACTGCATCACGATCTCAAGCGACACCGGACGGCGTTCATCATGGTAAGTTTTGACGAGGTTCCAGTCGGCCTTCCCTTGTGCGTAAAGTGCAAGTTTCCACATCGCATTGTGCATACCTTGCAGGCCCGTATTCACGCCTAGCCCACCCGTGGGCGGAAACTGGTGCGCAGCATCACCACAAACGACTGTCCGTCCTTTTGTAAAATGGTCTACAGCAGTTGCGTTGAGTTCCCACAGGCCTAAGGATTTGACCTCTACGTCCAGATCAGGCACGCCGGCCGCATCGCGGACCCATTGCGCAGCGCGCTCCTTGGTAAAATAGCCCAGAGAAAACTGGTGCGGTTCGACATTGATCTGTGACAGCCAGAGGCCTTTGGCATTGAGTGGCTGCAGAACGCCAGACGCGTTCTCGTTGTTGACGAACAGCAGCACGCCCTTGCGATCACCAAGGTGGCTCTCGATATCCGCCCGGAAGTAGCAATTGACTAACTGCTTGACTGCACGTTGCCCCTCGAGATTGAGACCAAGCGCACTGCGCATCGGACTGGCGGCACCGTCGGCAGCGACCATTGCGCAACCAGTTAGGATGTCGGTTTCGCCGGTGAGCTTATCGCGAACTTCCAGCCGGACCTCCTTGTCGGTATCCTCGCCTCCGCTCAACAGTTTGACCGCCTCCGTGGAGAAGCAAAGCTCTACAAGCTCACTGGCGCGCAGTGCCTGGACAAGTATTTCCTCTATCCGGTCCTGCGATGTCATAGTTGGCTCGGCCGGGCTTATGTCAGGGCCAGGACCTTCAAAGCCTTTGGAGTCTATCTTCCCAAACTCCTTGCCGCAGGCGTCTTCAAGAAAGCGGATGGGTGTCTTCCATCCCGGCGGGCAATCGATGCCCCGCAACCGCTGATAGGTCGAAAGACCCCAGCCGCGCGCAATTTCCATGGTCCGCGTATTGAAATTTCGAGTCTTGGGGTGCCGCGACGTGCTTTCATGCTTCTCGACAAGAATGCTAGGCACCCCAAAGCGGCTGAGTTCCAGCGCCGCACCAAGCCCAACAGGACCGCCTCCGACGATAATGACCTTTCCAGTAGCCATCTTTACCTCCCGGCTGGACCACCCGTGGCGCTTGCACCAATCGTCCATCGTGTTATTAACGAGACATATGTCTCATTAGGAAATGACGATGTCAAGTGAGAAGACTCAACAGCCCGTGGACGCTGCCACTCCCAAGCGGCCCGGCGGGCGCACAGCTGAAAACTCCAGACGCATTCACGATGCGACGATCGAGCTTCTGGTAGAAGGAGGCTTTGAGGCGGTTACTTTTCAGGAGATTGCCCGGCGCGCAGGCGTGGGGCGCGCAACCCTTTATCGGCGCTGGGATTCACCATCGATGCTTATCCGGGATGCGGTCCTGGACATCGTGGAGACGGAGATTTTTCCGGTTGATACCGGCACCTTTCACGGCGATCTAGTGCAACTGCTCCGCCAGATTGGCCGCTTCATATCGGGCACGGTCGGCGTGGCAGCCATGATAACGACCCTGTCCAATCCGGGGGCCCCCAGAGACATGACGGTCAATCCAGGCATCTGGATGTCACGGCTTGAAGCGATTGCTCCGATTTTTCAGCGGGCAATCAAGCGTGGCGAACTGGACCCGGATCAGGATGTCGAAGCTCTGTTCGCGAGCCTGGCGGGGGCACTCTATTTCCGCATCATCGTCATGACAGAACCTGTAGACGATGCGTGGATAGAGCGCGTTTTGAAAGAAGCGTTTCGAAAATAGCCACGCCAACTTCCCAGGCGCAGTTGAAATCTCACGTGGCGGCCGTCAATCAAATACGCCCGGCGACCACCAAGCTCCTGCCCCGCAGAATGGCAGCCTGCAAAACAGCGTGGAATCTACCCCGCTTACTGCCCTTCCGGCGTGAAAACCACCGGCAGGCTCAAGATCGCATTGAACCAGATTGAACGCATCCATACTGGATCACCGCTTACCCTTATGTCGGGGACTCTTGAGACAATCTGCTTGATTAGTGACCGGAGCTGCATTCGCGCCAGTCTTGCACCGATGCAGATATGAGGCCCTGTGCCAAATGCTATGTGGCGCCGCGCATTTGCACGGGTGATGTCAAACCGGTGCGGATCCTCGAAGACAGATGGATCGCGGTTTGCCGCTGCATAGGACATATAGATTTTGTCGCCCTTGCGAATGCGCTGCCCGGAGACTTCCACATCAACCGTTGCTGTCCTGCAGAAGTTCGTCGTTGTTGACGTGTAGCGCAGCACTTCGTCGATCGCGTTATCCAGGTGCTTGTCGACATCACCGAGAAGAAGCTCGTACTGATCCGGATGCTGGTTCATCAGATTTATGAAGTGTGCAGCAGTGCTGCGTGTTGTTTCGTGGCCCGCCATCGCAAACACGAGCACAAACTGGTTGATGGCCATCTGACTCAGATTCAGCGTCTTGTCGTTGACCATCTCACTAATAAGGGAACCATCGGGGTTTGCCCTCTTTTCTGCAGAGAGCTCCTCACTAATGGCGAATAGACCAATTGTTGGATCAAGCGACAATTCGCTCCGCGTTTCAACATCGGCCAGTTCGTTTCCGTACTCAGCGACCTTTTCGCGATAGTGCTCGGGAATTCCCATCAGTTCGCAGAATGTAAACACCGGCAGCTTTGACGCCACATCAAAGACGAATTCGCATTCGCCACGCGAGGCAACCGAGTCGATAATTTCTTCTGCCAGTTTATCCACCCGGGGCGCCAGGTTGTTGAGAGCCTTTGGCATGAAAGGCGGCATCAAGACGCGGCGTACCGCAGTATGATCTGCTGGCCGCATTCCCATAAAGTTGGACCGTTGACGCTCTAGTTCCTGGGGTCCTGGATCCCAGACAACGATACCATTTTCGTAGGAACTGAAAGTTTCCTGATCCATGGAAACCGTACTGACATCTTCATACCGCGTCAGAACCCAAAAGCCCTTCTCAAGGGTCGATCCCGGCATACCTGAAATGTAGTTCGGGTTTGCCGCATTCCAATGCACCGGATCTTGCTCACGCCACAAGTCAAAGATCCTGTGAGGAGGGCCCTGCTCATCGAGGAAAATGTCCGGGTCGATGATATTGCTATCAAGTGTGGCTTCCATGGTCGTTTTCTTCCTGAGTTACGCCTGTTTTCCAAGCTTGTCGATTTGGTCCCAGTAATCGCCGGCCAGCGCGACGCGACGCACAGCATCCGAATCCGTCGGTTCATGTCCGACGCTGTTAGCCGGCGCAGGAACCTCTTGAACCGTGTTGGACAGACGCCCAATGCCAGTGATTTCAACTTCGACCACATCCCCAATTGACATCGGCCGACTGAAAGCCGGTGTACCTGTGAGAACGACATCCCCCGGCAGCAGCGTGATATGGCGACAAAGATCCGCAAGGATGTAGTCAATGCCGAAGTTCATCTCGGAGACCGGCCCCTCTTGAACCACTTTGCCGTTTATGTAGGTGCGAAGGGTCTCCTTTCGGATATCAACGCCCCGCACAATTCCAGGACCGATCGGACAGAACCCGTCCTGGCCTTTCACCCGAAGCATCGAGCCGGCATCTGTATCCCTGAAGTCCTGAGCGCCCACATCGTTGGCTGGCGCGAAACCCGCGAGATGATCCCACACCTCATCAGGCGCCAGATTCTTCATTGGCTTCCCGACAATGGCTGCAATCTCACCCTCATAGTTCAGGTACTGACAGTCTGCTCCACGGTTCACATGGCCCCGATGCACATTCAGTGTACTGAGGGGTTTTTGAAAGTAGGTGGGGGTGACGAGATCTGGCGCCCGGAATTCTACTCGGCGCGACTCGTAGTTCAGGTGGATACAAATGATCTTGGTAGGATCACAGGGCGGCAGATAGACAGCGTCTTTCTCAGCAAGTGAGCGGCCATCAGCAAGCAACAAGCGGTCATCACTCGGGCGCACCCAATGGGGCGTTCCCTCGTAGAAAATACGTCGCAATTCTTCTCTTGGCCCATCAAGTACGGACATTTCGATCTTACCCTTTATTTTTGACTGGTAGCCCGCCTTAGGCCGGAACCATGAAGTCCTTCATGTTTTCGAGGACCGGTGCGTGGCCATATGCATCTCGCTGGAAATACTCGGACTGCCCGGTCGGTGCGCGACCGCCCCAGCCGATCTCGTTCATGAACCCCGACGGGTTCTTGAAGTAGAAGGAGAAGTTATGGTCATTAGCGTGGCTGCCCGGCTCAATGATCACGGGCAGCTGCGCCAGCCGGACGATATCGTGGGTGAGGCCCACATCCTCCAACCGCTCAACTTCAAACATGAGATGGTTGACCCGCTTCTCAGCAGGTCCACCAAACGCAAGAGTGTGCTGGCGTGAGTTGCAGTGCAGGAACATCAGCTCGACAGGTTCGGGCTGGCCGGGCAGCGCAATCTTGTATTCAACTCCCCCGCGCAAACCGAGGATCGTGTAGAACGCGTGCAGATCTTCAAAGCTGGCACGCCGGTTGAGCATCATGTGGCCAAAGCCGCCGCCTGCCGTCTTGAAGCCGCCATGCATGCCCCGGCCCGGATGAAAGGGCTGGTCATACTGGACGAGCGGGCCGTGGAAAATCTCAAGAGGAAAGCCGTTGGGATCCTCTAGGAACATGACCTCCAGAACATGCCGCTCAGTCGCCTCTGCATCCGTGCCCACGCGGACATCACACCCGGCACCCTCAAGCCGTGCTGCCATCTCGCGAAATTCAAGAACGCCGGCAACCCGAAGGCCGATCGCCATCACGTCATCTGACGGATCTTCAACAAGCTTGATGCGATGGTGCCAGTAATCCATCCGCAGGTAGCGCGTACTTGCATTTTCGCCCGGCCGCACATCGAGGGCCAAAACTTGCGATGCGAACGACTCCCATGCCGCAAGATCGCTTACCCCAATTGTGATGTAGCCCAGTTCAGTAATTTCTGTGGCCATTGGTATCCTCCCTAAGACGTGAATGCGTCTTTGCGCACGGCGATATTTTTGATGTCGGTATAGAAGTCGAAACTCCAGTTGCCGCCTTCCCGGCCAAGACCCGAGGTTCGGCTGCCGCCAAAAGGTGCCGACAGGTCACGGACAAAGAAGCAGTTCACCCAGATCGTTCCAGCAACCACCGCCGAAGCGATCCGCATGGCCCTGGCTTCATTGCCACAGAACAACGTGCCCGCGAGGCCGTATTCAGTGTTGTTGGCGATGGCGATCACCTCGTCATCTGACTGGAAGGTCTGCCATGTAAGAACCGGGCCGAAGACCTCTCGCTGCGAAATCTCGGCGTCCGCTGCTGCGCCGCCAAACATGGTCGGTTGGAAGTAGAGATCACCCTCCGAAGACTGACTTCCGCCCCACAAAACCTCGGCCCCATCTGCCTTGGCACGCTCGACGAAACCGGAAACGCGGGAAAAGTGCTCGGGGTGGATAAGCGGGCCGACACGGGTGCCAGGATCACGCGGATCGCCAACGACCATATGGCCGGCGGCAGCACGTACTTTTTCAAGGAATTCTTCCTCGATCGATTTCTCGACGAGAACCCGGGTGCCCGCGAGACACACCTGCCCTGCATTCATGTACTGCCCGGCAACGGTCTGCGCTGCAGCATCCAGATCTGCATCTGCACACACAATGAGGGGGGACTTACCACCCAGTTCGGCACTCAGAGGTGTAATGGACCGTGCAGCCGCCCCGCCAATGATCCGCGCCGTGTCGGTCGAACCAGTAAAGCTTATGCGCGCCACGTCCGGGTGATTGACCAAGGCATCTCCGGCCTCCTCACCAATACCCTGCACAACGTTCAGGACGCCGGGAGGCAACCCCGCTTCATCCGCGATATCGGCCATCAATGAGCACGTCATGGGTGCCCACTCCGGTGGCTTCACAACAATAGTGTTGCCGGCTGCGAGCGCCGGCCCAACCTTCCAAGTCGTCAGCATCAAAGGAGCGTTCCAAGGCGTGATCAACGCCGCGACACCAGCTGGGTCATATTGGACATGTCCCACGACTTCATCGGAATTGATTGTGTGACCCTGCATCTTGAGGGCCCATTCGGCGAAGAAGGAGATATTGAGCGCTGAACGCGGCACCAGCCGATGCTTGTTGCCCATCAGCAGCGACCCGTTATCCGCAGTTTCAACTGCAGCCAGGTCATCTGCACGAGCCAGCATCCGCTCCGCGAATTTTTTCAGAATGGGCAACCGCCCTTCCGGTCCAAGTGCTGCCCACGCGGGAAATGCCTTACGAGCCGCCGCCACGGCCGCATCGACATCTTCCTTACTGCCGGCAGAAACATCGGCAAGGAAGGCCCCGTCCACCGGAGAATTGTTCGTGAAATGCTGTTTTGACGCGACCCTGCGTCCCGCAATCCAATGATCAACGGAAACATCAACGCCTGCGATTGTCGCGGTTCTTGCCGCCATTGCCACCTCCCGGGAGCCCGGTCACAGATACAGAATGATCTGGATCAAAGCTTAATTATGACTATTATCGTTTATGATTACAGTCAGAATATGACAAGCTCAATTTTTGTCAAGCAGCCGTTTTCACCCTCGTGTATGAGGTGTACGGAGACATGTGTGATATTGGCCGCGTAAGAGAGGACCGCAGATGCCACGGCAATTTTCCCCTGCTAACAAGGCCGAGACACCGGACGAACCATCGCGAATGGGGCGGCGGGAAAGATCTAAGGTGGAGAAGCGTGCGCGCATCATTGGGGCGGCACGTGCCTTGTTTGCCCAGCAGGGTTTTGCCGAAACCACCACGCAGCAGGTTGCCGCAGCAGCTGATATCGGCACCGGGACATTGTTCCTTTATGTCAAGTCCAAGGAAGATCTGCTGGCGCTGGTCTTCAAGGACGAGATGCAGGCAACAGCCATTGATTCCTTCAAGAAACTGCCGCCAGACACAGCTCTTGTTGACCAGATCCTCACCGTGTTTGACCGGATGATCGAGTACCACGAAAAGGATCTCGACCTGGCAAGAGTGTTGATCAAGGAGATCGCAATACCTGCATCAGCAGAACGCGCGGCAGACCTGAACGATCTTGTCGAGACCATCATGATGGGCTTTGCCGACCTCGTCCGCACCGCCCAGAGCAACGGCAGTTTGCCCCGGGCGCTTGAGCCCATGCTCACCGCCCGCACGATCTTCGCTATCTACTATTTCGACCTTGTCGGTTGGCTCGGAAACGTCCATTCACGCGACGACTTCCTGAAGGGCCTGCGCTCCCAGCTTGAGTTGCTGCTTGACCGTCCCGCTTAAGTTCTGGTCTAAGTCAATTATGACTACAATCGGTTTTGGCTGATTGGGAAATAGCAGGCGGAGGCAAGACACATGTCCGGGAACCTCAAGGACAGGATGAAAAAGGGCGACGTGCTGCTGGGGGCCTGGTGCATGATCCCCGGTGCACTGACAGCAGAGATACTGGCCAGCAGTGGCTTTGATTGGGTGCTTGTGGATATGCAGCATGGCTGCATGGACTATGAGACTGCCCTGGAGATGATACGCGCGATCGATCTGGGCGGCGCAACGCCAATCGTCCGGGTTCCCTGGAATGAACCTGGAATTATCGGGCGCATGCTTGATGCCGGAGCCATGGGTATTGTGGCGCCGATGATCCAGACGCCTGATGACGCCGCCAGACTTGTAGAGGCATGCCTTTATCCGCCTGTTGGCCGGCGCAGCCTGGGCCCAATCCGTGTTGGCGTGCGTGACGGCGCAGGATATTTCGCCGGTGCAAACGACCGGGTGATGGTTATTCCAATGATTGAGACAGTAGAAGCACTCGAATCTGTTGAAGAGATCGCTGCCGTACCGGGCATTGATGCACTGCTTGTTGGCCCCTTCGACCTATCCATCGCACTGGGCCTGCCGCCCGGCGACAATGATGGGAAGCCGGCATTTGATGCAGCAGTCGCCCGGATAAACCGGGCCGCAAAAGACGCTGGACGCGCAACAGCCGTACTCTCAACGGGAGCTCTGGCCCCAGTGAGGGCAGGCCAAGGCTTCCAGCTCATCTCGACACTGACGGATGCGCCCGCATTCACCCGCACAGCACATATGGAACTTGAGAAAGCCCGCGCCGGACTCACAGAGGAAAAGACAGATGCTTGATCAGGAAACCCGCAGCGGGATAGCCCGAGATATTCTTGCCGTTTTCGAAACCCGCAAGCCACTTGGACTGCTGACAAAAACGCATCCCGGCATCACCGTCGAAGACTCTTACCGCATTCAGGAGATGTGCATCGCACAGAGGCTCTCCGAAGGCAGGTCCATACGCGGATACAAGGTGGGCCTGACATCGAAGGCCATGCAGGAATTGACGGGATCAACCGAGCCGGATTTCAGCGCGATGACCGATGACCTGTATCTGCCTGAAGACACGCCGCTGCAGATGTCAGACTTCATCCTGCCGATGATCGAGATCGAAATTGCGTTCGTCATGAAAGACGCCCTGAAGGGTCCGGGCATCCTGCCAGTGGATGTGATCCGCGCGACTGACTTCGTGCTGCCTGCCATCGAGATCGTGGATTTCCGCGTCGGCCCGGGTCCGGGAATGACAGTCGCGGACACGATAGCGGACTTTGCAGCGTGCGGCGCTGCCGTGCTGGGCGCCAACCCTCGCCGGCTCGACCAGATTGACATCCGGCGCATACACGGCGAGCTGATTCAGAACGGCGAGGTAAAGGAGGCGGGGGTCTCATCAGCCGTTCTCGGCAACCCCGTGACGTCAGTTGCCTGGTTGGCAAACAAGCTTGGCGAATTCGGAGTCGCCTTCGAGCCGGGACAAGTCATCCTGACCGGGTCATTCGTCCGAACTGTTCCTGTGCAGCCTGGAGATGAGATCATTGCCCGCTTCGACAATGGCTTGGGCGACGTCATCGCGTCGTTTGTCTAGGATGCCCGTCGGTCAGTCTCCCACAAAGCAGGCTCGGAGCAGTTTTGGAGCGGACCAAAGATGACCAGATTGCCTGCCATGTTCTTGTCACACGGGGGCGGCCCATGGCCCTACCTGACGGGCCCGCTTCGCGATGAGTTCAATCTTCTCGAAGCGTCCTTGAAAGCCCTTCTGCCCAATCTTCCTGTCCAGCCAAAAGCAATTCTGGTGGTCACAGCACACTGGGAAACACACAGCTTCATGCTCTCGTCGAGCAGAAAACCCCCGATGATTTACGACTATGGGGGATTTCCAGAGCACACCTACCACGTCACCTACAATGCTCCAGGCAGCCCGGAGCTTGCAGAACGCGCTTGCAAGCTCATCACAACAGCCGGCATGGATTGTGGGCTGGATAGGGAACGCGGTTTTGATCACGGCACCTTCAGCTTGATGGAGATAGTGCGACCGCAGGCGGATATTCCCGTTGTCCAACTCTCCATCCGACAAGACTTTGATCCACAGGCACATATCGCGGCAGGACGCGCCCTTGCTCCGCTGAGAGACGAGGGCATTCTCATCGTTGGTAGCGGCCTCAGCTACCACAATTTACAGAAGTTCGGTCCAGACGGTGCAGATGCCTCGCGGGATTTCGACCTTTGGCTGAAACAGACCCTGATGACGATGTCAGGCGCACAACGCAACAAGCAAATATGCCAATGGGAAGCCGCGCCAGCTGCACGGCTGGCTCACCCGAGCGAGGACCACCTGCTTCCATTGTTTGTCGCCCTGGGATCCGCCGAAGCTGACCCTTGCGCAATAAACTACAGCCAGTCGGACTTCATGGGACACCTGACTGTCTCAAGCTTCCGCTTCGGATAAGCACCCGGGGCAGTGCGGCATCTGTTTCGCAAGAAACACATCAATGCCTGTCACAATGTATGGAAAATTGGAGCGGGCGATGAGATTCGAACTCACGCCCCCAACCTTGGCAAGGTTTGCATGGCGGTGTTCGGGAATTCGAGTAGATTTGACGTGGGCTCCGGAGACTTCACCAAATCTGAGCGCTAACGACAGAGAGCACGGTTCGACAAATGCTCGGAACACCAGGATTTGGACGGGTAACCTTGGTGTAACCCGATTACAGACGGCTCTCGGCAGAGGGCCGCATTGGACGCACCCGTCACAATACGGCACCCAGCGTCATCCAGCGCCTCCTTCAGCACATCGAAATCCACTTCAGCGGTGAAACGCGGAATCTTCATTTGTGATTCTTCTCCCAAGCGCCTGAAGCACGATCAATACGGAACTCCAGAGATTTTGATTGTCGTGACAAGTGTCATGTTTTAGTGTCGAACGATGTTGCGCTGTGGCAGACACACGGCGAGACCCCGAGAGGGGCACGCGCGAGTCCTCGATTTGCGGACACGGGGAGAAAAGGAATGACCATGGAGGCCATCGTTCAAACAGACGGCACCTATGCCGGTCAGCAGAAGTTCCCACCCACGATCAGTGTGGACGGAAACGCTACCGCGCAAGTGTGGACCACAGCAGCGTGTGAAGCCGTCAAAGACCTTAAGACGGGGATTTGGTCTGGCGAAACGCTGGCGTGGATCACGGGTCGCCATGCAAGACTTTAAAGAAATTGAACGCACACCAAACACCAAGGGAGCGCGCAGCCGCGAGCATGTGCTCGAGGCCGCTCTGCGCGTAATTGGTACGTCAGGCACGGAAGCTGTCACCTATAGGTGCGTTGCAGATGAAGCGGGACTGACGCGCGGTGCCGTCGCCCATCACTTTCCCTCGCGGGAGCAGATCATCCTGCAGGCGTTTCGCCACTACATCGAGACCGTAGACGCCAGTCTTTCCGAGATTTCTGCGCGGCTGGACGATGACAGCATCGACGGCGTCATCGAGCTTTTGGTGCGGTACCACCAGCGCGAGTTTCGCGATCCCGCGCGCGTACTCGCAGAGTACGAACTCATCCTGTTTGCCGCACGGAACGAAGCGGTCGGCCGCGAAGTCCGAAGCTGGGAGCACGCCCTGATCGACCGGCTCGAGTCCCGGCTCAACCGCGCCGGTACAGATCAACCGCACCAGTCTGCGCAGCTATTGCTTGCGGTGTTTCGTGCATTCGAACTCGACAGTCTGACAGGCCGTGACAACAACCCCGAAGAGCTGCGGGCCCGCTTGCAGGCGCTGTTTCCGGCAAAGGTACGCAAACCCAGAACGACGACATCCAATGGAGCAAAGATATGACCGTGACGACTGCGGCAGAGCGCCACCCACTTGACCCCTGCACGGCCGACGAATTGTCAAAGGCCGTATCAATTCTGCGCAAAGAGGTCGAGCTCAGCCAGCGAAGCTTCTTCTCCTGCGGCATGCTGGTCGAACCCGAGAAGCAGACAGTCCTTGGGTTTTCTCCCGGCTCATCGATCGACCGGCGGGTCCGACTCATAGGTCATGACCGCGAAAAGGGTCAGAGTTTCGAAGCAATCGTCGCGCCCGAAGAAGACAAGCTCGTGGAGTGCCATTGGATCGAAAACGGTCAGGCCCCCTTGAATATGGAAGACGTCCTGGCCGTATACGCTGCCCTTGCGGAGCATCCCGACTGGCTGGCCGCGCTGGAGAAACGCGGGATCACCGACACATCACTGGTACACATTGAGCCGTGGCTATCCGGGATCCGCCCGCCGGAAATGCCGGAAGGCCGCGTACTGCGCGCACTGGCGTTCCTGCACACGCACCCCGACGACAATTACTACGCACGGCCGGTAGGTGGACTCATCGCGCTGATTGACACCGACAGCGGTAACGTCATCGTGCAGGACCACGGTGTGACCCCCATTCCCGAGTCACCTGCGGATTACGCAGCCAGCTTTGTTGAGACGCAGCGAGAGGACATAAAACCTCTCGAGATCACTCAGCCCGACGGCCCGAGCTTTGAAGTACAGGGCCAGGTCATTAAGTGGCAGAAATGGCAGATGCGCATCTCAGTGCACCCGATCGAGGGACTGATCCTCCACGATGTACGCTACGACGATGACGGCAAGGACAGGTCCATACTGTACCGGGCTTCGCTGTCCGAAATGGTCGTGCCGTATGGAGACTCGGACCCGATCCAGTATTGGAAGCATGCCTTTGACGCCGGCGAAACAGCACTCGGTCAACAGGGCAACTCACTGAAGCTTGGATGTGATTGCCTCGGGGAGATTCATTATTTCGATGCGGTTATGCTGGGCACGGATGGTAGTCCGTATACGGTCGAAAATGCCGTGTGCCTGCACGAAGAAGACTATGGGATCCTGTGGAAGCACACGAACCTGTTCCGCCCCGATCTGCCACCAGAAGTCCGCCGGTCGCGCCGGCTGGTGATTTCCATGATCCACACGATCGGCAACTATGAGTATGGCTTCTTCTGGTACTTCTACCAGGACGGCACCATCCAGTTGGAAGTCAAGCTGACCGGGATCATCGGCGTGTCAGTGGCGGAGAATGGTGAAGGGACGTCTACGTCGCCCCTCGTGGCGCCTGGCATCACATCACCCATTCATCAGCACCTGTTCTGTTTCCGTCTGGACTTCAACCTGGACGGCCTCGACAATACTGTGGTCGAAGCAAACGTCGTACCTATGGCCAACGATCCGCACCCCTATGGCGCCGGTTTCGAAGCAACACGGCAGGTGCTGACCCACGAGGCCGACGCCAAGCGGCGCATTGATCCCGCAGCCAGCCGCAACTGGCGGATCGAGAATCCGAATGTGACAAACCAGCTCGGCAAACCCGTCGCCTACAAGCTGTTGCCGCAGGCGTCGCCGACTTTCTTTGCAGGAGATGACACAGTGGCAGGCAAGCGCGGTGGGTTTGCGCGCCATAATCTCTGGGTCACACCTTACGACGAGGCTGAACACTACGCGGGCGCAGGCCCGTTCACGAACCTCCACACCGGCGGTGTGGGGCTTCCGGACTATACAAAGGACAACCGTGCGATCGAGAACACCGATGTCGTGGTCTGGCATACCTTCGGCGTGACCCACGTGCCACGGCCGGAGGACTGGCCGATCATGCCGGTGGAATACGCTGGCTTCATGCTGGTGCCGTCGGGCTTTTTCGACCGCAATCCCGCACTTGACGTACCGCCATCAAAAAAGTGCTCAGGCTAGGGGGCAGCTTTCGGATGCGATCGTTTTCACGCGACAACTGGCTCACGCCGCAACATAACCGGACAAGCTTTCAGCACCTGCAATCGCTCTTTCCAACGGCGCGATTGAAACGAGGAACTGAACCCCCATCGCCCCTGCCGTCAGACCACGTGGAAGTTGGACACTTCCGGTTCGGGTGGCCCAACGGCGATGAGCACACGATTAGTCAGTTCCTCGAGGACACGTACACGGATGCGTTCCTGATACTGAGGGACGGTGTCCTGATCCACGAACACTATGAAAATGGGATGCAGCCTGACAGCCTGCACCTGCTCAACTCGATATCGAAGACGTTCCTCGGGATGCTTGCAGGCGTGTTTGTGGCCGATGACACAATTGCCTTGGACGAGCGCGTCGCGACCTATGTTCCACAGCTCACAGGAACAGCCCTCGACCAGGCGACGCTGCGTCAGGCACTCGACATGACAGCGGGCGTCACCTTCGGTGAAGACTATGCAGTCGCAACCGATGACTTCTGGGTCGAAACGGCTGTTATCGGCTGGCGCCCGGACCTGGCAGACCGCGCGGCCACAACTTCCCTGAAAGACTACGCAAGCGATAAAAAATCAGCCGGGCACGCCGATGGAGAAGCGTTCCACTATCGCACCCTTCTCACAAACATCGTTGCCATGGCTATCGAAGGTGCAACGCACACGCCCGTTCAGGACCTCATGGCGCAGCACCTTTGGCAGCGGCTGAAACCGGAATACGACGCAAATGTCGTTGTTGATGGAGCAGGGTTCCCCTACTTCGGTGCCGGGATGAGCGCCAGCGCCCGTGACCTGGTGCGTTTCGGGCAGATGCTCCTGAATAACGGGCAGGTTGATGGCGAACAGGTGATTCCCGAAAGCTGGGTTCGATCAACGCGGGCCGGCAGCGACGAACGGCGGGCGCATTTCGCAGTGACCGATTACGCGCCTGTCCTGCCGAACTGGCATTACCAGAACCAGACCTGGGCATGTCAGGCCGACGACGCCCTTTTGTGTATCGGCATTTTCGGACAGACAGTCTATGTGCACCAGCCTTCAGGGATCGTCATCGTAAAACTGTCCACGCACCCCGAACCTGCAAATGACCGCCTTTATGCCCACACCTTCATGGCAATGCGGGCATTGGCAGAAGGGCTTGCAACCTGATTTGGCGCAACGCCTCCAAGGCCCATCCAATGAAGACGGCGTTCACAGCTGACAAGGAAAATTGGAGCGGGCGATGAGATTCGAACTCACGCCTCCAACCTTGGCAAGGTTTGCATTGCGGTGTTCGGTCATTGCAACGAGTTGAAGCAGGCTTTTGAGGAGTGCCGGACTAGCGTCCCATTGGATACGACGCTTCACCTCTAGGTTGCCCGGGACTCTGCAGTGCACACCATGTAACCGCCCGGTAACCAACGCCCTATTTCACACAAGAGCAACGCCGGCTCAAAAGGTCGAACGGAACAGTGTCCCAACAGGCAGTTGAGTTGGCCCTATCGGCTTTCCTTGCGACGAACTCAAGTCGTCACTCAACAGATGGGCGCTTGGGCCGGGATAATCAGTGTTTGACGTAATCGCAAATGGATTTGCTCACGTAGGGTGCCTATCACCGGGCTCTTCGGCCAAAACTCCGCTGAAAATCCGCTTCCTGAGTTTACGCGGCGATCCGAGAAACATCGAAACCGCACACAGCATCACTATTCTTCTAAGCCTAGAGATTGAATGACTTGCTCGTTGAATCGAGACGACCCTGTCAGATTTTGTCCACCATCAACTCGAATGCTGGTGCCGGTGATGAAATCTGCCAGTGGCGTAGCCAAAAATGCCGAGAGATTTGCGAT
Source organism: Pyruvatibacter sp. HU-CL02332 (assembly GCF_040362765.1). Classification (NCBI taxonomy): domain Bacteria; kingdom Pseudomonadati; phylum Pseudomonadota; class Alphaproteobacteria; order Hyphomicrobiales; family Parvibaculaceae; genus Pyruvatibacter; species Pyruvatibacter sp. HU-CL02332. Next base: position 1,520,236 of record NZ_BAABWK010000001.1, read on the forward strand.
CTCGCTGGCCTGCCCTAAGCGCCTCATGGGTACGGTCGAAACCCAAAAGTCTTCCGCTTCGCCGCCGCTCAACACTTCCATGCCGCGCGTGTTTGAAATCGGACCGGGCACGATACAGTTCACGCCTATTGAGTTCTCCCCCCATTCCAATGCGAGCGTCTGCATCAGCATTTCAATTCCAGCTTTTGCTGCTCCGACATGTGACTGGCCATAGTAGGGAGCAAACGCCTGCCCGGCGGAAATGAACAAGGCGCTCCCTTTCGTGGCCTTGAGTTGCTCAAAGGCACCCTTCGCCGCATGAAAAGTTCCTAGCAAGTCGATTTCAACAACCGTTTTGAACGCGTTTGAACTCATGGACTCAGCGGATGCAACGAAGTTTCCTGCAGCGGCACAAACCAGATAATTGACCGGGCCGTTAACCCGTCCACACGTTTCAAGCGCCTCGCAAACAGCGTCTGCGTCGCGAATATCGACAGCAAAAGTCGCGATCTTCCCCCCGTATACCAATAACGCGTCTTCGGCGTGCTTAAGTTTGTCGGCCCTCCGACCGCATATGCCCACATTGGCACCCAACGCCGCTAAGGTGTGAGCTATGCTCAATCCGATGCCACTCCCTCCACCGGTAATGAAGGCGCTGGAGCCATTCAGGCAACCTGGTGTCATGTACTCATACAGCGATGGATCGATAGAAGAATTCTGAGTCATATGATTGGTTTCGTTGGGTTGGGAGGATTGGCCGAGTGGATGCTTCATCAGGTCCGCGGGTCTCTTGATCGCTGGCGATGTGCTGAGTCGTCAGTTCAGGCCTGCGCGCTGCAATTTGGACGCTGGGCCGAAGTCCGTATCCCTACAGCGTTGCTTCGGGAATCCAGCTTCCATGAAACGTGACAGGAACGCGCTGCGGGAGGATGATCTCTCCAACCGGACCGTCACTAACTTTTGTTGCATCAAACACGGAGGCCTTTGATGCGCCTGTTTGCGCGTGGACCCCAAATGTCAAAATCCAACCGTCGCCTTCGTCGGCCGTTTCGCTCGCTGGCACGAACACGCCTTCACTTGCGACGACGCGTTCTTCAAAGCCATAAGAGGAAGCATTTCCGCGTCCATCATGGACAATGAGTCCAGAACCGCCATCGGAATTGAATAGTTCAGTTGTCACAGCGAAGCTTGATGGTTTTCCCCAGTACCGGTCATCAATGCGAGGATATTCTTGAATGCGCTGGTCAATCAGTTGATCTGTCATTTTTCCGGTCTTCATATTGAAGACCCAACGGTGCAGCTGAGGCGGCGCGGTATCGCCGGGACCGGTGCGGTCTTCGTCAAACATTTTCGCAAATTGCACGACATCGCAGATGATCTCGGAAAGACCGCCTGCCTCGTCATAGACCTCCCACGCATTGACGGCGTGAAACACAAAGCACGGCTCTAGATCGAACCAACGAACATCAGGCGTTTTGGCGTTCAGCGGGCGGATACCGACGCGAGTTGGGTAGTCCGGGTCCCACTTGTACGGAGCTTGTTCTCCGGCATCTTGAAGTTCTTGGCGATGCTGAAGCGGCATGTCCCAGATGATCGCGAAGTTTTCCGTCATTGCAAAATCATGGATCCAACTTGATCCCCCGAGCGGGATATCTGTTTTCCAGCCCAGCGATCCATCTGGCTCAATCACAAAATGCGTCGCGATCTTCTCAGCGTTTACATCGAATCCAATTGCATGAAGGCGCCCCGTTGCGGGGTCAGTATGTGGATGAGCTGTAAATCCCTGAGCGATGTCACCGTCAAACGTGTCACGCATGATCGTCTTAAGGCTTGAATCCAGCTGATAAGGAATACAAGCCTCCGTCATGGCGTACAGTTTGCCGGCAAACGGAACAATATGTGTGTTGGACGTGTCCTGGCGATCAACGGGATCGGCGACGGGCGTTTCACCAAGCTTGCGGCTCACGTCTTCTGTGCGAACCCAACGGTTCTTGTATGACGTGGCTTTGCCGTTAGACAGGGTCATGGCGTGAACCATCCCGTCACCAGCGAATAGATTGTGATCTTCCGCATGCGGCGGAATCGGGTTGGGTCCAATGCGCGTTAGCATCCCATTTAGCTCAGGGGGAATTGATCCGATCACTTCGAGATCGAACACCTCGACTTCTTGATCAACTGGCGCGTAAGGGCCGCGCACCCATTTTCCGGTTGTCATTACTGGTCGCCTCCTCAGAAGATAACTAAGTTATCACACCAAGTATGCCAGTTTTGTGGGACTGTCAAGGGACCCGGTTTTCGGTGGCTGTTACCGCCATAAGCCTAAGACACGACCAGAATCAGCCACACCAATTGCTCGTCCTGTCTGCGCGTTAGCGAACAGCAACAACGAAAGAGCAATCAATTGCTTGCATTTCCACCATTCGGCGCGCGACGTCGCCCGGTTATTGAGCCGCCATTTGCGTGATACGAAGAGCGGACAAATACGCTGTCAGAGTCGAGGAAAACGTCACCATGGCAATTGAAACACGCGCAAAAATCTTGAAAGCCGCGAGTGATTTGCTGGTTGAAGAAGGCATAAACGCACTCAATGTGCGGGCGATTTCGAGCAAAGCCGGCATGTCTACGATTGGCATATACCGCAGATTTGGCGATCGTCAGGGCGTGCTAGATGCTCTTTGCCAAGAGGGTTGGGTGCGGCTTCGCGACACCATGAATGCGTGCGATAGCGACGGGTCGCCAAAAGAAGTGATCATGCGTCGCATCGAAGTCTATGTCGACATCGCGAATGACTATCCCGCGCATTATCAGCTGATGTTCGAAGCATCGACACGCGGTTACAAGCCATCTGCCGATACGCGGGCCCTGGCCCGGGAAACATTTCAAGAAGTCTTGGACGGCGTTGCGACGCTTCCAGATCTAACTGTCGACTCAGACCTCCTCGCAATCGAACTACTAGGACTAACACACGGGTTGCTGACCGTAGGCGTGCATCCAAACAAAGGCATCCTGCGCGTAAAAGACTGGAGAAGCGCTATTCTGTCTGCTTGTTCGGCACATATAGAGGCGCGCACAGGACCTGTATCCTAGAATGGCGACTATGGACTTGATCTGAGACCCAACGCTCATCCCGTTGGAGGCGGTTTCCTTTGATCATTGGAATGCGGCAAGTCGGATTGCAGCCAGCCAAGTGCGGCCAAGGCGGCCAAATTAGGTCTCAGCGCAGTGTACGTAGCCGTACAGCGCGACAAGGCCCCGAAAAGCGCGGTATCTAAGATGTCGGAGAATTGGAGCGGGCGATGAGATTCGAACTCACGACCCCAACCTTGGCAAGGTTGTGCTCTACCCCTGAGCTACGCCCGCTCTGACGTGGACCGTGCACAAAGCTGCAAATCGGTCCTGATGGATTGAAAATCCACCCCAAGGGAGCGGTGTTATTGCGCAAGAAGTCCGTGATTGCAAGGGGCTTGTGATCCTTTGGAAAAGCCAAAGGAACCGCCGATTCCCGGCACATCCCCCTGGCCTCCACTTCACTACCTTGCCGTCGGGTCCCCTATCCCGGTAAACCATGGCCCGGACCTGCCCTCAGGCGGGCCTCGCAGGCCGCTTCAGCGCGGCTCACACCATCATGTTAAGGTGGGCAAAAGCCCGGCGTACCCCATATTCAGGGGCAACCGCTACAATCGGGGGCGCAGCATTGGGCCCAAACCGCCGCAGCACCCATTGCCCGGCAGGAGTTTTAAGATGAGTGATATTCACAGCACCCCTGAGGGCGCAGCACCCCTGGGCGCACAAGGCCCGGCAGGCGACCTGATCAAGGACGCCACCACCCAGAGTTTTGCTGTCGACGTGATGGACGCAAGCCAGCAGACCCCCGTCATTGTGGATTTCTGGGCCCCTTGGTGCGGCCCCTGCAAGCAGCTAACGCCGATTCTGGAAAAAGTTGTGCAGCAGGCCCAGGGCGCTGTTCGGCTGGTTAAGATGAATATCGACGAGCACCCCGAGATCGCACAGCAACTCCGCGTGCAGTCGATCCCGGCGGTCTTTGCCTTCAAGAACGGCCAGCCCGTGGACGGCTTTATGGGCGCTCTGCCCGAAAGCCAGATCAAACGCTTTGTTGAGACACTTCTCGGCGGCGAGCTGGCCCCGACACAGGCTGAACAGATGCTGGAAGCAGGCGCCGCCGCCATGGACGCAGGCGACATTGGCGCCGCTGCCCAGGCCTTTGCCGCTGTGCTGCAGGAAGACCGTGAAAACCCCAAGGCCATTGCTGGCTTGGCGCGCTGCTACATTGCCAGCAACGACCTTGACCGCGCGACCGAAGTCCTCGGACTTGCTGAAGGCAAGCTTGCCAACGACCCGGACATCAAGGGCGCTGTTGCAGCCCTTGAGATTGCCCGCTCCGGCCCTGCTGAACCGGAAAACGATCTGTCGCCCCTCCTTGCCAAGCTGGAGGCAGACCCCAAGGACCACGAGACACGCATTGAAGTCGCCATCGCCCTCAATGCCGCCAACGACCGTGACGGTGCAACCGACCATCTGATCGAGAGCATCCGCCTCGACCGGGCCTGGAACGAAGAGGCCGCCCGCACGCAATTGCTGCAGTTCTTTGAGGCATGGGGCCCCATGGACGAGGCAACGCAGGCGGGCCGGCGCAAGCTGTCTTCCGTCCTGTTTTCATAATCGTAACCAGACTATCCGCATACGGACCAAGAAAGGTCGCATGACCGAACGCTACTCCTCTATAAATGATCTGCCGGGCACTCTGCCCATCTTCCCGCTTGCAGGCGCCATGTTGCTGCCCCGCGGCGTGCTGCCGCTCAACATCTTTGAGCCGCGCTATGTGTCCATGGTGGATTCGGCCCTGCGCTCAGGCGACAGGCTCATCGGCATGATCCAGCCACAGACCGTTGGCCCTGCGGATGCGGGCACCAGTCCGGCTATTCACGATGTTGGCTGCGCAGGGCGCATCACAGGCTTCAATGAAACCGATGATGGGCGCATCCTGATGACGCTGACTGGCATCTGCCGGTTCAAGGTCAGCCAGGAGCTGGACGCCATGACAGCGTTTCGGCAGGTGAAGGCGGACTATGCGCCCTTTGCAAATGATCTTGAGGCGGGCAGCGGTGAGCTTGATGTCAGCCGCACGGCGCTGCTGGATGTTGTGCGCCGCTACCTGGACGCCAACAATCTGCAGGCTGACTGGGATGCGATCGAGCAATCCTCAAACGAAGCTCTGGTCAATTCACTGTCGATGATTTCTCCGTTTGGCCCGCAGGAAAAACAGGCCATGCTGGAGGCTGACAGCCTTGAGCAGCGCAACCAGATTTTGATTGCCCTGGCCGAGATGGCACTGGCACAAACACAGACCGACGACGACACAACGCTCCAATAGGAGCTGCCTTTACAGGTACACACCTCGCAGGAACCAACATGACAGACGACACCACCTCTGCTTCTGACAGCACCCCCGCTTCTGACAGCACACTGCACGCAGCTGCCGGTGAAGTTGACCCCAAGCTGCTGGAAATTCTGGTGTGCCCGGTCACCCGTGAAACCCTGTCTTACGACAAGTCGAAGCAGGAACTGGTGAGCAAGGCTGCCCGCCTCGCCTACCCGATCCGCGATGGCATCCCCATCATGCTGCCCGAAGAAGCCCGCGAGCTGAATGATGCCGAAGCCGGCAGCGCTTAGGACATACGCCATGAGCGCGCAGACGCAGACCACACAGAACCGACCCTGGCCGACAGAAATCCGCCTCAAGAAGAGCGAGCGGGTTCTCGAAGTCGATTTTGACGACGGCACCAGCTTTGCAGTCCCCGCAGAACTCCTGCGTGTTGAAAGCCCCTCCGCAGAAGTACAGGGCCATGGCGCTGGGCAGAAAAAGACCGTGCCCGGCAAGCGCATGATTGCCATCAACCAGGTGGAGCCGGTTGGTTCCTACGCGGTGCGTCTCATCTTTGCAGACGGCCATGATTCGGGCCTGTTCACCTGGGACTACCTCTATGAGCTTGGCCGCGATGCCGACGCCAGAATGAGCGCCTATATCAGCGCCCTTGAGGAAAAGGGCTTGAGCCGCGACTAGCTGCGCTCAACACTCGTGTCCAACCAAAATCGGGGGACACCATGCTGGCTCGCTTCAAAATTCCACTCATTGCACTTGCTGCCTTCATCATCGGCACGCTTGACCCTGTCAGTATGGTTTTCTGGAAGGTCGCCGAGTGGCACCTGCCCACCCTCAAGGCTGAGAGCCTTGCCGAGGACAGTCCCTTTCAGGGCATCAGCGAAGACAGATGGGTCGCGCAGACTGACAACGCGTTTGTTGTGAACGACATCAACCCGCAGGGGCCCGTACATCTGCTGGTGATCCCGAAACAACGCTACACGTCAATTCTTGAGGTTCCCCCGGAGATCAGAGCCGAGATGCTGGACCTTGCCGTCCGCATGGCGCGGGAACACGGCGTGGACGAAAGCGGGTTCCGGCTGGTCATCAATACCAACCCCCATGGTGGGCAGACGGTCTACCACACCCACATTCACGTGATTGGCGGACGCCAGATGGGATGGCTGGGCTAGCCTATCCACATTGCCTCGTTGCGCATGCCTGCGGGCATACCCATATGCGGTGACAAGCAAGGGGGCGAACACACAATGGCTTTCATCACGGATAACATCTTCTGGATACTGCTTGTGTCCGGTGTCATCACATCGAGCATGCTGGCGGCCGCCGTCGCGCCCCGTCTGGTGTTTCGGCAATTTTTTGGAACAATCCTCGACGGCCCGCTGGGCAACGCCATCATGCGCAACTGGGGCCTTGTCATCGGCATGTCCGGCCTGCTGCTGATCTATGCCGCCTACGACGAAACAGTCCGTACACCAATCATGCTGTTTTCCATTGTCGGAAAGCTGTTCTTTTCCGTGCAGGTCTTCGCCGCCGGATCAACGCTGAAAGCGGCACGTGGCGGCGCCATCATCGACCTTGTGATCGGCCTCGTGTTCTGCGCCTATTTGATCGGAAACTAGCCGCGCATCAAAGTTGGAAGGTCACCAACGGCACCGGCTGCCTGCCGCATGAACAGTCGGCGCGCCGGGCCAAACTGATTGACCAGCCCAAGACCAAGATCACGCACGACGCGCAACGGTCCGATGTCGTTTGAGAACAGGCGGTTCAGGCCGTCCGTCATCACAGCCAGGGCCGTGCTATCGAAACGCCTCCAGCGCTGATAGCGGTCAAGCACCGTGAGCGCGCCGATGTCGAGGCCGACCTTGCGGGACTCCACCAGCACATCCACCAGCGCCGCCACATCGCGCACACCCAGATTGTATCCCTGACCGGCAAGTGGATGAATGCCATGGGCCGCGTCCCCAACAAGGGCGAGGCGCGGTTTCACATAGTCACGCGCCAGCTGCAAAGAGAGTGGGTAGGACCAGCGCGGCCCCTCTGGCCGACAGTCACCCAGATACGTGCCGAACCTGTCGCGTGCTTCAGCCGCAAAAGCCTCGTCATCCAGCGCCATAAGATCAGCGGCAACGGTTTTGGTTTCCGTCCAGACAAGCGATGAGCGATTGCCCGTCATCGGCAGAACCGCGAAGGGGCCGCCGGGCAAAAAGTACTCCTGCGCCACACCTTCATGGGGCTTGTCGTGCACCATGGTGGTGACGATGCCCGCCTGCTCGTAGCCCCAGCCGATGGTCTTGATACCGGCTTTCTCCCGAACCGGGCTGCCGCGGCCGTCTGCGGCGATACACAGATCAGCCTTGATCGTGCGACCATCCTCCAGCGTCATCAAAGCGTAGCCGGGCTCATAGGCCACGTCCGCCACCTTGGCCGGTGCAATCAACTCAATGCCGTCACACTGGGCCACCGCTTCAAGCAGGGCCGCGCGCAGATGCCGGTTCTCAACAAAATGCCCAAGCGGCGCGTCGCCGGTTTCGTCCGCGATTTCAGCGGCGGCAAAATGCAGGAACATTGGCGACGCGCCTTCGCGCACCTTGCCATCTGTCACCAGAATGTCGTTGATCGGCTGCTCCCGGCCCTGCAGACGGTCTGCGACGCCCAGCGCCTCAAACAGCCGCCATGACGAATAGGCAATGGAGGAGTTGCGCCCGTCATAGGCCGCATCCACCACGGACTTGGGGTCCAGCGCATCCACCACCACCACGCGGAAAGGCGCACCCGCCGCGCCACTGGCCAGCGCCAATGCCGCCGTGAGGCCAACAAGGCCACCACCGGCAATGACGATGTCTGTTTCGTGAGGTGTCTGGTTCTCGCTCATAGCAGAAAGGTGGCTGACCGGCCTTCGTTCAGCAAGCCCCGGATCCACACAGACGCTAAAACGTGTCGAAATGTCCCGCATCCCATGGGGATTGAGCTAGATTTACACCATGACCAGCGAAATACCCCCCTCCGCTCTCGCCCTGGGCCGCGCCATTGCCGACGGCACAAAGGACCCACGCGATCTGGTGGAAGACTACGCAGACCGGATTTCACAAGCAGACCCCGACGCCCGCATCTTCTACCGGCGCACCTTTGATCGCGCGCGCAGCGAAGCCGCCGCATCCTATGAACGCGCCAGAGCAGGCCTGCGCCGCTCACCAGTGGATGGCGTCCCCCTGTCGTGGAAGGACCTCTATGACAGTGCCGGTGACGAGACCCCTGCCGGATCAATGATGCTCGCAGGACGCACGCCTCGACATGACGCGACAGCCCTGGCCCGACTGACGGCCGCCGGCACGGTCTGTCTTGGAAAAACCGCCATGACCGAGCTGGCCTTTTCCGGGCTGGGCATCAACCCAGTGATGGGCACGCCGGCCAATGCCCATGACAGCGACGTTGCGCGTGTGCCCGGTGGGTCCTCCTCCGGCGCAGGTGTCAGTCTGGCGCACGATCTGTGTGCCGCCTCTATTGGCACGGACACCGGCGGTTCTGTGCGCATACCCGCCGCATGGAACGGTGTTGTCGGGTTCAAGCCACGCCACGGCATTATTCCGTCTGACGGTGTGGTGCCCCTGTGTCCGACGCTGGACACCATCGGGCCCCTGACGCGGGACGTGGCCGATGCGGCCTGCCTCTATTCGCTGCTCTCCGGCAGCGCGCCCATCTCGCTGGACGACGAGACCCTGAAGGGACGCACACTTCTTGTCCCCAAGGAAATTGTGTTTGATGACGCTGACCCGGGCGTGGCGCAGACCATAGAGGCCGCTCTTGATGTGCTCGCCACAGCGGGAGCCACAATCCGTCATGAGACCATTGAGCCTCTAACGCAGATGAATGCGCTGACATGGGACAGCGGTATCTCACTCGCAGCAGTAGAAGCCTGGGCCGTATGGGGAGAGACCATCCGCGAACATGGCGACCTCATGTATCCGCCTGTGCGCACCCGTTTTGAAGGGGGCGCCAAACCAAATGCGGGTGATGTTTGGAAGCTGATGAGAGTGCGTGACCAGCTTCGCGCAACGCTTATCGATCAGCTGGCAAGCATTGACGCCATTGCCATGCCCACCATCCCCATCGACCCACCGCCGATCGCTCACCTTGAGGATGGCGGCCCGGCATATGATCGCGCCAACAAGCTCGCATTGCGCAACACGACGCTGGGCAATCAGCTGGACATGTGCGCCATCACCCTGCCCGCAGGCACAAGCACAGCAGGGCTGCCTGTTGGCTTGATGCTGATGGCACCGAAGGGGCGGGACGCCCGGTTGTTACGTCTGGCCAGCGCCGTCGAAAAAGCGCTTTCCTAAAGCCCGTTCCGTTTTGGTGAAGTCGGTCAGGAGTTCAAATGCGTTTCGCTGGGCGAGACGGTGTCAAACATGTCCGTATCTCCGGACTTGATCCGGAGCCTACTCGCAAACGATCAACTGCTTGGCATCTGAGAGTGGACCCCGGATCACGTCCGGGGACACGGGGATGGGTGGGAATAACCGAAACCGGGCCTCCAACTGAAAGTGAGGGGCTGTGTGCAGGCGAGAGCGCACAAACGAAAACGGGCGCTGGATGTCTCCAGCGCCCGTTTCCTGTCATCCGTAGACGGATGAGTGTCTAGCCATCCTGCGAACCGTCCGCGAGCGCCGCTTTGCGGTCTTCGCGGGCGCGCGACACGATGTAGCCGTAGATCAGATCCAGATCTTCGTCAGAGTGAAGATCAGAGAACTTGGCCATGCCTTGGTGCGCCAGCATGCCGTCCGCAACAATGGATTTGAAGTTCTCATGGATGACCGGAGACATACGCCGCAGGTCGGGGATCACACCCGGTGAGATGGCCAGAGCACCATGACACAGGGCACAGGTCCCCATGAACATCTGACCACCCTTGCGGATCTCAGCTGCCGTCAGCTGCACGTCCGTTGGAGGCTCTGGAATATCGAGGTTCTTCTCAACCACTTCCGGATACTCCGCCGTGCCGCCAACCTTGAAGACCAGCAACCGGCCTTCATTGCCATATTTGGCAGCCGCAGCCGTACGCGCGTCACCAGCTGTAATGGCGGCGCCACCCCAGCCAAGAAGCACGGACACATACTGCTCGCCATCAACTGAATAGGTGATGGGCGGTGCCATGATGCCGGTCTTTGTTTCGATCTCCAGCAGCTGTTCGCCATTGTCCGCACGATACGCACGGAACTTGCCGTCGCCGGTTCCCTGGAAAACAAGATTGCCGCCGGTCGTTAGCACACCGCCATTCCAGTGATCTGCATGAATGACCGTCCACGCTTCCTGCTTCTTCACCGGGTCCCATGCTTTGAGAACGCCGCGGTTGTAGGGGAGGTCTTCCCCTGCATCCAGGATCTTCAGGACTTCGTCGTAGTAGTCGCCCCAGCCCATACCGGTGTTCCACCAGTTCTTGCGGATCTGGTGGTTCTCGTTGGCATTGGCATAGATGGAGAAAGTTTCCATCGCCGGGATGTAGACAAGACCGGTGTTCGGGTTGAACGCCATTGGGTGCCAGTTATGGCCACCAATCGGACCGGGCAAAATGACCGGAGACGCATCCTTGTAGGACAGGCCTTCGGCTTCCACCGGACGACCGGTTTCCATGTCCACATGGGTGGCCCATGTGATCGGTGTGTAGGCGTCAGCTGAAATCAGCTCACCTGTTTCACGATCAAGAACATAGAAGAAGCCGTTCTTGGGAGCCTGCATGGCTACCTTGCGTACTTTCCCGTCGATCTCGAGATCAGCAAGAATGATGTGCTGGGTCGCTGTGTAGTCCCAGTTGTCGCCAGGCGTTGTCTGGTAATGCCACTTCAGATCACCCGTATCCGGATCAATTGCCAGAATGGATGAAATGTAGAGGTTGTCACCACCGCCTGGTGAGCGGATGTAGCGCGCCCAGGGAGAGCCGTTGCCGGTGCCCACGTAAAGCGTGTTCAACTCGGGATCGAAAACCATCGAGTCCCAGGTCGTGCCGCCACCGCCGACTTCCCACCATGTGGGGCCTTCGTGGTCCTCACCCATGGACCATGTTTCCATGGCCGCTTCGAGTGCGGGGTGTTCAATGGGATCGTCCGGGTTCCCCGGAACTGTGTAGAAGCGCCACAGCTGTTCGCCTGTGTTGGCGTCATAGGCTGTGAAGTAACCGCGCACACCAAGCTCTGCACCACCATTGCCGATGATGACCTTGCCATTGATGACACGTGGTGCACCGGTGATGGTGTAAGGCGGTGTGTTGTTGATCGTATCAACCTGCCAGACCGGCGTGCCGGTCTTGGCGTCCAGCGCATGCAGACGGCCGTCGAAGGACGCGACATAGACCTTGCCGTCCCACACAGCCACGCCGCGGTTCACGACATCACAGCAGCCATAGCGGCCCCACTCGCCGGGAACTTCTGGATCAAACGTCCAGAGCTCTTCACCCGTGCGCGCATCAAGGGCGTGCGTAATGCCCCAGTTGCCTGTGAGGAACATGTAGCCGTCCACCACGATGGGCGACGCTTCAAGACCACGGTTAGTGTACATCTCATAGGACCAGGCCAGGCCAAGGTCTGAAACGTTGTCCGTATTGATCTGGTCAAGCGGCGAGAAGCGCTGCTCAGAGTATGTCCGGCCATGGGCCAGCCAGTTATGTGGCTCATCGTCGGCTGCAATGATGCGGGCCTTGGTGATCTTGGTGGCCGATTCAACCGACGGCTTGGCCGCATCAGCTTCAACAACCGGTGTTGGCGGCACAGCTTCAACGTCAGCTGCCGGTGCTTCTGCAACCGCAGGCGCTGGTGCCGGCGCATCGCCACGGTCCGGTGACAGCACAAGGGCTGACACAACAAAGACAGCACCAATCGCCAGGCCAGCAATAACTGGGGTCACTGACCCCGGGCCCTTCCAGTAACTCATACGTTCCCCCTCCAGAGGTATTTGGGGAGCTGGGTGTGTATTGGCTTTGTTGCCATCCCTAACCAGCGCCCGATCAGGCAGAGCTCCTGTGGATTCAGGAGCGTTGTTTTTGTTCGTTCAGCTAGGAAACTAGCGCGGGAGCGCCGGTTGGGAAAGCGGGAGCAGAAATACGAATCCCTCGTACGCATAAATATTAGGCATAGTGATCTATGTGCACACTATTTATGCACATTTGGTGCCCATCTGCTGATCTTTGAGTCAGCGCCACCCTCAATATGCCCATGATTTCAACATGTTAGGCGATTCTATCGAGTCTGGCACGCTTCATGATTCCTTAACTGCGCCTGGGGGGCTGGGGCGCACGTCTTTGCGCGTTTCTCCGGGAAGAAATCAGCGGCAGCCGGAACGTGATCCGGCGGCCATCCAACCGGCCAACGATAAACGGCCAAACCGACGTGAAGGAGGCCCAATGAAACTGGTAATGGCAGTCATAAAGCCGTTCAAACTGGACGAAGTCCGCGAGGCACTGACCTCGCTGGGCGTTCAGGGTTTGACGGTGACGGAAGTAAAAGGCTTCGGACGGCAGAAAGGCCATACCGAAGTCTACCGCGGCGCTGAATACGCCGTGAGCTTCCTGCCCAAACTTAAAATCGAAGTCGTGATCAAAGACGAACAGGTCGAACAGGTTGTTGAAAGCATCGCTTCCAACGCCAAGACCGGTCAGATCGGCGACGGCAAAATCTTCGTGTACCCGATCGATCAAGTCATGCGTATCCGCACCGGCGAGACCGACGGCGACGCGCTCTAAGAGATTTCGTGTGAGAGGAGAAATCTACTATGGATAACCTGAAGAAACTCTGGGGCCTCGCCATTGCGGCAGCGCTCACAAGCGTGATGCTGGTAGACCCAGCACTCGCACAGGAAGAGGCACCGCCCTCGACCTCGCCTGAAGAAGCCTATTTCGTATTCAACACTTTGCTCTTCCTCATCGGCGGCTTCCTCGTCATGTGGATGGCAGCTGGCTTTGCCATGCTGGAAGCAGGCCTTGTGCGTTCCAAGAACGTGGCCATGCAGTGCACCAAGAACATCGCGTTGTTCTCAATCGCCGGTCTCATGTACTGGCTGGTTGGCTACAACCTGATGTATGACGGCGTCGATGGTGGGTACCTCGGCTCCTTCACCTGGTTCGCTCACCCTGAGCACGGTGCTGAAGATCTGACCTATGCCGCTGGCACATCTGACTGGTTCTTCCAGATGGTGTTCTGCGCAACCACCGCGTCCATCGTGTCCGGCACGGTTGCTGAGCGCATCAAGCTGTGGCCGTTCCTGATCTTCGTTGCCATCCTGACCGGCTTCATCTACCCGATCCAGGCTTCCTGGCAGTGGGGCGGCGGCTGGCTCTCAGAAGCTGGCTTCTCCGACTTTGCTGGTTCTACCCTCGTGCACTCCACGGGTGGCTGGGCAGCTCTTGTTGGTGCCATCATCCTTGGTGCCCGCTCAGGCAAGTACGGTCCTGATGGCCAGATCAATGCGATCCCCGGCTCATCACTGCCACTCGCCACGCTGGGTACGTTCATCCTGTGGCTCGGCTGGTTCGGCTTCAACGGTGGTTCACAGCTTGCCCTTGGTACGCTGGGTGACGCCTCTGACGTGAGCCGCATCTTTGCCAACACCAACATTGCCGCTGCTGCTGGCTGTGTTGTGGCAATGGTCCTGACCCAGGTCATCTACAAGAAGGTCGACCTGACCATGGCACTGAACGGCGCACTTGCCGGTCTCGTGTCCATCACCGCAGAACCGCTGACGCCAACCTTCGCGTCTGCTTCTCTGATCGGTGGCGCAGGTGGCATCATCGTGGTTCTCACGGTGCCACTTCTTGACCGTCTTCACATCGACGATGTTGTCGGTGCCATCCCGGTTCACCTGTTCGCAGGCATCTGGGGCACCATGGCAGTTCCGCTCACCAACGGTGACACGAACTTCGCTGCACAGTTCATCGGTGTGGCATCCATCGGCGCCTTCGTGGTGGTGGCCAGCCTGCTGTTCTGGCTGATCCTCCGCTTCACGATCGGCATCCGGGCATCTGCTGAGGAAGAGATGGAGGGTCTCGACCGCTCCGAACTCGGCCTCGAAGCCTACCCGGAATTTGGTCGCGGTTCGCAGACCATCTAACGACTTCGCCACCGGGTGGGACCTCCCTCCCGGTGGCGCCCTTGTTCCCTCGCCCTGATTGGTTCTCACCCTTGGGGACCGCGTGAAGGGCAACCTCCCAACTTCCAAAGGCCCGGTGGCATGTCCTCCGGGCCTTTTTCTTTGCCCGATCAAAGACCCGTGACTGCACAAACTTTCATCTGACTGCCTAGTTTTTCTGCCCACAAATTGGGCGGTCAATGTTTGTGCAACATGACTGGGCAACAGGCACGAAGGCGTTAGTCTTCTGTTAACATTAGGGTTTCAATGCCTCATTGTTGAGCTGGCACGCCGCTTGAGTACCTCAAGCAGTTCTGACCACAACAACATAGCTGCCGCCCCACCCAACATCTGGGTGTGCAGGCAAGGCAGCACACTCGCCTGGAGGGGGAACACCCATGGGAGATCTGGACCCGGCCACCGTTTCAACGGTGCTGACCGGTGCTGACGTATTCTTTGTACTGATCGGCGCTATTCTGGTTTTTGCAATGCACGGGGGCTTCGCATTTCTTGAAGTCGGTACCGTTCGCCGCAAAAACCAGGTGAATGCACTTGTGAAGATCCTCGTGGACTTCTCAATTTCCACCATCGTCTACTTCTTCATCGGCTACATGGTCGCCTACGGCACGACATTCTTCATGTCAGCAGCCATTCTGTCGGGCAGTGCGCCTGGACCAGATGGCGTGGCCTTTGCCGGTTCCGGCCTCGACCTGGTGAAGTTCTTCTTCCTCGCAACATTTGCGGCGGCCATTCCGGCCATCATTTCAGGCGGTATTGCCGAGCGCGCAAAGTTCTGGCCACAGGCCATGGCCACCGCGGTCATCGTCGGTCTGATCTATCCCTTCTTTGAAGGCATGGTCTGGGGCGGCAATTACGGCCTGCAGGATTTCATGGAAGCCAACTTCGGCGCACAGTTCCATGACTTTGCAGGCTCTGTCGTTGTCCACGCCGTTGGCGGTTGGCTGGCTCTGGGCGCAGTGCTTGTGCTCGGCCCCCGCCTTGGCCGCTACAAGCCGAGTCAATCATCAGCACAGGGCATTCCGCCTTCCAACATCCCCTGGCTCGCCATGGGCTCATGGATGCTCTGCATCGGTTGGTTCGGCTTCAACGTCATGACGGCAGGTTCCCTTGAAGGTGTGTCCGGCCTCGTTGCCCTCAACTCCCTCATGGCAATGGTCGGTGGCGTTATGGCAGCTCTCATTGCTGGCCGAAACGACCCGGGCTTTGTTCACAACGGTGCGCTTGCAGGCCTTGTTGCCGTGTGTGCCGGCTCAGATGTGATGCACCCGATCGGCTCACTCATCACCGGCGGTGTTGCCGGTGCGCTGTTCGTTATCACGTTCCAGCTGGCTCAGAACCGCTGGAAGATTGATGACGTACTGGGTGTATGGCCGCTGCACGGTCTGTGCGGCGCCTGGGGCGGTATCGCCTGTGGCATCTTCGGCCTTGAAGCTTTGGGCGGACTTGGCGGCGTAACCCTGGCCGCACAATTTGTCGGAACGGTCATCGGCGCAGGCTATGCACTGGTCCTTGGCTACGCTCTTTACGGTGCACTCAATGCCACTGTCGGCATCCGCATGTCACCGGAAGACGAAGAGCGTGGCGCGGATCTGTCGATCCACTCCATCTCTGCCTATCCAGAAGAGGACCTGACTTCCCGCTCCTAAGCAGGAACAGGCATACCAACATCGGTAAGTGGATGGCCCGGTCGCGTCAGCGGTCGGGCCATTTGCGTTTCAGCACCAGACATGTGGTCTGTCATCGAAGCAATGTCCTTGCGGGCAAAGGTTGCGCCGACAGATGAATGGTGTGACAGCACGAGCTGCTGAAGGACCAATCGGCGCAATTTCGTGCCGCCCCACACAACCAGCCCAACACACAGGATACCCAAATCAATCAACAGCGCCTGCAGAGCATCAAATCCGGATGCCACCGCGCCGCAAAGGATGTAGATCGACGCAAACCCGGCTGCAAAAGCAAGCATGCCGCCCAGATGAGTCGCCCATTCGTCAGCTTTCGTCGTTTCTGCACTCATCGCACCTGACCTCCCGTCTTGATGACAGTTCGCCTCAACGTCGATGTGACCTTGAGACAAAGGCTACGGGAGCCAGCTTGCACATTCGCTGAAGGGTGCAGTTGCAATTCGTTCAACTTCTAACCATTCCACACACCACACGATTGAAATTGTGGTTTCAGCCGCCCTGACGCGGCCGTGTGGCCAGCGTTAACAATGCGTTAACGCTAAAGACGCAGGCTGCAAAAGCTGGCCGTTTTCCGTCGAAAACAGGCCTCGAAGCCTATGCCTTTTTCCATCAGGTCCTGGCCCCTGCCCCGACCATGAAAACGCTTAACACCCAGACGCGGGAAGCCCCGGATTTGTCAGATACGCCCACCTATCTCACCCGTTTTGACGGCATGCCGGAATCGCCCTTTGCGCGGTTGCGGGCCCTTCTGGACGGCGTTGAGGCCGGTGGCCCGACCATAAATCTGTCCCTCGGCGAACCCCGTCACCCCCAGCCTGATTTTGTGATGCCGGCTTTGACCGCAGCATCCGCAGGGTTTGGAAAATACCCCCCTGCCCTTGGCACGCCTGAATTTAGGGCAGCCTGTGCGGGCTGGCTTGAACGCCGCTACGGCCTTGAAGGCGTCATTGAGGCGAACGCCATGGTGCTGCCCGCAAACGGCACCCGCGAGGCCCTGTTCAATATCGGGCAGGTGATTGCGCCGGCACACAAGACCAGCGGCCAGACATCTGGGCGGCCGGCATTCCTCCTGCCCAACCCGTTTTATCAATGCTATGCAGCCGCCGCGCTGGGCGCAGGCGCTGAGCCGGTCTATCTCAACACCACCATCGAGACCGGTCACCTGCCTGACCTCGACGCCCTGTCAGATGAAGAGCTGGACCGCGCAGCAGCGCTTTACATCTGCTCCCCTGCCAATCCGCAGGGAGCTGCCGCCGACACAGCCTATTGGGTCAAGCTCATCACCCTGGCGCGCGCGCACAACATCACGATTGTTGCGGACGAGTGCTACGCGGACATCTACACGGGCACGCCACCAACAGGCATTCTCGAAGCAGCTCACAAATCCGGGCTTGGTTTCGCCAACATCATCACCTTCCACTCCCTGTCCAAGCGCAACAATCTGCCCGGTCTACGCTCGGGGTTCTCGGCAGGTGATCCTGACCTGACATCCGCCTTTGCCAAATTCCGAAATCTTGCAGCGCCGCAAGTGCCGCTCCCGGTTATGGCAGTGAGCATTGCCGCGTGGAACGATGACGCAGACGCTGCAGCCAACCGCGCGCTGTATGACGCCAAGTTTTCAACCGCAGAACGTATCATCGGCAATCGCTTCGGCTTCAAACGGCCAGATGGCGGCTTCTTCCTGTGGCTAGATATGGCCGAAGTGGGTGGCGGCGAGAAGGCTGCCCTGGCCCTGTGGCAGGAAGCAGGTATTCGCGTGCTGCCCGGCGGCTATCTGTCTCGTGACACCAAAGATGGTAATCCGGGTACGAACTATATTCGCATCGCCCTCGTCGGCGATGAAGACGAGACGGCCCGCGCCCTAACCCGAATGACGGAGATCTTTTAGCCATGCGTCTTGCAGTCTCCCTCTCCTCAACACTGTCTGCCGCCATAAACGTGGTGCCCCTGTCGGTGCG
The DNA here is from genome assembly GCF_040362765.1 of Pyruvatibacter sp. HU-CL02332. Classification (NCBI taxonomy): domain Bacteria; kingdom Pseudomonadati; phylum Pseudomonadota; class Alphaproteobacteria; order Hyphomicrobiales; family Parvibaculaceae; genus Pyruvatibacter; species Pyruvatibacter sp. HU-CL02332. Next base: position 1,538,391 of record NZ_BAABWK010000001.1, read on the forward strand.
CGAATTCCTGCGGGACCGGACAAACGAACTGATGGGCATCGCGGCGCTCTTCGCGGCAGCCTGGACGGCGATTGCCCTCGCCACCTGGAGCCCGCGTGATCCAAGCCTCAATCACGCCACCGCAGCCGAGCCTCAAAACTGGCTGGGTGCAGATGGCGCTATCGCCGCTGACCTGATCATTCAATCGGTCGGTGTGGCTGCAGCGCTTCCGGTTCTTATCCTCGCCGTGTGGGGAACGCGGCTTCTCATTCACCTTGAAATCGAGCACGTCGGCCTTCGCCTGCTGGCAGTGCTGGGCGCAACTGTCGGCTTTGCCTTTGCCGCAGCCCTGTTCAGCCTGTCAGTCCTGCCCGGTGCCGGCGGGTCGGTTGGTGCCATCCTTCTCAACGCGACAATCGCCATCACCGGTGACATTGTCGCCCCCGTCATTGCACTGCTCGCTGGCGGGGTAGCCGTCATGCTGGCCGGCTGGGCCATGCCGGTGTCGGTTGATCAGGTCGCCCGCTCCGCGCCGTGGCTCGTAGATTTTGTCCGCGAATGCGCATGGCGCGCCCGCCCGGTGACACAGGCACTCTCACGCATGTCTGTCGCTGCCGCAGGACTCCTCATTGCACCCTTCAGACGCCGCGAGGCTGATGAAGACGATGCTTCCAGCACCCGACGCGAGCCGGTCTTTGGACAGCGCCACCGTGATGAGGTCATGGCCGCCCGCGCCCCCGTCGGCATCGCAGGCCCGGAGGAAAACCCGGCTCCTGCCAAGCGTGTTACCCGTATCTCCAAGCCGGTGCGCGAAAGCAAACGCTCTGCGGCCGAGCGCCAGCCAACCCTCAATCTCATTCCCAATGAGGACTATGAGCTTCCACCCCTCTCTTTGCTCACGCCCCCCAAGGCACGACAGGGAGAAGTGATTTCCGACGAAGCCCTGCAGCAAAACGCCCGCATCCTTGAAGGCGTGCTGGAAGATTTTGGCATTCGCGGTGAGATCATCGAAGTGCGCCCCGGCCCGGTTGTCACCATGTATGAGCTGCAGCCTGCACCGGGCATCAAATCCAGCCGCGTCATCGGCCTGGCAGATGACATTGCGCGCTCCATGAGTGCCGTCTCTGCCCGTGTTGCCGTTGTGCCCGGACGCAACGTCATCGGCATTGAGCTGCCGAACGCCAAACGTGAAACGGTCTATCTGCGCGAACTGCTGGCATCTGCGGACTATGAAGCCACCGCGACCCATCTGGGGCTGGCGCTTGGCAAGGATATATCCGGCGAGCCCGTAATCCGGGACCTGGCCCGCATGCCGCATCTGTTGATCGCAGGCACCACCGGCTCGGGTAAGTCGGTGGGCATCAACACCATGATCCTGTCGCTGCTCTATCGGTTGCCGCCGGACCAGTGCAAGCTCATTCTCATTGACCCCAAGATGCTGGAATTGTCCGTATACGATGGAATTCCACACCTGCTGTCACCGGTTGTGACTGACCCCAAGAAGGCTGTCGTCGCGCTCAAATGGGTCGTGCGGGAAATGGAAGACCGCTACAAGACCATGGCCAAGCTCGGTGTGCGCAACATTGAGGGTTACAACACACGCGTGGCCGAAGCCCTCGACAACGAAGAGATGCTCTCGCGCACGGTGCAAACAGGCTTTGACCCGGAAACCGGATCGCCCGTCTATGAGGACGAGGAGATGGAGCCAACGCCCATGCCGTTCATCGTCGTCGTGGTCGATGAAATGGCCGACCTGATGATGGTCGCCGGCAAGGAAATCGAAGGCGCGGTGCAACGGCTTGCGCAGATGGCGCGTGCGGCCGGCATCCACATGATCACGGCCACGCAGCGTCCGTCTGTTGATGTCATCACTGGCACCATCAAGGCCAACTTCCCGACCCGCATTTCGTTCCAGGTCACATCCAAGATCGATAGCCGGACAATTCTCGGCGAGCAGGGTGCCGAACAACTGCTGGGTCAGGGCGACATGCTCTACATGGCAGGTGGTGGTCGCATCCGGCGCGTGCACGGTCCGTTTGTGTCGGACGAAGAAGTCGAACAGGTCGTGCGTCACCTCAAGCAGCAGGGCGCGCCACAATATCTCGAGCAGATCACTGCGGAACCCGAAGACGGCGGCGAAAGCCTGTTCGGCACCGGGGTGGAAGATGGCTCCGGTGACGAGCTGTACGACAAGGCCATCGCCATCGTGGCGCAGGACAAGCGCGCGTCCACCAGCTACATCCAGCGCAAGCTGCAGATCGGCTACAACCGGGCCGCCCGCCTGATTGAGCGCATGGAAGAAGAAGGCATCGTCTCCGCTGCCAATCACGCCGGCAAACGCGAAGTGCTGATCGGCGAAATCGGGTCTGGCGACCACGCATACTAGGCCCGTGCCCGGCCCCTCCACGCGAACCATCACAAAACCTCGGTTTTGCCTGAATTGCTGTTCAGAGTAGGTTCACGACCTGATTGCGATGCTCGCACCCATGTTGAGTGTCCTGAAACTGAAAGTCTGGCTCATGCCGCGTATTCTGTCCCTTGCCCTGTGCGCCACCATGGCAGCATTTCTGGCCATGGTGCCCGCCAAAGCCCAGCTGGCCGCCCCGGCTCCCCTCAATTCCGAGGAACTGGCTGATGTTGCGCGCATAAACGGCTTTCTCAACAGTCTTAAAAACATGTCCGGCCGGTTTTTGCAGATCAATCCGGACGGCGTGCTGAGCGAAGGCGCGTTCTATATCGCCCGCCCCGGCCGCGCCCGCTTCGACTATGACCAGGAAGACCTGATTGTCGTGGCCCGTGGCCAGCAACTGCTGATCAAAGAAGGCACATTCGTCACCAACGAATTGCCCCTGGACGGCACGCCTTTGAAAATTCTGCTCGGCCGCGACATCGACCTGGCCACGGATGCCCGGATCATCGCCGTGGACAGCCGTGCAGGCACCCTCGCCACCACCATTCAGGACCCCGATGCTCCGGAACTGGGCCAGGTCACCCTGATTTTCACCGGCCCCACCCTCCAGCTGCAGCGCTGGATCGTCACTGACGCCCAGGGCCTGCGCACCACCATCTCCCTCACCGAGATCAACTACCCCGAGCGCATTGACCCGGACCTGTTCCGCCTGGAATCCGGCAACTCCACCTTCCGCGGGCGGCAGGATTAGGATTGCTGGGCTTGTTGCCGCTTGAATTGGGCGTAGTCACCCGACTGGATCAATGTCTTGCCTTCAACCGGCCAGTTATAGACATAGACCCAGACTTCAATCTGATTTCCATTCTCCTGCCGAGCAGTGACTTTCTTTCTCACATACTGACGCGGCTCCGGAAACTCGCTTGACGCCTCCTCATAGACATCAAGATGAGCGAGAGTTTCATCAGCGTTGGCTAGCTTGAATATTTGGCCATGGGTCAAGTGGTGGCCTGATCCATCAAGAATCATCCCGGGATACTCACCAATGTCAAAAAGCCGACCAAGGACAAAGGCTGGCCCCACCACGCTGGCCGCGCTGGAAAGCAGCCGCGCCATTTTATGCTGACTGTCCTCACGCAACGTGCCGTACACAAAAAGTAGGGACGTTTGATCTTCCATTATAGCTATACAGAAATCCTGTGCTTTTCCATGTAGGCGTGCAGGTTCTCATATCCCTCGCGCGCCGCGTACGTCAGAATGAATTCGTAGTCACAAAGACGCTTGAGGTAGTACTCAAAAAGCATGTGGACCTCGTCTCGGTGAAGACGACCCGTCTTCTCCATCGCCAGAATGAACTCAAAGAAGTTGAGATAGTCAGAGAAACTCTCATGTAGGTCGCTCGCGGCGTTGTCGGCAATATCCCGCTTAAGGGCTGCGTGCTCCGGGGTGACCGGGAAATCGATGATCCGCCGCATAGTCTTGTAGGTATCTGCCTCGTAAAACTTCTCAAAGAGTTGATAGAGCCAGTCCGCTCGTTTGAGCTTCAAATCCCGGACATAGGTCGATAGGCCGATTGCTGCAGCGGCAAATAGCAGTGCGAGTTCCGTGACCGCCAAATAGTCAATGTTCATTTGAGTGCCCATGTTCCTGACATTGTGACGAGCATAGCAGGTGCGAAATGTATCAACCTGCAGATGTATTAGCTAAATGAGGCCACCAAACGCGCAGATCCATGGGTTTTTGGACAATCCTTTCGCATCGGACGGCAAGCATTTCTGCAAAGGATATGCCCCCGGCCAGCCGCAGACAGCGCTGAAACGACACTGAACGATCATTCATCCACACTTATCCGCGTGCGGAATCGATGAGCGAACGGCCCAAAATCTGACAGAACCTTAACCTTTGCTTCATGAACCTGAAGGAATTGCGTTGAAGGGCGCCCGGACAGGGCCTACGTCTTACACATCAACGGGCGCAGACCTCTATGCCCGGCTGAGCGTTGCCCCCCCGCTCGTTCACCGGTTGGTCTGCAATAGCCCGCCGTGCCGACGATCCCCCTCTCGGTACGAAAAGAGCGCACCATGCGCGGCCCCTGGCTGTCCCCGCAGCCGGGGGCTTCTCTTTTCCGGGGTCCAGTCCCGCTCCTGTCAGGCGTCAGTTTCCATCAGCACGATCCTCGTTCTGGTTTTTACCCGGGGACCGCGCTATGGAGACGCCATGACCTCAAACCAGACGAATTCAGGCCAGTTCCCGCCGGATACCCCAGATTTGGAAGATGACGACATTCCCTCCGGACCGGAGATGGAAGCGCTGGAGGCTGAACTGCCAAGCCTCGCCCGCATCCGGCGGTTCGCGGTGGCAGCGGAACGCGTGGACTGGTTTGCCCATGTGGGCGAACACCCCGGCCCGCGCACCATGGACATGGCCGAACACTATGTGGATGCTCTGGGGTTCCCGGACGCCCGCGTCGCCCTGGTAACCGACTGGGCCGAAGCGGCAGCCGCTGCAGAAACGCTGGACTTCGATTCATCCGCCTGGGAGGCCGAAGAGCAGCTGCGCTCCGCCCTCACCATGGATGCGCTGGAGCTGATGAGCGAGGATGCCCTGCAGGTGGCCCTGACCCATGTGGCCGCCACCATTACCGACCCCATCAAGACAAGCGCCGAAGAAGCACTCGCCATCTGGGATGAGCCCACTGACGAGATGCTGGATCTGGCCGTCGGCAGCGCGGTACAGGCCTGCCACCAAGCTGTGCTGGTTCTGGCGGCAGGCGCTGAAGAAGATCACCCCTTTGCCCTCCGGTTTCGTCTGTTTGAGGGCGGCCGCTGGCCGATTGGCGTCGCAGGCCTGAGTTTCAATCTGTTTTAGGAAAGTCGCCCCCTTGTCCCTGAAAATCGCCACATGGAACATCAACTCCGTCCGTCTACGGATTGATTCCGTTGTCCGCCTGCTCGACGACCACAAGCCAGACGTTTTGTGCCTGCAGGAAACCAAATGCCCCGATGACCTGTTTCCCGAAAAGGCCATCAAGGCGGCGGGATATGAGTACATCGAGAAGAGTGGCCAGAAAGGCTATCACGGCGTGGCCATCGTGGCGCGCGTGCCGTTAGAAAAGTCATCCGTCAAACGGTTCTGCGGCAAAGAAGACTGCCGCCACATTCAGGCGACCGCAAAGGGCGTTGAGATTCACAACTTCTATGTGCCCGCCGGCGGTGACGAACCAGACCCCGAGATCAACGAGAAATTTGCCCACAAGATCCAGTTTCTTGAAGAGATGGCCAGCTGGTTCAAAAACGCCAAGCAGAAGACAACCGCCAAGCGCGTTGTTGTCGGTGACCTGAACGTGGCCCCGCTTGAGCATGACGTGTGGTCGCACAAGCAGTTGCTGAAAGTGGTGAGCCACACGCCGCAGGAAGTCGAGCTGTTTGAAAAGGTGCTGGCGTCCCACAAGTGGATCGACGTGCCACGGCTCTTCACGCCTGAAGAAGAAAAACTCTTCTCGTGGTGGAGCTACCGGTCAAAGGACTGGCAGGCGTCCAATCGCGGACGACGGCTGGATCACATCTGGGCAAGCCCCGCCATGGACGGCATGGCTAAATCAGTGACCACATTCACCGACGCACGCAGCTGGGAAAAACCCTCAGACCACGCGCCGGTGATTGCGGAATTCAAGCTTTAAGGTCCACCGCCTCCCTCGGCCTCTCAGTTCCCTCAATGCCGTCCCCTCTCCGCTGTCCCTCCGGCTTGACCGGAGGGCCTATGGGCGGCTCGGATAGACCCTCCGGTCAAGCCGGAGGGAAGTCGGGAGAAGGAAGGGAACCATCCATATTGACCAGGGCCTAAGACGCGCCGCTTTTGACGAAGCTGGCTGACGCCGCTTTGGCATCTCGGCTTGCACTGCTCAGCGCGCTTTGGTCCGCATCCGCATAGGCACTGACCTTGTGCAGAGCGCCGGATATGGCGTTGACCCCTTCCTTGATCATGCGCGTAGCAACCGGCGGCATGGACGCAGCCTTCTGGGCAAGATCCGTAGCGACATCGACCGCATGGCCTGCATCAGCCAGTTCATCCACCAGCCCCCAGTCCAAAGCATGCTCAGGCGACATGCGCTCACACAGAATGCAGATGCGCTTGGCCCGCGCCGACCCGACCATGGAGACCAGCCGTGGCAGCGCACCCCATTGCAGGTTGATGCCGATTTTCACCTCAGGAACGTAGAGGAAGGCGTCGCGAGACATGACCCGCCAATCAAGTGCCAGCGGCAACGCCACGCCCGCGCCGACCGCCATGCCTTCAATGGCGGCCACTGTGATCTGAGGCATGTCTTCCCACGCCTGGCACAGCTTCACGCCGCGATAGTAAACCTCGCGCAGTTCAAGGTCGCTCGACGCGTCGTCGTCGCGGGTCGACCGTTCCTTGAGATCAATCCCGGCAGAGAATGCATCCGCCCGCCCGGTGAGAACCACCGCACGGGTCTCAAGATCATCATGAAAGCTGCGCGCGACTTTGGTGAGCTCGATGATCAGCGCCTGATTGAACGCGTTGAGACTGCCACCACGGTCAAACGTGACCACGGCGACATCACCGCGCTTTTCGACCTTCACCAGATTGTCCGACATTTCCTGCGCCTCCCATTTTGTTGTTGGGAGAAGCTTAGCAAAATGCCGCCGAAGGCCGAGCGCTAATCCAAAAGTCTATTTGTCTGCAGGTTTGTCTTCGCGCTTCTTGAGGGTCACAAGCGTGCAGGTGCTCGATCCCTTGGCAAGCAAAGTGCCTTCAGCATCCAGCAACTCACCTTCAACAAACACGACAGATTTGCCGCGCCGCAGGACACGGCCACGACCAATCAACCGGCCGGGTTTGGCGACGGACAACATGGAGACTTTCATCTCGAGCGTTGGGGAAATCTGTCCCCATTCAAGCTTCAGGCCGACTGCAATCGCCAGAATATCGTCCATCATGGCCGCCACCATGCCGCCATGGATACCGCCCCACAGATTGCACAGATTGTCGGTTGCCTCGAACGCCAATTCGACGGTTCCCGCATCCACATCGCAATCAATCACCTCAAGGCCAAGATAGGCACTTGCCGGGGATTTGCGTTTGAAGATGGCTTTTATGTTCGGTGGCCAGTCTTCTGTTTCACGGGCACTTGCCATCGGTCTCTCCTGATGTGTCGATTTGGATGTGAATTGAATGAGGGTTTTCAGGCGCGTGGGCCCGGGGTGCGGGCTGCTTCACGCGCTTGCGCTCGGATGCCGCGGGCAAGGCCGCGCAAGTCCATGCCCAGGGAGCGCATCATGGCGCGCCCCATGGTTGGGTATTCGCCAATGAGCCGGGCAACGAGCGGGCGATCAATCACCAGCAGCCGTGTGTTTGTTTTTGCCGCCAGCCGGACAGCGAGAACCGTTTCGGCCATGGCGCCCTGTGCATTGATGAGGGCGCCGGGTCCCGCAACGTCATCACCAACAAGCAGCCGTCCCCCGCTCACCAGGTAAGCCGGTGCGCCGCGCACATCAGCTTCCTGCAGAACCGTACCGGCGGGCACTTCTTTCACGTCGGCGGAGAAAGCAAGCAACCGCAACTGCGCGGGCTCGACATCGCGAAACAGCGATGATCGCGCAAGAGCAGAAACCAGCTCTTCAAGCGGCAGGGCCGGATATATGCTATCTGACGCCGGGCGCGGCTTAGGGGTGTCATCTGTCATGACATAGTTTGTGACAAAGCATCCCTTGCCTTGCAAGCCCGCCACGCCTTCCCGCCACGACCACCCCGACTGGGCCACTTAAGACAGGAACGCCGAACCATGACTGCCCCTGCCTGGGACCATGAGAACCCCTACGTCGCATCGTTCAAAGTTCAGGACGCCGACATCGATGCCTTTGGGCACGTCAACAACGCCGTCTATGTCCGCTGGATCAATGACGGCGCATGGGAACACTCCAAATCACTTGGCCTCGACTTTGAGAAGTATCGCGAGCTGGATTCTGGCGTCATCGTTGTGCGCCATGAGATTGACTACAAGAGTTCTGCCATGCCCGGCGAGACGGCACTGGTCGCCACATGGATCAGCGCCAATGACGGCCGCGTACGCCTCAGCCGCCGCTTCCAGATTTGCGATGAGGCCACGGGACGAACACTGGTGCGGGCGCATACCAACTTCGCTGTCATCGCCCTGACCTCAGGCCGCCCTCGCCGCATGCCGCAGGAATTTATCGATGGCTATCCGGTGATGTGGCCGGCCGACTAACGTCTATACACCACCATCAAGCGGCTGACCCATCTGCACTTTGACCGACAGATCCGCAAGTGACGCGCACCCGAGCATCGCTGCAAGGGCATGGAGTGGTGCGTCCAGAGATTTGAAATAGGCAAGCTCCACAGGGTCCGCCGCATCAAGCCCCTGCTCATCGCACCAATCAGGAAAGTCGTCACTCACCTCATAGGCCACCGCTATATCCAGCGCGCGCACAAGCAGGCGCGCGGTGTCATCATGCGGCGGAGGCGTGCCCGTGCCCGGCAAGCAGACAGGCGGGCACTCGGGAGCCTCGAACCACAGATTAAAGCCCGAGTCTGTCAGTTCCGTTCGCCCATGCAGCTGACGCGATGCCACCAGACGTTCCAGTCCTGCAAAGACATTTGGCACACTAGACTCCCAGAATGCAGCTAGTCCCGTTTGCCAGACAGCATGATCGCCACACCCATGGCAAGGCTTCCGAAAGTGACGCACAGCCCCATGAAAAACAGGATGGCGAACAGCCACCCATCTGGTGATGCAAACAACAGCGTGCGCAGATTGGCGATGTTGGTCGCAATCAGCGCACCGCCGAACACCAGGCCCGCAACAAGACCAGCCAGCATGTGACCGAGCATGAAGCGGACGAGCTTTCGAGCATCGCTTGGGTCTTGGGTCATTCAGGTTCCCGGTTGGCAGCAAGTGCCCGAGCCTCGCACAGGTGCGGCGAAACCGCAGATGCGGCGCCGTGTCACTGGTGAAAGCACGCCGGTTTGGGCACATATCCCCCACGCATCCGGGGGGAGGCGAAATGCCAATTTGCTAGGGCTCTAACAGATGACAAACCCCAATTCCCTTTTGCTGCTCATGGTCAACACGTTGATGGTTCTCGTGCTGAGCGCGATCCTGGTCACACCGATGGTTTTCTTCTACGCGGCCCTCATCGGCGCGCCGGTGATGTTGTGCCTTCTGGTCATCATCACCCTGACCACGCGGGCAAAGGCCCCCATGGACACAAAAAAGGCTGCTGCCGCATAAGCGACAACAGCCTTCAAGTGCGTGTGTGATGGCGCCTATGGCACCAGGCGATAGCCGCCTGTTTCCGTCACCAGTATCTCCGCATTTGACGGATCGGATTCGATCTTCTGGCGCAGACGATAGATGTGCGTTTCAAGCGTGTGCGTGGTGACGCCCGCGTTGTATCCCCACACTTCGTGCAGCAGCACGTCACGACCAACGACCCGATCGCCGGAGCGATACAGATATTTGAGGATGGCGGTTTCCTTTTCCGTCAGCCGCACTTTCTTGTTGGCTTCTTCCTCAAGCAGCAGCTTGGCCGCCGGCTTGAACGTGTACGGTCCAATCTTGAAAACGGCATCTTCGCTCTGCTCATGCTGGCGCAGCTGGGCACGAATGCGCGCGAGTAGCACACCAAAGCGGAACGGCTTGGTGACGTAATCATTGGCTCCTGAATCAAGGCCCAGAATGGTGTCCGCGTCAGAGTCGTGTCCCGTCAGCATAACGATCGGGCATTTGACACCCTGACCACGCAGAAGACGGCAGACCTCGCGGCCATCCATGTCAGGAAGACCCACGTCGAGGAGGACGAGGTCCACATGGGCGTCTTTCGCCAGCTTGACGGCATCGGTGCCTTTGTCTGCGGTCGTGACTTCAAATTCCTGATGCAGGTCGAGCTGCTCGGCGAGGGATTCGCGCAGGGCGTCATCGTCGTCAACAAGAAGGATTTTCCGGATATTGCTCATAAGGGCCCCCGCCGCTTAATTGGCCGAACGCGGAGCACTCTCCGCTGGCTTGTTTCTACACTGTTACGCCATTTCAAGGCCCTCTTACAAAGGGTACCCCGCATCATCGGCGTGGGGCTTATGTAGGGGGCCGACCCGCACACGTGCCACACACACTCTTTCACCTACGCGTCAACCGCCCGTGAGCGGGACAAGCCGCACAGCTTGCCGACCACCCGGCAAATTGTGCCCGTAAGGGGATCTGATAGCGCAACTAAGTCATTGAAATGAATGGTGTTTTGTCTGGTTCGCCTCTTGCAAGGACAACCGCAAGGGAGCCTTATCATGCAGACCACAGTCATCACAGCGCCGTTACCAACGGTACCCAATCAGGAGCCAACCCACCGGTTTGGCCGCGCATTGGACGACCGTCTGCCTGCCACAGGCATGCACCCTGCGGGAGTTCAGGTCGCGGAAACCACCCCTGACGGGTCCCCAATCACCACAGCCTCGACCACACCCGCTGCGACAGCGGCAACCGATGAAGATGGCTTTTCGTTTGATGACCTGCTGGACATCGTCAATCCGCTGCAACACCTCCCCGTCGTTTCCACTGTCTATCGTGAGATCACCGGCGACGAGATCCGTGCGGAGTCCCGTGTCCTGGGAGGCGGCCTGTTTGGCGGAGTACTCGGTGCAGCAGCTTCTCTGGTTGATGTGGCTGTCGAATCTTTTTCCGGGGACAGCATGGGGGGTCACGTGATGACCGCCCTGTTCGGGGAAGATGAGGCCGCACCTGTGTCAGACGAAGACGCAGTGCAGGTAGCGGCTCGAGAAGCCGCCACAACACCGCCACCCGTTTCACCGGCTTTGCCCAGCACACCATCGGTCACTCCGGCAGCAACACGCCCCGCAGCAAGGACCCCAATATCTCATGTGGGGCCGCAAGCAGGAGCGGCCGCATCGGACATATCGACTGCACCGGCGCTTCAGTCTTTATCGCCCTCAGCATTTGACGCATTGCTTGAATCGTTCGGCGCATCCGCAACGCCAGCAAACAACAATGCCAAGCCTGAGTCCGGCCTGGCATATGCGCCGACCGCTGCCTCGTCAGGTCGCCTGGTCAACAAGGCTCTTTAGCCCGTTGGCACCAAGGGGACTGTGTGAATCCCTTCATACTGATAGACTTCCACCATGGATATTGATGTTTGGCAGCATGGCCCCAAGGCACATGGCGGCAGGCTGCGTATTGGCAATAGGGTCATACGCTGCGCCATCGGCAAGAACGGCATTACCTCGCCCGGATGCGAAGGCGATGGGGCAACACCCGCAGGAACATTCCCGCTTCGCCGCATTCTGTATCGAAGCGACCGGGGCCAACGACCATCAACGGCTCTCTGCGCCAAGCCGATTGGTCCGCGAGATGGCTGGTGCGATGAGAGCTCTGACCCCGCCTATAACCAGCCGGTCCGACTGCCCTACCCCGCAAGTGCTGAAAAACTTGCCCGGCGCGACCGACTCTATGATGTGATTGTGATCCTCGGGCACAACGACACGCCGGTGATACCTGGACTTGGCAGCGCAATTTTCATGCACGTGGCCCGGCGAGACTTTGGTCCGACGCTGGGTTGCGTTGCCCTAAGCCCCGATGATCTGGCCTACGTGCTGCGTCGTGTTACCAAAGACAGCACCATCACCATTCATGAAACACCCTTTGGAAAGTCCGCCTAGGGATGCTGGGTCCGGATGCCAAAGATGGCGCTGCCGACCCGAACATGGGTCGCACCATGGGCAATCGCTGTGTGGTAGTCAGCACTCATGCCCATACTCAACCCCTCAATAGCATTGCGCTGTGCAATGTCCGCAAGAAGGTCAAAGTGCGGCGCGGGATCTTCATTTGCAGGCGGGATGCACATCAGCCCGGCGATGTGCAGACCAATCTCATCACGACACGTGGCAATGAACCCGTCAGCATCTTCTGGCAATGCTCCGGACTTTTGGGGTTCCCTGCCGGTGTTGATCTGCAGAAACAAATCCGGGTGCCGGCCCTGAGCCTCGATTTCACGCGCAAGCACGCGCGCAAGTTTGATCCGATCGACGGAATGTATGGCGTCGAACAAGGCCACTGCGTCCTTGGCCTTGTTGGTTTGCAGGGGACCAATCAGATGTACATGGGCATCCGGAAAGGTTTCGCGAAGCGTTGGCCATTTCTCATGTGCTTCCTGAACTCTGTTTTCACCAAAGATCCGCTGGCCCGCCTCAAGAACGGGAACAATCGCCTCGACCGGAAACGTCTTGCTGACCGCGACAAGCGTAACGGCGTCGGGGGCGCGTCCCGCATCAACGGCGACGGATTTAATCCGGGTACGGATGGCCTCAAGTGGGCCATGGGTGCTGGGGTCTGGAGTGGTGCTCATGGGAGCTGACCATAAGGCCGCGCTGCGTACAATCGCAAGGCTTGCGGACCTGCGGTTTGCGCCGCGGCCGCGGGACGCGTGGCCGAACCTTGTCATCATGACGGATCGTGCGGTGCAGGGAGATGCCTGGGATCTGGCAGACGCTGTTGCGGCAGGTACAATCATCTGCCTGCGGGACTATGACCTGAAAGATCGCGCGAACTACACCGCAAGGTTGGCGTCCGCCTGCCGCCACAAAAATGTGCGTCTTGTGGTGGGTGGAGATGTCTCGCTCGCTTTGCGAGTCGGAGCCTGGGGAGTGCACATCCCTGAAGGTCTGTGGAAGCGGAGCATTCAAGACGTCGTGCAAGCGCGAGATCATGGTCTCCGGGTTTCGACCGCGATCCATAGCCGTCAGGCGGCAAGGTCTGTTGTCATCGGGGGCAAAGTTCTGTGCGACGTGGCCATGGTATCGCCGGTCTTTCCGACGCTAAGCCATCCAGGACAACCGGTTTTAGGTCCCTTGGGTCTCGCCGGAATTCTCGACGCGCTGCCAACACCCGCTTATGCACTGGGCGGCGTGACGCCAAGGACCATAGGTCGATTGGCGGGTCTACCCTTATGCGGCGTTGCAGGCATTCGCTTTACCTGACACCAGATCCCGGTCCATGGGCGGCCGTGGTTTAGACCAGCGACCAGGCCTCAGACAAAAGAAAAGGGCGGCTCCGGAGAGCCGCCCTTCCCAAAGTACCGAGTGGTATGAAGCTTAGAACTTCACGCCGAATTCGGTGAAGAGAGCAGAACCTTCGCGGTCCACAGCTTCGTCTTCAGCGTACTTGTAACCGAGAGTGACGTTAGCGCCACCGCCCAGTGAGTAAGCAACACCAGTCACGATTGCAGACAGGTCAACTTCGTCGAAGTTGCGAGCTACTGCACCCGGGTTGATTGATGCGTCACGGTTAGCTTCAGCGTATTCAACACCGAAAGTCCAAGGACCTGTGCCGTATGTTACGCCGATGTCCCATGCCTTGTAATCTTCAAGAACACGAGGCTGAGCCGTACCAACACCGAACTGTGAAGCGTCTGTTTCCTTGACGGCATATGCGCCACCAAGTGTGAAGCCAGCGAAACCAACGCTTGCGCCAGCTGCCCAGTCTTCAAGATCAGGTGCGCTGTTGCCGATGACCTGAGGTGTGCCAGTTGCGTTGGTGTTAACCACGCCACCGTCAGCTGTCAGGTAAACGAAGGATGCGCCAAGGTCTACGCCGTTGAATGCGTATTCCCAAGTGATACCAGCTTCGAAGATGTTCTCGATCGTGTTGTTGCCCGAGAATGAGTCACCGAATGACTCGTCACCTGAAAGCTCTTCAAGTTCTGGTGTGAACGAAAGACCAATCTGGAAGCCAGCAAGACGTGGCGTGAAGTAGATGATCTTGTCGCTGTCGCCAGAGAAGTCGACAACAGTGTTGATGATGCCATCGTTACCGGACTGAACCAGTGCACCAGCACCACCAGCGCCAACAGCCGCTGTTGTGTTGGAGAACAGGCCTGCGCCACGGTTGTCACCGGCACCCAGTGGGTCGAGGTCGGTGTCGTTAGCAAACGTTTCCAGGAAAGGAGACGGAGCAACGATTGGCATCTGATCGCCAACGCCGTCCTGTGCACCGAACTGGAATTCACCGAAAGCGCCGCTTACCCAGAGGTATGCTTCGTCAACGGTGTCTGATGCGCCACGCTCACCAGATTCAAGCTCAAACTTGACGCCGACTTCAACGCCGTTGTCGAGAGTTGTTGAACCCTTGAAGTGGATTTCAGCTTCACGACCGAAACGGATAGTCCGCTGGTCCTGACCCTGAAGGAGCGGAATGGCAGCCGGTGCAGCAGCGCGGGTACGACCCTCGCCTGCATCGTTGTCAAAAACCGCAGCGATAGAGCCGACGAAATAACCGCCGACCTTAATGTTGATCTTATCAGCAGCCATGGCAGGCGCGGTCGCAAAAGCGGCGGCCACCAGGGCAGTAGTTCCAAGAAGCTTCTTCATCTGTCCCTCACATTCGAAAAGAGGTGTGCACTAGAGCACGAGAACATGCCCAAACGGGACGAGGTTCGCCCCCCATGCTCGACACGCAAACTCTGACATTGACGGCCAATCGTCAAGCAGTGCGGGCCCGATCCGGGTTCGGACGCATGCAGATGTGGCTTGGGGGACACAATTCCCTAACGAGGGATTACCAAAACCACCCTTTCAGGGCTGAAATGGCCGGATATCTTGGGGAAACAGTGCCCCATACTAGAACGGGCATATAGGGACATATAGAGGTGCACCGCCCAATGTGGGGCCTTGCAGTCATATCGAGTGTTGCATCAATGTCTCACCTTGCGAACCTGCGCAGCACCAGTTTGTGGTGAAGTGTAAGGGGTCGTGATGCAACGTCAGTTTGTTGTGGCTTGCTAAGGGCCGCAACGGCTCGTTATAAGCAAATATCAAGGGCTTAAAGCGTTTTGGCGGTTGCCCTGCCGCCTTCCCAGACCGGATTGCGGGTCGGCCTGTGCAAGTTGGACATACATTGAATTACCTCAAGATTTTCGCTGTCTCTATAGCTATCGCCATGGGTGTTGCCGGGTGCGGTACCGGTATTGAGACTGAGAACCGCTTTCCCACAGAGAAGCCCGGCGGCAAGAGCGACCCTTTCGGCAGAGCCGGCAATGAACCAGGTGTTTTCGGTGAAGGCGGTCTGTTTGGTCTGGGTGGCGGAAGCTCTGGCGGCGGCGACAATGCCAACGGCATCGGCGTCAACAGCTTCCTGTGGCGGGCATCTCTCGACACAACGTCCTTTATGCCTCTGTCTTCAGCTGATCCGTTCGGTGGTGTCATCATCACTGACTGGTTTACAGCACCGGAAGCACCCTCAGAGCGCTTCAAGATGACGATCTACATTCTCGACACCAGCCTGCGGGCTGACGGGGTGAAGGTATCAGTCTTCAAGCAGGCACAGGCACCAGACGGCACAGGCTGGGTCGATGCGGCGGTGGCACCAGGCACAGCAGCGCAACTTGAGAATGCAATTCTCATCCGTGCACGCCAGTTGCGCATTGATACGCTAGCGGCGGAAGAGTAAGCCTCACCCCGCCCAAATCGATCACTTCAAGATCACCACATACATTTTATGGGCACGGGTGTTTTGAACCCCGTGCCCAATTTGTTTGAGCAATCCAGATGACCACGTCAGTTCCAGACCGCTACAACCCAAAGACATCAGAACCCAAATGGCAGCAGGCCTGGGACGAGCGGAATGTCTTCCAGACCCCGCCGACCGATGACGACCGCCCGAAATATTATGTGCTGGAGATGTTCCCCTACCCGTCGGGCCGCATCCATATGGGGCACGTGCGCAACTACGCCATGGGAGATGTGGTGGCCCGCTACAAACGGGCGCGCGGTCATGCCGTGCTCCACCCCATGGGCTGGGACGCCTTTGGCATGCCGGCTGAAAATGCCGCCATGGAAAAAGGTGTCCACCCCAAAGGCTGGACCTACGACAACATCGCCGCCATGCGCGAGCAGCTCAAAGTCATCGGCCTCGCCATTGACTGGGAGCGCGAGTTCGCCACCTGCGACCCGGACTATTATCAGCACGAGCAGGCCCTTTTCCTGGACTTCCTGGATGCCGGCATTGTCGAGCGCCGCAAGTCCACCGTGAACTGGGACCCGGTCGACAACACGGTGCTGGCCAACGAACAGGTCATTGACGGCAAAGGCTGGCGCTCAGGCGCACCGGTTGAGCGCCGCGAACTGACGCAGTGGTTCTTGAAGATCTCGGACTATTCCGACGAGTTGCTGGAAGGCCTCGACACCCTGGGCAGGTGGCCGGAAAAAGTCCGGCTGATGCAGAAGAACTGGATCGGCAAGTCACAAGGTGCCCGCGTGTTCTTCCCGTTGTCGGGAAGTGGCGTGGACGCGGATGAAAAACTTGAAGTTTTCACAACCCGGCCGGACACCCTTTTTGGTGCTTCCTTCTGCGCCATTTCTCCGCAGCATCCACTTGCTGCACGGCTGGCCGACGGCAACGCGCCGATAGCAGACTTCATTGCTGACTGCGCCAAGGTCGGCACCAGCGAAGAAGCCATTGAAAAGGCCGAGAAGCGCGGCATCGATACTGGCCTTACAGCGCAGCATCCGTTTATCGACGGCAAGCAGCTGCCGGTCTACATCGCCAACTTCGTGCTGATGGAATATGGCACAGGCGCAATCTTTGCCTGCCCTGCCCACGACCAGCGCGACCTGGACTTTGCCCGCAAATATGATTTGCCGGTGACAGCCGTCGTGGCGCCCAAGGATGCCGATGCGTCTGAGTTCGCCTCCACATTGGAAGCCGGCACCGAGGCCTATACGGGCGATGGCGTTGCCATCAACTCTGACTTTCTCGACGGGTTGGCTGTTGGCGAGGCAAAGGCCAAGGCAATTTCCGCCCTCGAAGACAAAGCACTGGGCGAAGGGACAACAAACTATCGCCTGCGCGACTGGGGCATTTCGCGGCAACGCTACTGGGGTTGCCCCATCCCGATCATCCATTGCGATGACTGCGGTGTGGTAGCTGTGCCCAAGGCAGACCTGCCGGTGACATTGCCCGAGGACGTGACCTTTGACGCCCCCGGCAATCCGCTGGACCGTCACGCCACCTGGAAAGACGTGGACTGCCCCACATGCGGCAAGGCCGCCCGTCGCGAGACGGACACGTTTGATACCTTCGTGGATTCATCCTGGTACTTTGCGCGCTTTACAGCACCCGACGCAGCCACACCGACAGATCGCGAAGCGGCCAACAAATGGCTGCCTGTTGATCAATACATCGGTGGCATCGAGCACGCGATCTTGCACCTGCTCTATTCGCGCTTCTTTACCCGCGCGATGCAGAAGACCGGGCATGTGGATCTGGCTGAACCCTTCGCCGGGCTGTTCACCCAGGGCATGGTGAACCACGAGACCTACAAGTCCGCCGATGGCGCGTGGCTGTCACCTGCTGAAATCGATTTCAAGACAATTGATGGCGCCCGCACAGCAACCGCGCGCGAAACCGGCGACCCGGTCTCGATCGGCAGCGTTGAGAAAATGTCGAAGTCGAAGAAGAACACCATCGACCCGACCGACATCATCAATGAATACGGTGCAGACACCGCCCGCTTCTTCATGCTGTCCGACAGCCCGCCCGAACGCGACGTTGAATGGACCGAAGCCGGTGTTGAAGGTGCGTGGCGTTTCACACAACGTCTCTGGCGCGCGGTAACGGGCAATGCCGCCGCGATGCCTGCACCTGAAACGCCCGCACCATCTGATTTTTCAGATGCAGCGCTGGTTCTGCGCAAGGAAACACACAAGGCCATTCAGGGCGTGACAGACGGGATCGACTCCTTCCGCTTCAACAGTGCGGTTGCCCGGCTCTATGAGTTGGTGAATGCGCTGTCGGGTTTCAAAATCGACGCGGACAATGCGGGTGACGGCTTTGCGGTGCGCGAAGCAAGTGAGACACTCGTCCAGCTCGCAGCTCCCATGATCCCGCATCTTGCGGAAGAAGCGTGGGCGACCCTGGGCCATGAAACCCTGGTGGTCGATCTGCCCTGGCCGCAAGCAGACGACGCTTTGCTGGTGGAAGACAGTGTGACCCTGGCTGTGCAGGTAAACGGCAAGCGCCGAGATGAACTGACAGTTGCGCGCGATGCTGATCAGCCTACTATCGAGAAGGCTGCGCTGGCGCTGGACAAGGTGCAAAAGGCGCTGGACGGCAAGCAGGTGCGCAAGGTCATTGTGGTGCCCGGGCGCATCGTCAACATCGTTGGATAATCAAATGCAGGTAGCAGGGGTCGGCATGGGCGTGAAGGCGGTAGCAGTTGGACTGGGTCTGGCGCTGGTTTTGGCGGCCTGCAGTTTCCGGCCTCTCTATGGCACCAGCAATGAAGGCAACGCGGCACGCATTGGCAGTGAAACCATCGCGATTGGGCCGATTGGAGATGATCGCGTCGGTCAGCAGTTGCGCAACGGCCTCATCAACCGCCTGACGCCGCGCGGCCAGCCCGCCTTTCCCGCCTATCAGCTTGATGTGACCATCACCGATTCACTGGGGGACTTGCTGGTACAGGAAGATTCAACCGTTCTGCGCCGCAACTACAAACTGACGGCGTCCTACCGCCTTGTTGAACTGGCGACCGGTGATCCGCTGCACAGTTCCACGGTAAGCCGTACGGCATCGCTGAATCGGTCAGATTCCGAATACGCCAACGTCATTGCGCAACGCGATGCAGAAGAACGCGCGGCGGAGGCGGTCGCGGACGTTCTGGCACAGCGTCTTGGCATTGAGCTCGCGCGCCTGGCCTCGCCAAAGGAGCGCCGTCGGGCAGCCATCGCGGAAGCCGCGAAAATTGCAGCCGCCAAGGTAGACCGGACCTATCCGCCCGAACCTTTGGACTCTCCCCTCTCACCGCCGCCAGCGGATGACGACGAAGATGAAGCCGAAGCGCGCTTCCCGGCACCCGTTGCTGTGCAGCCGGGCGAGTAGCCCCGCACCCTTGGTTGCCCCCACGCCCCTAGGTAGAAGGTGCACTAGCAGGTGAAGCTCAAAGCCTCCGAGATAGAGCGTTTCATCAAGACGCCACCGGACAATGTGCGCGCCGCCCTTATCTATGGACCAGATCTGGGCCTGGTGCGCGAGCGCGCAAAAACCCTTCTCAATGCCCTGACCGACACACCGGATGATCCCTTCAGTGTCGCTGACCTTGAAGAGCAGGCCCTCAAGGGGGACCCCGCGCGACTGGCCGATGAGGCGGGTGCTGTTGCGATGTTCGGCGGACGCCGTGTGGTGCGTGTGCGCGATGCGGGCGAAGCCGCCGCCAAGTCGCTGGCCGGATATCTCGACCAGCCCGGCGATGGGTTTGTCATTCTGGAAGCCGGCGAACTGACACCGCGGTCAGCGCTGCGCAAACTGGCTGAGTCCTCCAAGGAAGCAGCCGCCCTGCCCTGCTACGCCGACACGGCAGAAAATCTCGAGCGTCTGGCCCAGGGCATGTTTCGTGAAGCCGGTCTCGACGCCGACCATGCCGTCCTCACCACATTGGTGGAACAGCTGGGGGCAGACCGGCAGCTGTCGCGCAACGAGATTGAAAAACTCATTCTCTACAAGGGCGGCGAAAGCCCGGTCACGCTGGAGGATATCGAAGCCAGTGTCGGGGGGGCCGACGCCCGCGGCCTTGATGATGCGGTGGATGCGGCCGCCAGCGGCGACATGCAGGCTTTCGATACAAGTTTCGCCAAGCTGATTGAAAGTGGCGTGGCACCGGAGCGAATGATCCGTACACTGACGATGCATCTGCAGCGCCTGCATCTGGTGCTCGGCCGTGTTGAACGCGGTGGACGACTGGACGAAATTTTGCGGTCCTTGCGCCCGCCCCTGCATTTCTCCCGGCAACCGGCCATGCGACGCCAATGTGCAGTCTGGTCCCGTCGTCGCCTCGATGGCGCGCTGGCCATGCTGGCGGATGCCGAAGCAAATTGCCGGGGCGCCGGCGCGCTGACAGAGCCGGTCGTCGCCCGCGCCATGATGAGCATCGCCCGCGCGGCAGCAGCAGGCCGACGAGGCTGAGTGCATCGCCCGCACGGCAGCAACAAGCCGCCGACGCTTAATGCATCGGCGGCCCTGAAAGCAGCAATTAAATTGTCAGTTGGACAGCCGCAGAAAGAAGACGGCTAGATCTTGCCATTTGCCAGACGACGGCAGATCTCATCGAGCTGCTCCAGCGTCTTGTAATTGATCAGCACCTTGCCGCCCGCATCGCCCTTGTGGTCAATCGAGACGGTGAGCCCCAGAGATTCTGCAATATTGCGCTCAAGGGATTTCGTGTCAGCGTCTTTCTCGGCAGAAACACTGGCTTTCTTGGCTTTGGCGGCCTTGAACGGCTTCTTGCCCAGCGCTTCAGCTTCACGCACCGACAGACCATCAGCAATGATCTGCTTGGCCAGCGCCACCGCATCATCGTGACCCATGATCGCGCGGGCATGGCCCGCACTCAGATCACCGGCTGCAAGAAAGCCTCGCACCTTTTTGGGCAGCGAACGCAGACGCAATGTATTGGCAACATGGCTGCGGCTCTTGCCGATGAGTTTGGAGACGTCCGCCTGCGTGTAGCTGAACTCCTCCATCAGCCGGTCATAGCCGTCGGCTTCTTCAATCGGATTGAGGTCGGCACGCTGGACGTTTTCGATGATCGCAATTTCGAGGGTCTCGGCATCGCTGAGATCACGAACCACCACCGGTACGCGATCAAGCTTCGCAGCCTGGGCAGCACGCCAGCGACGTTCACCGGCAACAATCTCGAATGAGTTCGTCGCGCCTGAAACCGGCCGCACCACGATGGGCTGAATGACACCCTTCTCGGCAACGGATGCCGTCAGGTCAGCCAGATCTTCCTTCGTGAAATCTCGGCGCGGCTGATACGGATTGGCCTTCAAAAATTCGATCGGCACCGTGTTGGGGCTGATGGTCGCTGCGGGCTGACCGGCACGCTTGGCCGCAGGCGCATCGTCTCCGATCAGAGCCGCAAGCCCACGTCCCAGTCCGCGTCGTTTTCCCTCGTCTGCCGCCATTTTTTCGTATCCTTAAGTCGCTGCGATCTTGGCCTGAGCACAGGTATGGCCTGGCCCTACTTTGCTGTCGCCTGCTTATGTTTCGGTCTCAGGTTCCGGTGCCGGGTCGCCCTTTCAGGCGGCGGCGTGCTTGATGTCACGCTCACGCTGAATGAGCTCGGAAGCCAGTTTCATGTAGGCTTTGGAGCCAGCACATTTGTAGTCATAGACAAGTGCCGGTTTGCCAAAACTCGGCGCCTCGGAGATGCGCACATTGCGCGGGATCACCGTGCGGTAAACTTTGTCGCCCATATATTCGCGCACATCGGCGGCCACCTGATCAGACAGATTGTTCCGCTTGTCGAACATGGTGAGGACGATGCCCTGAATCTCAAGATCAGGATTGAGACTTGTGCGCACCCGCTCGACCGTGTGGAGCAGCTGGCTCAGACCTTCGAGGGCAAAGAACTCACATTGCAGCGGAACCAGAATGGCGTCGGCTGCGACCATGGCATTGATGGTCAGCAGATTGAGCGACGGCGGACAATCCACCAATACATAAGAGTAAGCGCGGCCTGCTTCAGATGACGTGAAAGCATCAAGCGCGTTGTCGAGGCGATGTGAGCGCTGCTCGAAATCAGCCAGCTCAAGTTCTGCACCCAGCAGATCCATGGAGGAGGCAACGAGTGACAGACCCGGAACGGTTGTCTCGATCGTGGCGTCTTTGATTTCAGCCTCGCCGATCAACACCTCATAGGCCGTCACCGGGCGGCTGTTGCGATCAACGCCAAGACCGGTTGATGCATTGCCCTGGGGATCAAGATCGACAACCAGCACCCGTTCGCCGACAGCGGCCAGCGCGGTGCCCAGATTGATGGCTGTCGTGGTCTTGCCGACGCCGCCTTTCTGGTTGGCCAGAACAAGCACACGGGGCTGCCCTGGCTGGACCGCAGCGCGGATCGCGGACAGGTCAATTGGGGTATTGTCAGACTGGCCTGCAGCAGGTGCTGAAATCTGATCAGTTGGCTCTTTCGGCGCGGACACGGGCAAGCTCCTCCAGCTTGAGTATGACCCCATCCCCGGCAGTAATACTTGGGGCTTGAGAGGCCTTGATCGTCCAACATTTTGCGGCTTCGGTCAATTCCAACACTACATCTCGTCCCTTCATAAAGAGACCAGTGGAATCCTGTGACCAAAAGGGCGCAATCATTTCGAGCAGTTTTGGCAGTGGCGCTACCGCCCTGGCCGAGATCACGTCCGGGTAGCGGCCCACCTTTTCGACCACACTTTCAGCCGCCTTTTCAACCCGCATTGGCAGCACCCGAACAGGTGCTTTCGTCTGTGCAATGACGGTCTGCAGGAAGGCACATTTGCGGGTGTCGCTTTCGATCAGAACAACTTCCGCACCCGGATGAGTTTCCATCATCATGATGCCCATCACGAGACCCGGAAAGCCGGCCCCGCTGCCAACGTCGAGCCACAGCTTGATGTCGTCAGGGGCGTGGGCGAGCAGCTGGGCTGAATCCGCGAAGTGCCGCTCCCATGCCGTGTCCACTGTGGAGGGTGCCACGAGGTTGATGGACGCCTGCCATTTGACGAGCAGTGCCTGATAGGTCTCAAGCCTCTCCCGTGTTTCACGTGAAACAGCGGCCAGGCCGGAAAGGGATTCTACGTCAGTCACTTGCAGACCTTTATCCACAGGAAATGCCCCGGCGGGGGATTATTCCGCTGCAACGCCCGAGCCAGCCGGCCGGGACCGCAGATGCATCAGCAATGCTGTGATGCCCGCCGCCGTAACACCCTCAACCCGGGCAGCCTGCCCAAGGGTTGCCGGCTGCACCCGTGTCAGCCTCTGCTGGCACTCAATCGAAAGGCCGGGAACCGTGGTGTAATCAAGGCCTGCGGGCAATCGCACATTCTCGTCGCGTTCAAAGGCTTTGATGTCTGAGGCCTGCCGCTCGAGATAGACCGCATAGCCGCCCTCAATTTCCATCTGCGATGCCACAGCCGGATCTATCCCCTGCAGCTCAGGCCAGACACGGCCAAGCCAGGCCATATCCACTTCCTTGTACCGCAGCATCTCAAAGGCAGTGCGTCGGACACCATCCTGATTGATCTTCAGCCCATGCTCCGCTGCTTCCCGCGGGATCATTGTCAGGGCTTCCAGACGGGCACGCGTGGCATCAAGGGCGGCACGCTTATGGGCAAAGTGATGCGCCCGCTCAGACCCGACGCAGCCAAGGGCGACGCCCTGCTCCGTCAGGCGTTGATCTGCGTTATCCGCCCGCAGGCTCAGCCGATATTCGGCCCGGCTGGTAAACATCCGATAGGGCTCGCTGACACCCCGCGTCACCAGATCATCAATCATGACGCCGATATAGGAATTGGAGCGCTCAAAGCTGATGGCCTCACCACCACTGGCAAGACGCGCCGCATTGAGACCCGCAACCAGCCCCTGCGCGGCTGCTTCCTCATACCCGGTGGTGCCGTTGATCTGGCCTGCCAGAAACAGTCCCGGTACCGATTTGACGGCCAATCCGGCTGACAGTTCACGGGGGTCCACATAGTCATATTCAATGGCATAGCCCGGCTGGATCATCCGGGCTTCTTCAAGCCCGGGAATGGTGGTCAGCATCGCAAGCTGCACGTCTTCCGGCAGCGATGTCGAAATGCCATTGGGATAGACCGTATGGTCATCCAGACCTTCAGGCTCCAGGAAGATCTGGTGTCGGTCTTTCTCGGCAAAGCGGACCACCTTGTCCTCTACTGACGGGCAGTATCGCGGGCCGGTGCCCTCAATCTGGCCGGAGTAAAGCGGCGCACGATCCAGATTGGCGCGAATGATCTCGTGGGTGGCTTCCGTGGTGCCGGTGACATAGCAGCTGATCTGCTGCTGGGTGATTTCCGTCGTCAGCGACGAAAACGGCTCTGGCGGCACATCACCCTTTTGTTCCGGAAGCGATTCCCACCTTATGGTCCGCCCGTCCAACCGGGGTGGGGTGCCAGTCTTGAGTCGGCCCAGATTGAGTTCAAAACGGTCAAGCGTTTCCGCCAGACCAATGGCAGGCGCGTCACCGATGCGCCCCCCGGACGATTTGACCTGACCCATATGAATGATGCCGCGCAGGAAGGTCCCGGTGGTCAGAACCACCCCTGCCCCGTGCAAGCGGCGGCCATCATCCAGAACAACGCCGGACACCGTCCGGTCCGTCACAATGAGGTCTTCCACCGGCGCTTCTACAACGCTGAGATTATCGGTCTCACCGATGGCCTGCTGCATGGCGTTTCGATACAGCGCCCGATCCGCCTGGGCACGCGGCCCCCGCACCGCTGGACCCTTGCGCCGGTTCAGCATCCGGAACTGAATGCCGCCCTTGTCAGCCACCTGCCCCATCAGACCATCCAGAGCATCGATCTCCCGGACCAGATGCCCCTTGCCGATACCGCCAATGGCCGGATTGCAGGACATCTCACCGATGCGGTCCGCCCGATGGGTCACCAGCACCGTCTGCGCGCCCATGCGGGCAGCGGCAGCGGCAGCTTCACAGCCCGCATGACCGCCCCCAATGACGATCACGTCAAAGCGGGCGCCGTCAGCAGGCGCGATGATATTGGGCATCAGGGTCATGGGAGCGGTGCATAGCGCAATAGGGCGGCAAACTAAAGGACGCAGACAGGGGAAAAGCCATCTTTATCCACAGCTTTGGACTCCATTTGTTTCACGTGAAACATTGAGGCCCTGTTGCTGTGAATCATCGGCGGTTCCCCATGAAACACCTGTGGGGGGTTAATGCCGCGTTAACACCGGTTAACAGGTCTTAACGCTATTTCCCGATACAGAAGTCGCGGAAGATCACGTCGAGCACGTCTTCAACATCCACCGTGCCCACCAGACGACCGAGCGCTCGCAGGGCCATCCGCAGTTCCTCGCTCACCAGCGCCGCCTCGCTGCCCGCTTCCTGGCGAGCCTCATCAAGGCCCCGCTGCAATGCGTCCGCAGCCTCCCCCAGAGCCGCCGCCTGCCGGGCACGCCCTACAACGGCGGATCCCCCGGAGCCCCCGGCCAGATCCCGCGCGGCATCCGCCAGCCAGGCCTCGAGGGCATCAAGCCCCTCTCCCGTGGTCGCAGACAGGCGCAGGTCGCAGGGCTGCCCGTCTCGCTCACCCGCAATGTCAGCCTTGTTGCCAATCACCAGCCGGCGGGCCGTTTCAAGACCCTCCGGCCACACGGGATCCTGAGCGTTGCTGAGATCACAGACCCACAAAGCAATATCAGCGGCGGCGGCTTTCGACTTTGCGCGCGCAATGCCTTCGCGCTCCACCGGATCGTCAGTGTCCCGCAACCCGGCTGTATCCGCCAGAACCACAGGGATTCCGGCCAGATCAAGCCGCACTTCAATTATGTCGCGCGTGGTGCCGGAAATATCTGAGACGATTGCAGCCTCCCGGCGCGCCAGCCGGTTCATCAGACTGGACTTGCCCACATTCGGTGGCCCGAGAATGGCAACTTGCACGCCATCGCGCATCACTTCGCCCGCACTTGCGGACGCCAGGATCTGCA